>JAGAOP010000017.1 GCA_017623685.1 Spirochaetaceae bacterium
CACAAGCAGGGCATTTTTTTGCAGCCAAGGCTTCTTGGTCCATATTGTCTGCTCGGTAACGCATTTTACACTGTTTGCAATCTACCAAAGGGTCAGAAAAGTTTGCAACGTGACCTGATGCTTCCCAAACTCTTGGGTGCATAAGAATAGAAGCGTCTAAACCCACGATATTATCGTGCAGCTGAGTCATTTCTTTCCACCATGCGTTTTGTATATTCTTTTTAAGTTCTATTCCTACAGGACCGTAATCCCACGCACCGGCTTGCCCACCATAAATTTCTGATGATTGAAAAACAAAGCCTCTTCTTTTGCATAGGCTTACTATTTTTTCCATTGTAATTTCATGTGAATCCATGTTTTTGCCTCGTTAAAAAAATCCTTGCATAAAATAATACCAAAAAAAAAAGGTTTAGTACAGAGGTAATAATACTTTGCAAAATACCCTTGAAAAATCCTAGACCACAAAATAATAAGAAGATTACATCTTTATCTTTCTTGAGCAGTATTTTTTTTTATGTTATAATAAAATCCTTATGGGTGGAGAAATCAAAAAAAACGTCTATGACGAATCTAAAATCCAGACGCTAAGTGCATTGGAACACATCAGGTTGCGTTCTGGAATGTATATTGGCCGTCTTGGTGACGGATCTAATAAAAATGATGGTATTTATATTCTTTTAAAAGAAGTTGTAGATAACGCCGTTGATGAATTTATTATGGGAAACGGCGACCGTATAGTTATAGAAATCAAAAATTCTAGGGTAAAGGTTCGTGATTACGGGCGAGGTATTCCTTTAGGAAAAGTTGTCGATTGTGTTTCTATTATAAATACGGGAGCAAAGTATAATGACGATGTTTTTCAATTTTCAGTGGGCTTAAACGGAGTCGGAACAAAGGCTGTAAATGCATTATCTTCATATTTTAGAGTTCTTTCTGTACGAGAGGGAGAATGTGCCGAAGCTGTTTTTGAAAGGGGAACACTTGTTTCTGAGCGAAAAGGCAAAGCAAAACCTGGTGTTGCCAATGGAACCTATATTGAATTTGAACCAGACACAGAAATCTTTGGAAAATACAATTTCAACATGGAATTCGTAGACAAAAGGCTTTGGAACTACGCTTACTTAAATGCAGGACTAAAATTAATCTGTAACAACCAAGAATATGTTAGCCAAAACGGTTTATTGGATTTGTTAAACAGTGAAATTGACGAAGCTTCCCTTTATCCTGTGGGATACTACAAAGGGGACAAATTAGAATTTGCATTTACCCATTCAAATGCCTATGGTGAAAACTATTTTTCCTTTGTAAACGGACAAGAAACCAGCGACGGAGGAACTCACCTTTCTGCCTTTAAAGAAGGATTTTTGAAAGGAGTAAATGATTTTTTCCGCAAACAATTTAAAAGCGAAGACGTTAGAGAAGGAATGGCAGCAGCTATTCTTGCAAAAATCAAAGATCCTATTTTTGAAAGTCAAACAAAAAACAAACTTGGCAACACAGATATTCGATCTTGGATTGTAAACGAAACTAAATCCGCAGTAGACGATTGGCTTCATCGTAATCCAGATGCTGCAAAGGCTTTGGAACAAAAAATAACCGCCAACGAAAGACTACGCACAGAATTAAATGCTGTAAAAAAAGAGGCAAAAGAAGCTGCAAAGAAAATCTCTTTAAATATTCCAAAGTTAAAGGATTGCAAATACCACCTTGATGACGGAACAAAAGGTGAAAATTCCATGATTTTTATTACGGAAGGAGATTCAGCATCAGGTTCAATGGTAGGTTGTAGAAACCCCATGACACAAGCCATATTTAGTCTCCGTGGAAAACCTGAAAATATGTTTGGCAAAAAGCGAGCTGAAATTTATAAAAATGCAGAACTTTACAATTTAATGATGGCTTTAGGAATAGAAAACGACATTGGAGGATTGCGTTACAATAAAATTATAATTGCAACTGATGCTGATAACGACGGCTTTCATATTCGGAACTTAATGCTTACCTTTTTCTTAGGTTATTTTGAAGAACTAATTACAAGTGGAAGGGTTTTTATTTTGGAAACGCCTTTATTTCGTGTTCGAACAAAAAAAGAAACTCGTTACTGTTATTCAGAAACTGAACGTGACAAAGAAATGAAAGCCTTAGGTTCCACCGCCGAAGTTACACGATTCAAAGGATTAGGTGAAATTAGTCCCAACGAGTTTGGTCAATTTATAGGTGAAGGCATGCATCTTGTTCCAGTGGAAGTAAAAGCTTTAAAAGAAGTTCCTAATTTGCTGGAATTTTACATGGGGAAAAATACTCCTAGCCGTAGGGAATTTATCGTTAATAATTTGCTAAAAGAAATTGACGCTTAGGAAAAGAAATATATGGCTTACGTAAAAAATCTATTTGACAAAAATTTTATTGAATATGCCAGTTACGTTATCCGTGACCGAGCAATCCCAGACATAGAAGATGGACTTAAACCTGTACAACGGCGTATAATGCATACCCTGTTTGAAGTAGATGATGGAAAATTCAACAAAGTAGCAAATGTTGTTGGTCAATGTATGAAATATCATCCCCACGGAGATGCTTCTATCGGTGGAGCTTTGGTAGTTCTAGCAAACAAAGAACTTTTTATCGAAAAACAAGGAAACTTTGGGAACCTTTATACTGGAGACGGAGCTTCTGCATCTCGATATATTGAATGTCGTCTAAAACCTTTTTCAAAAGAAGTTTTTTATAACCCAAACATTACAGAATATGTTCCTTCCTACGACGGACGAGGAAAAGAACCTGTAGTTTTCCGTGCAAAGTTACCAGTTGTCTTAATAATAGGTGCAGAAGGAATTGCGGTAGGTATGTCCACCAATATTCTTAGTCACAATGTTAGAGAAGTTATTCAAGCAGAAATAGCATGCCTAAAAGGAGAAAAGTTTCAACTTTATCCAGACTGTTTTACAGGTGGCTTAATCGATGTTTCAGATTATCAAGACGGAGTTGGTAAAATCACGACTCGTGCAAAACTTGACACTAGTGATCCAAAACGCATTATTATTCGAGAATTGCCCTTTGGTTCTAATTCAGAAAGACTTACAGAATCAATTGTTAAAGCTGCAAAAGCTGGAAAAATAAAAGCAACTTCTGTAACAGATTACACTGCCGAAAAAGTGGAAATTGAAATTAAACTACAACGTGGTGTTTATGCCGAAGATGTGGTTTCTGCATTGTACGCTTTTACCGATTGTGAACAAACTATTTCTTGTAATCTGCTTGTAATTAAAGACAATATGCCTCAAGTTTTAACTGTAAGCGATGTTATTCGCTACCATTCAAAAAAACTTGTAGGTGTTCTTAAAGACGAACTTGAGCTAGAAAAAGCTCAACTTACAGAAAAACTTCATCTAAGAACCTTAGAAAGAATTTTTATAGAAGAACGTATTTATAAACGCATAGAAGAAGAAAAAACTGAAACAGCAGTGAACAAGGCAGTAATTACCGGGTTTGAACCATTTAAGGCTGAGTTAGTTCGCCCAGTTACCTTAGAAGACGTTAGTCATTTGTTAAAGATTCCAATTCGTCGTATTTCACTTTACGACATTAACAAGAACCGACAAGAAGTTCAAATAATAAACAAAAGATTAAAAGAAATTGAAAAGTTGCTAAAGAATCTTGTAGGGTATGCAGTTTCTTGGCTAGAAGGGACTCTTGCTACTTTAGACGAAGAAACCACAAAACGACGTACTCAAATTAAAAAATTCTCTGCAGTAGACGTAAAAGAAGTTGTAAAAAGAGATACACCTTTGCGTTACGACAGCAAGGGTGGCTATTTGGGAACAGCGATTTCCTCTGGAGAAGAAATTTGTCGAGTTACACCCTACGACAGAATTTTATTTATGCGACGCAGTGGTATTTACACAGTAATGACTGTTCCTGACAAACTTTTTGCAGATACGGGAATGTGGTATTGTGGGCTTGCAGACAAAGAAGAACTTTCAAAAGTATTGTTCACTGTAATTTATCGTGATCCTAAAACTCAATATGCCTACATAAAAAAATGTCGTATTGAACAATATATCATGAACCGAGATTACATGATTGCTCCAGATGGAATGGAGATTCTCTATATTGGAACAATTAAGGATTTCAACTTTAAACTTGTTTATGTGAAAAAGCCTAGAGTGAAAATAACAGAGGAAGTTTTTTCAACTAAGAGTTACGAGGAAAAAGGTTTAAAAGCACAGGGAGTAAGACTTGCAACACGGGAAGTTGAATCTTTTGAAATAGTAAAAACTAAACCAAAGACTTCTGCGTCAAATTCAGCAAAGAAAAATACAAAGGAATAAAATATGAAAAGTGATAAAGAATTACTTGATTATGTAAATATGTCTTTGCATAACAATATGGGAAAGGCTATTATCAGTCTTTTGCTAATTATTTTAATCACTTCCTTTTCAGTTCCTGTTATTATATTTACAGCTATTATTTTTGCAGGAACAGTTATTCTACCCTTTGCAATTTTACTTTTTTTTGTCACC
Organism: Spirochaetaceae bacterium; assembly: GCA_017623685.1. Classification (GTDB taxonomy): domain Bacteria; phylum Spirochaetota; class Spirochaetia; order Treponematales; family Treponemataceae; genus Treponema_F. Next base: position 4,524 of record JAGAOP010000017.1, read on the forward strand.
TTAATTGTTATGCTGATTCTTGGTTATCTTACCCTTTTAGCAAATCTTCATCGAAAAAAGCCTGCTGTTTTAGGGCATATATTTTCTGCTTTTTATCAATTCAAAAAAAATATTGGTCTTGCTTTGATTATTGCCACGGTTTTAGTAATGCTAAGTTCAATTATTAGCATTTTTGGACTTTTATTTATACCTTTAGATTTAGATTTTTCGGATATGAATAGCCTTTCTCTTTATTTATTTAATGTAGCAAAACTTTTACCCTTATTATCCGGAATCCTTGTTATTACTTTTTTTGTAGCCTTTATTATTCCTAATGGCTTTATTTGGTTTGTAAAGCAAGAATATGCGAATCTAAGTTTAAAAGAAACCTTTATTGCATCTTGGAAGCTAACAAAAGGCAAAAAACTTCACTTACTAAAATTTCTTTTGAAAAGTGGTGGTTGGTGGCTTATAGTTGGTGTGTTAGCTTATATGACATCAATAATAATTAACTGGAACCTTTCCCCAACTATCAATCAATCCACTGATGTAACCTTTGCTAAGTTTTCTGCCATAATGAATATTTTCAACACAGTTTATTCAGTATGTTTTTATTGTTCCATTATTCGTATTTTTACGGGACTAGTTGTTTTTTACGATGAACTTACTGGTTTTTCCCAAAAAGAAAATTATAAAATTTTAGATAATCCTGTGCCTATTTTGCAACTTACTGAATCCTCCACAGAATCCCAAAATTTTGATGAAAAAGAAAGTGGTTCCTCTGAGCAAAATAATTTAGATTAAGGAAAGGAAAAAGCATGGATGTTCTTTCTGCTTATACTAGCACTGAATTAATTGTAAAAAACTCTAGATTTTTGGCAGAAGTTTTTCCTATAACTAGCCAAGCAGAAGCAAGAACTTTATTAAAAGAGCAAAAAACTAAGTACGCAGATTCAACCCATGTTGTACACGCCTTTATTGTGGGTACAGGAGCTGAAATTATGGGAATGTCGGACGATGGGGAACCTCCAGGAACTGCAGGTCGCCCTATTTTAGATGTTTTAAAAGGTAAAAATTGTACCAATATAATTCTTACAGTTACTCGATGGTTCGGAGGAACATTATTGGGAACAGGAGGGCTTGTAAAAGCCTACGGTGACAGTGCAAAAACGGTTTTATACCAAAGTAAATTTCATACCTTAGCATTAATGCGATGCTTTTCTTTTACAATAAATTACGAAAATTACGAAGTTACCAAACGATTTTTACAAAGCTTAGAAGTAGAAAATATTTCTGAGCAATTTGAAGGTCAAATTACCCTAGAAGGTTATATTTTAGCAGATAAGGCTTTTACCTTAGAAAAATATATTGCAGAACTTACAAGAGGTCAAAGTTCTGTTTCCTTTGGGGAAAATCAATATCGATAATATTTGTAAATTTATTATCATGAAATATTGTTTTATTAACACTTTTTCCTCACACTTGCCACAACCTACTTTTTTTTGTATACTCTATTCATTAAATCAAGACTAAAAATTAGAGAGGCAACCTATAATGATTAGAGGTGGAGATATCGGAAAGGGAACCGTTTTACTTATTAAAAACGCACCTTATCTTGTTGTTGAACGCGAATTTGTAAATCCGGGAAAAGGCACAGCTTTTGCTCGTGTTAAAATGAAGAACTTAAAAGACGGTTCTGTTCTAACTCAGACAATTAAGACTCCAGACATGGTAGAAGATGCACAAATCGAAACTCGAGATTGTCAGTATCAATACAATGACGGCGAAAACTATATTTTCATGGATAGCCAGTCTTTTGAAACAGTATCTGTTCCAGAATCATTGAACGAAAACCTAAAATACTACCTAAAAGACGGTGAAGAATATCCTATCGTTATTTGGGAAGAAAATCCAATCGACGTTAAGGTTCCACAAAAAATGGTTTTCATAGTAGCAGAAAGCGAAAACTATGTTCGAGGCGATACTGTTTCAGGTGCAACAAAACCAATCGTAACTGAAACTGGGTTAACTGTACGTGTTCCTCTTTTTATCAAACAAGATGAAAAAATTCTTGTAAACACAGAAACTAACGAATATGTTGAACGTGTAAATAATTAGTTTAGCAGCTAAAAGTACAAATCCACAAAGGCTGTCATTTCGGCAGCCTTTATTTTTTTATTAGCTACTAGACACAAAAAAAGGCCATCCTAAAAAGGATGACCAATATCGGGCAACCGGAACTCGAATCCGGGACCCCAAGTCCCCCAGACTTGTACGCTAACCAACTGCGCTATTGCCCGTTGTATCAAAGATGATAACTTCAACATATTATCAAATTACAAAGATCCATGTCAAGTAGCAATTTTTTTGCCAATTTTCATTCGTTGTATAAAATTTGTTCCTTATTAACTGCAACATGCTATTATACATAAAAACTCAAATACACATTGAGAAGCAAAGCTTACTAATTGACATTGTTTTTTTTTTTTGCTAGTATATTATTTCAGATATTTTATAGGCAGGTTTAGTATGTCAAGAAGATGTGAGATTTGCGGAAAAGGTTCCTTAAGCGGTAATAAAGTTAGTAAATCATATAACCATGTACGCCGTATATGGAAACCTAATATTGTTTCTGTAAAAACAGAAATTGGCGGAACCACAATGACAATCAAGATGTGTACCCGTTGCCTTAGAAGCGGATACGTTGAAAAAAAAGTCTAAGTGTTTTCCATTGGATAAGGGCTGTATCGAACAGCTCTTTTTTTATTTTAAAGAAAAGAACTTTAAAATAAAGTGTACCCAAAAAAGAACTTTTGAAGGTACACTTTTTTATTTTATTTAAGCCTTGCTTCGATAAAACTTAGTTTTAAATCTTTTAATTCTTCTGTAAGTGAAACTTTATAAATATGAGGATTTAATATACGTTTATAGGTTGAATCAATAGTTTCTAACTGTGTTTTTACTCTTTCTCTGGCATCAAAAATTGCTTCTTTTGCAGAAGGAGCAGGAATTGTGCGTTTTCCAGATTCAAGGCGTTTTTTTAGCAACATTTCCACCTTTGCAGGAGAAAAAGCAAACTGACGATAATCAATGGAAGGATGGAAAAATCTACGCATTTCACCTGGCTGGATAATTTCTGTATCCAAAGCAAGGATGTCTGCCTTTGCCATTCCCTCGGAATCGTAAAGTCTCCACAGATTTTTTACTCCAGGATTTGTGGTTTTTTCTGGGTTATCAGAAAATTTCATTGTGGCAACCATTTTATTACCTTCGCCGTTATATCTTGCCGCCAATTTGTATACCCCAGTAAAGGAAGCCTCATCTCCACCAGTAACCATATGAGTTCCAACTCCCCAACTATCGATAGGGGCTTTTTGCTGTACAAGAGTTTCTATAATCTTTTCGTTTAGTTCATTGGATACAGAAATCTTTGCATTTGGAAAACCTTCTTTGTCCAAATATTTTCTAACTTCAGTAGAAAGATATTGAATATCCCCAGAATCTAAACGTACGCCAAAATCATAGCCCTGTTTAACAAGTTTTTTTCCAGCTAGAGCCGCGTTTTTGACCCCAGAATTTAAGGTATCGTAGGTATCAATCAAAAAGATTGATTTTTGAGGATATAAATCCCCGTAAGCTTCAAAAGCTTCTAATTCTGAAGCAAAAGACATAATCCAAGAATGAGCCATTGTCCCTTGCACTGGAATATCATAAAGTTTTCCTGCTAAAGTATTACTTGTTGCAGAAGCTCCACCTATAAAAGCAGCCCTAGAAGCACTCATGGCCCCATCTGGACCTTGAGCTCGGCGTAAACCAAACTCCATTATATGACCTTTTCCAGAAGCAAGCCAAACTCTAGCTGTTTTTGTGGCTATTAAACTTTGAAAATTAATATGATTCAAAACTAAGCCTTCTATAATTTGAGCTTCCACAAGGCTTGCATGAATACGAATTATAGGTTCATTAGGAAAAATCACAGAACCTTCATCTAAAGCGTATAAATCCCCAGAAAACTTAAAAGTTGCTAGATAATCAAGAAATTCTTTTTGAAAAATTCCATGCTTAGACAAATATTCAATATCAGATTCGGAAAAAGTAAATTCCTCTAAAGCCTCTAAAAGTGTTTCTAAACCTGCAAAAATAGAAAAACCACCATCAAATGGTTGCCGTCGAAAAAACATATCAAAAACAGCTGGTTTATTCATTCCTTGTTGCCAAAAACCTTGAGCCATAGTTAATTCATAAAAATCAGTAAACAATGCACTCGAATAATTTCTAGTCATATCTTTTTCTCCTAACGATTGTTGCAAAATAAAAAAACTTCGCCATGAAGAAAGGCGAAGTTTCTATTCTAAAGACAATTAATCTTCTGCAACCAAAATCAAACTGTCATCCTTGTTAAAGGTTATTGGCCTATTTTTTTCAGGATTCAAAACTATATCGAAATCCCCATCAGCTTTTACTTTTTTGTAACCGATAGCAATTTCACCATAGCGAACTGCCGAAGCAGTAACAGTATAAAAATCCACAGGCACATTGTAAGGTACATAACCTAAAACAGGTTTTATGTACAATTCAGAACCATCTTCTGAAAGCAATGTATCTAGAATAACTAACTGTTCTCTTGTTTGTGAAACTTGAGCAGTTATTAGTGCTGTTATATTACTACTAATAACAAAATCTGTAACATTTGTAATTTGTGCTAACTCTTGATTTTCTACACTTCGCATTTCGCTTGTTACAGAAAATTTTATTCCAGTAGTTCGAGCAATTTCCCTAAGTTGCAATAACAACAACAAGGTTTTTGAATCAGCTTCGTTATCATCAATTTGTGAATCTGAAAGAATTAATATATTTTTAGGTTTTGATATTAATAGTTGAGATAATTCATCTAAAGCAAAAATATCTTTTTCGTAGAATTCCAAGGTAAGATTTTTTAGTTCATTTGCACTTGGCAAAGAAATTTCTTCATCTTGAGGCTTAGCAAAGGATACAATTATTTTTGAACCTGGAACAGAATAAGAGTCCAATTCCAAAATTATTTGTGGCAACATTTCATTATAGCCCAAAATCAAAGTAGTTTGAGTTTCTTCTTCTACTGATTTTTCTTGAGAGAATACAGATGTATTTACTTGAGCTGGTTTTGCAGCTGGAATAGAAACCCCATCATCTTCTGCAATAAGAATTAACTTATCTTCTTGTTCAACGACTGTATCCATGGCAGGATTTATCATTGGAAGTCCATTTTTTACTAAACCAATAACTGTGGACTTTGAAAAATACATATTTATTTCTGCCATTGTTCGACCCTCAAGACCAGGAATCTTTTCTACATAGATTTCGTCTCCAGCATAGCTTAGCAAATCTGTAAATACAGAGGAAAGACCTGGCTGCCTACAAGTTTGAGCCATAATACGAGCAATAGAATCTTTAAAGTAGAAAACTTCAATTCTACCATTTCCTGCAATTTTAGCAGATTGAATATTATCTTTATCGAAGACAAGAGCTGTAATATATGCATTTTTATTGTCGCTTCTATCTAAAAGAGTGGAACAAGCCAGAATTGCTTTTATATTCATAAAATCATCGGTAGCATTTACAATTATTGAGCGACAGGTTTCTGGAGAACAAACACTAATGTCATTAAGATTATCCATGCGTCCACTGCGACAAATTATTCGTGTAGTTTTTGTTTCAGGAATACGCTGATGAATCAAATCTTCCATTTCAGTTTTATCCTGATCGTCCATAATAACCACAACGCTATTTTTTTGGTTTTCGTTAGCGATTACTAGTTCCCGAAGAATATTTAGTGTGTTTTCGTTAAAACCTAAAATAATTACATGGTTCTTTTCTAAAACAAGGGAATGACCTTTTCGCAAAGACATCATTTTGTCTTCTAATCCAGCGCTAATTACACCAATTAACATACTTGTAATAAAAAGACCACAAATTGTAACAATAGACATTAGCAAAATGAACATAAAACTGCCTGTATCACCTGCTAATGTTCCTGCATCAATAGCATGCATTAAGCTAATCCACATAGAGCCAAGAAAAGATGCTTCTTCTCCATTATTTATAGCTATAACAGCAGAAATTGCACCAGAAATAACTACCACAATAGCTGTAATAAGAAACAACAGTAAAATCAAGGAAATAGTTCCTTTAGACATTACATTGTCAAACCAATATTTTACTCGGTCAGTAAATTTAATCTTCTTCATAAATTCTCCTAAATATAACCAATATTATTTTTCGCTTTATTTATTAATGCTAATTCGTGAAGCATTATTATTTTTTGGATGTTAATATTAAATAATATCTTATTATAAAAAATATTACAAGAATCAAAATCTGTTTTATTAGAGCATATAATTTGGACTTGTCGAATACTAAAAATATGAATATATTATTTATTGAACCAAACAAATTTATACACTTTTGTTTTTATTTTGGAGGATCCTATGAATAAAGGCTTAAAAGGATTAATCGTAGCCATTGGAATTATCCTAGTATTAATTGTTGCAGGTTGTAGTTTTTATACAGGGAACTACAATAAAATGGTAACCTTAGACGAACAGGTTTCAAACAAATGGGCTCAAGTACAAAACCAATATCAGCGAAGATATGATTTGATTCCTAACTTGGTGGAAACTGTAAAAGGTTACGCATCTCATGAATCACAGGTTTTTACAGACATAGCTGAAGCACGATCAAAAGTAGGTGGAATAACTCAGCTATCTGCAGCAGACTTAAGCGACCCTGTAAAAGTGCAGCAATTTCAAGCTGCTCAGGCTTCTTTAGGAGGAGCTTTACAGCGATTGCTTTCAATCACAGAAAATTACCCTGAGCTACAAGCCAACAGCAATTTTCTTGCATTACAGGATGAACTAGAAGGAACAGAAAATAGAATTACTATAGCAAGACAGGATTATAACGACGCAGTTACAAACTTTAACACAACAATTAGAAGATTCCCACAAAATATTATTGCAGGAATCAGTGGATTTACGTCAAAAGCTAATTTTTCTGCGGACGTAGCAGCTCAGTCAGCTCCCTCCGTTTCCTTTGACTAAAAAACAGGAATATAGCAATGAAAAAAAACACAATGCTGAAACGTCTAAAACTTACCGAGGAATCTTTTGAAAAGATTCAACAAGCTGTAAAAAAATCAGAAAGCAAGACATCTGGAGAAATAGCAGTGGCGGTAGTTGCAGAAAGTGCAAGTTACTCTGTTTACGAATTGTTTTTTTCTTTGCTAATGGGAGTTTTGCTTTTTGGAATATTGCTACCTTTTTCAAACAAAATAGAAGAAGCTTTTATTCACTTATTTTGGGCATCCTCTTTTTGGCATCTGCCTGCATTTTTTGGAATAAGCTGCTTTGGATTTACAGCAATTATGTTTTGGGTAATGAATATCCCTGCCATCGACAGAATTATTATTCCTAACGCAGTCAAAAAGAAAACTGTATACAACCGAGCTTTAAGACATTTTGTAGAAAGTGGGGTTTATTCCACAAGCAGTCGTTCCGGAATACTGATTTTTGTTTCTTTCATGGAACAAGAGGTTAGAATCATTGCAGATAGTGGCATAAACCAAAAAATCTCCCCTGAATTATGGAATCTAATTGCCTCGGATTTGGCAGAAGGGCTGGGAACGTCTGATGCCACCAATGCTTTTATTAGAACCATTGATAGATGTGGCGAATTGTTACAAGAATTTTTCCCACTAGAAGAAGGTTCTAAAAACTCAGATGAATTACCTAATGGGCTTGTTATCTTGGAGGAAGAAGAATGGCTATAAAAACAAAAGTTATTTTATTTTGTGTAGCAGCATTAATATTTGCTACTCCTGTCTTTTCTTTAGACATTCCAGCTTTTACAGGACCTGTAATTGATCAAGCCCAAATTTTATCTAACAGCGAAAAAGTGGAACTAGAAAATTATTTATTAACTCTTCACCAAGAAACAGGAATTCAACTGGCAGTGCTTACAATTCCTTCTCTAGATGAAGAAGATATAGAAAGCTATGGTCTAAAAGTTGCACGCAGTTGGGAACTTGGGAGCAAAGAAACTAACAGTGGTGGATTATTATTAGTTTCGTTAAAAGAAAGAGAAATTCGTATAGAAGTTGGATATGGTCTAGAACCTACACTTACAGATACAAAATGTGGATTAATTATACGAAATGTTATAACTCCATATTTTAGAAATGGAGATTATGGCACAGGCATTATTCAAGGAATAAAAAACATGGCTGGAATCGTTACCAGTGACGAAACATTAATCGATAAATCTGTAGCAAAGGGCAAAGACTCAAAAAACGAAGCCGCCATAGTTTCTGTTACATTTTTTGGAGTTTACCTTACAATCATTATGATAATAATTATGAATTCTAAAAAACGAAATAAATCTAGTAAAAAACCTATAATTTCTGCTATGCCCAGTTTTGGAAATACTGGCTCATCTTTTAAAAACTTTTCTAACAGAAGCGGCGGCTTCGGTGGAGGTTTTGGCGGTGGCAGTTTTAGAGGCGGTGGTGGCGGAAGTTTTGGTGGTGGCGGTGCTTCTGGAAAATGGTAAAACCCCTTATCCTACCCTTTAACTTTTTTTCTTGTTAAAACATATACTTGTATTGAAAAACAATACAAGTATTTTACAGAGGTCTTAACTAGAAAAAGAACCTTTAATAATACAAAAGATTAATAATAATTCACAATTTTCAAAAAATTTGAGATATTAGAATTTTTTTTTCTCGTTCTAAAATAACTACACAATGGCTAATTTTTACCCTTGTGTTTTGTCGATACCGATGGTATACTAGATATGGTGTAGTTATGGATAAAAAACTATTATACAACAAAAAATCACGTCATTTTATTATTCCTCTAGTGATAGCTTTTTTCGCTATCTTAATCAGTATTTTTGTATTTTATGGGATTTATCTAAAGAGCATAAATTCTATTTTTGCAGATAGCAACACAAAACAAATAAGCGAATATTCTTCTCAAGCTGTCACTATTGTGGAAGAAAGGTTGAAAAACAACTTTTCTGCCTTAGAGCAGTTAAGTTCTGTTTTCTACGATTCTGAAAATCTTTTTTCTGATACAGTGGTTACTTATATGAAGAAAAAAGTTGAAGATTTTAATTCCCTACGATTAGACATTATTTTACCTAATGGGGAAGCCATAGTTTTTGAAAAAAACGGTAACGTTAGAACAGATATTAATCTTGGTATTAGAGATTATTTTAAAACTTCAATGACAGGGAAAAACGCAGTTGAATTTCTAGAATCATCTCTTGTAGATCAGCAGCAAGTTTTTATTTGCAGTGTACCAATTTATTATCATGATAAAATATCTGGCGTTCTTTTAGGAGCCTACGATACAGCTTCTTTAGAAGAAATGATTGTAAAAAATGGACCAAATGATACAGATTTTTCATTTATGGTTACAAAAGAAGGTCGCTTAATTACAGGAAAAGAACACGAAGCCTTACAAACTATTGATTCCAACTTTTTCAACGCATTAACTGAAAAAAACTTTTTATCTAAAGAAGCATACGAAAGTTTTTTTAACAACATAAACACACGAAAGAAAGGGTTTTCATCCATAACTTTAGGAAACGATTCTTTTTACTTTGCTTATAACCCTCTTTCTTTTAATGAATGTTATTTGTTTACCATGATTCCTACAACAGCCTTTACCTTTGCAATAAAACACTTTAATTTGCTCACATCTATTTTATGCATTATCGAAGTGATTTTTTTTGTTTTCTTAGCTGTTTTCTTCTTACTTGTATTCCGAAAAAACCGAAATGATTTGTACGACCTTGCTTTTAAAGATAGCATAACTGGTGGTGGAAACAATGCATGGTTCCAGTATGAAGCTGAAAAGATATTAAAAAACAATCCAAACGAACAATATGCTTTAGTTATGTTGGATATTGATAATCTAAAATTGCTTAATGATACTTATGGCTACGAAGCAGGAAACCACGTACTTGAGTATGTTTACAATTTTATAATTAATATTTTAGTTTCCAATGAAATTGCAGCTCGTTCTATGCAAGATGATTTTATAATGTTGCTTAAACACCATTCTGATGAAGTGTTAAAAGAACGATTAGATATGTTGGCGTCTAAACTAAATACCTACAATATGGCTGCCATTGGAACAAATAAAAAATATGTTATTTCAATATCTGTGGGTATCTATCAAATTGAAGATTCAACAATGGATATGCTTTCAATGCAAGATAGAACTTATATGGCATTGAATTGTGCAAAAAAAATGCAAGGTAGTTTAATGCGATATGCATTCTTCCATGAGCAAGATAGACTTAGACTTCACGAAGAAAAACGAATTGAAAACCGTATGGAAGAAGCTTTAGCCAACAATGAATTTGTTGTATATGTTCAACCAAAATATAACATTTACACAAATCAAGTTAGCGGAGCAGAAGCCCTTGTTCGTTGGTTAGACCCTAGCAGAGGAATGGTTCCACCTGATAGATTTATTCCACTTTTTGAACGAAACGGATTTATTTTTAAGATTGACCTTTATGTTTTTGAACAAGTGTGTAAAATGTTGCGTTCAGAATTGGACAAAGGGCTTGAACCTTACACTGTATCTGTAAACCTTTCAAGAGCTTACCTTACAAGAAAGGGATTTTTGGACGAATTTAAAGCAATTTGCTTAAGATACAATATTCCTCCAAAGTACTTGGAACTTGAATTAACTGAAACTATTGTATTTGAAAACATGAATCTTTTGTTAAATGTTATTCAAGAAATGCATGACTTTGGTTTTACTTGTTCACTTGACGATTTTGGAAGCGGTTATTCTTCTCTTAACATTCTAAAATCTGTTCCTGTAGATGTATTAAAACTGGACAAAGAATTCTTTTCTGACCCAGATAAGGCTGAGCCACGAGGCACATCTGTAATTGAAAGTGTAATTGAATTGGCACAAAAGTTGAAGATGAAAACTGTTTCTGAAGGTGTAGAACAAGAGTGGCAAGTTGATTTACTTAGAAAAGCAAAATGCGATATGGTTCAGGGTTATATTTATTCAAAACCCGTCCCCATATCTGATTACGAAAAACTTGCTTTTAGTTCAAAACAAGTTATCTAAGTTATAATTGGCCAGATTCAGCAGCACCAGGTAGCCCAATATCTTTTCTGTAAAAGGCTCCATCAAAAGAAACTTGAGAAACAACGTCATAGGCTGCTTCTCTGGCTTTTTTTGCACTAGAACCAAAGGCGGAAACAGCTAAAACTCTACCACCACTGGTTATTAGCCCGTTATATTGCCCCCGTCTGTCCACTGAAGCTCCTGCAATAAAAATCTTTACTTCATTTTTTGTGTCTTTTGGTAAAGATATTGGTACTCCACGTTTGTATTTTAAAGGGTACCCGCCAGAAACAACTACTGGAGCACACACATATCCTTTTTTCCATTTTGGTTCAAAGGTATTCAGTGTACCATCTATTATAGATTTGCACAAATCTGAAAAATCAAAATCCATTAGAGGTAGCACAGCTTGTGTTTCAGGGTCACCAAGGCGCACATTATATTCTAATAATTTTGGACCTTTGGATGTAAGCATGATTCCAAAGAAAATAAAACCTCGGTAATCCATTTTTCTGTCTATTAAACCTTTTAATGTAGGTTCAAGAATATTTTTTTGGAATTCATCTAATTGTTTTTTATTAACATCATCTAGAGGTGCTATAGCTCCCATTCCACCGGTATTTGGTCCCTTTGCCCCATCTAAAAGTCGCTTATGATCTCTTGCTGGAACAAAAGGCAAAATACAAGCTGTGCCATTTTGAATTGTATCTGGACTTACGGAAACAGCAGACAATATGGAAATTTCCGTTCCTTGTAAATATTCTTCGATTACAATTTTTGTGCCTGCATTACCAAGATTTTTTGAAACCATAAAATCATCAACTGCTTTTATAGCATCTTCTGTTGTGGCAGCAACAACCACCCCTTTACCTGCAGCAAGTCCGTCAGCTTTAACAACGACAGGGGCCCCTTTTTCTTTAATATAATCTTTGGCTTCTAAAGCATCTGTAAAAGTTTTGCTTTCTGCACAAGCCACTCCATATTGAACCATAAATTCTTTTGCAAAATCTTTGCTTGCTTCAAGATTTGCAGCTTCTTTTTTAGGTCCAACTACAGGAATATTGTTTTCCCACAATGTATCTGATACACCTAAGGCAAGTGGGTCTTCTGGACCAACTACAACTAAATCGCAACCTTCATGTTTTGCAATTTCACAATAAGAATCTTTTTCTTTTACATCTTTTAGATATTCACACAAAGAAGGAACAATGTTACGACATTTTTCTTCTACGTCTGTGCCACCATTACCGGGGACACAAATTACTTCTTTTACCTTGGAGCTTTTTGCTAAAGCCCAACTAATTACATGCTCTCGACCACCGGAGCCAATTACCATAACTTTCATATATTAAATATTACATATTGCAGTTTTTTTTTCAAGGAGCAAAAGCCCATGAAACCAACATAGTTTTTGTTGCCCGTAAAAAAACCCCACCAGAAAAATTCTAGCGGGGTTAATTTAACACCTAAAAAGTGAATTATTCGGCTGATAATGATGTTGGAGCTGGCTTAGAGTCAACAACTGTGTATCTGTTTGTTGTTTTTGTAGCTGTTCCAGTTCCTGTATCACCAGGGAAAACCATACCATAGCATCCAATTCCACCTGGAGCTGCTGGATCTGCGTCTGTATCATATGTTGAAAGGGCAAGACCATTAGCAACAATAACAGGCAAATTATCTTTTGTTGCACCAAGAGAAACAGTGAATTTTCCATCTTCGTCGATATCAACAGAAGCATAAACTGTCATTGATCCATCACTTCCCATAACAGGAGCCTGAGCAGTGTCAAAAGCAGCAGTTGCTTTAATTGAAGTTACATCGCTTGCATCAAGATTTTCAGCACCACTAGCAGCACTTAATACTTCAGGATCTACACCCTTGTGGTAATCTAAGTAATATCCAGGACCATCAAGAGAATCAAAAGAACCAACACCTAGAATAAAATAATCAACTAAGTCAGAATCTTCAGCATTTTTGTTCATACCAAAAATTAATCCTGCACGTGATTTTTCAGGGTTGCTAATTGTCATCTTAACTTTTGCATAAGTTACTTTCTTTGATGTTCCAAATTGTTCATAAAAGCGAAGATAATTTACTGTGTTATTTTCTTTTTCCCAAGTTTTATCGTACTTACTACCAGAAACATCTTCATCGCCGGAACTCATTCCACATCCAACTACAAACAAAGCCAAAAGGACAACAAGTCCTCCCAATAAGATTTTCTTCATGAATAAACCTCCTAAAGTTTCATTAGTAAATCTACTAATTTAATATTTTATACGTATATCTAAGTATAGTCAAGCATATAAAATGTAAATTTGCGTATTATGATTATATGGGTTTTAAGGAAAATCTTAGAGAAGAGTTATCATATCAAGGTCTACTTATTAAAGAGTTAGCAAGCAAAGCAAACTTAAATCAGCGTTCACTAAGTAATTATCTTAGAGAAAACAGTTCTATTCCTGCTGCTGACGTTGCTGTAAAAATAGCAAAAGCTTTAAATGTTAGTGTTGAATATTTGGTTACGGGAACAGATGCTCAATCAGGGCTTAAACCTTACAATATAAATAATCCAAAAATTAGAAACATTACAGAAAAATTAAAAGATTTAAACGAAAGAGATTTAAATATAATTTCTTCTGTTATAGATGCTATGCATTAATATAATTATATTTTGAGTGTTTCTTAATATCTATAAAGAACTGCAAAGATTTTGAATTACAAACCTGGCAATGTCATCAATTTTAATTAAGTTGAAATGTCCCTATTTGCAACTTGTCAATTTCTTCTTTGTTGTAATCAATACTTTCATCGATTATTTCAGAATAAAATACTTTTTCTCCCCAGTTTTCAGCTATATATTTTTTCGCTGCTACGTCATAATTATCCCAAGTAGAAGTAAAAAGTTTTTGCACACCAGGGATTTCTGCAATATCACTGGGGGTTATTTTATTATAATCGAGTCCACGTTCTTCAAAAAAAGAACGAACATTCTCTACCGAATTTATTAATATGTATGCAATTATAGAAGAACAGTTAAAATCACGTTCATCCTTTTCATTTATCAAAGGACGTTCCACAACTTTCATGGTTTTTATATTTCTCTTTTCTTTAGAAGTAAAAAATTTTCTTTTTAACTCCCAGGGTGCAATCTTATAATTCAAACCGATAGAATATTCTGTTCTTGGGTCGTTAAGAAGGGTGTAGGTCAAATCAATGGCTTTGTCAAATTCATTTTGGGTTACTTTGAGAGAATATGTTGTTTGTAAAGATTCTGCCGGATTGCATTTTGACATATAAACATTAGAATCGATATTTGTACAACTCTCTACACAAAAATTTTTTTCTGTACCTTTTTCTTCTGAAGAAGTTACACTTAAAAAAGCATCTTCCAGACTGAATCCAATGGAACAGTGACTTGCGACAATACCATTTACTTCAACCAAATTAATCAATGCCTTAAAAATACTTTCTAAACAAAGTGCTTTATCGTATTTTGGATTGTATAACCTAAAAAAAATAAAAGTATCCCCATTATCTAAAACAATATTTTTTTCTGGGTTAAATGGAACTTCAAATTCCATTCCCTCTGGATAGTGTATTTCTTCAACCGGGACTGATGTACAGGAAACAAAAAGTAATATGAATAATATAAAGAAAGTAGCAAGATTTTTTTTCTGTAATTTCAAATTTGCCATTTTGTAAAACATAGTATGGTTATTTTATTCCAAAAAAATAATTAATCAAGATACCAAGCCGCCCTCCTTGCAACCTCCTAGTCGGTCTTGCCGACTAGGCACATACGAGAGCTACGTTACCCTTGGTGAAAGGGAATTCCTTTTACAAATAGGTTCTCGCTACTGTGCTGCACCTACTAGACACATCCATTCGGCTTCGGCGGCTAAGGTTTCGCCTACATATGCTTTGCCAGATTGTTTTATCATCTTTGGAGAAACACGTAAATTTTGTATTTCCATTCGTACAGTGTCACCAGGACGTACTTGGTGTCGAAATTTCACTTTGTCCACAGTTGCCAAAAAAAACAAGGATCCATCTTCAAATATTTTCTGAAAACTTAATGCTGCTCCTCCAGCTTGAGCCATTGTTTCAATTAAAATTACTCCTGGAACAACTGGATATTCTGGGAAATGTCCTTTGAAAAAGAAATCTTCTTCTGTAAATTTACGTATACTCACAGATGAATCTTTGTCTGTACTAAGAATTTCATCTACAAATAAAAAAGGTTTTCGATGTGGAAGCAATGCTTCAATATTATTTGTTAAACCCATAATAATTCCTTCTCAATATATAAAAATTGGAAAACCCAAGGGGCTACATTTTAAATAAAACATTATCAGAGTTGTTTTTTTAAGCTTACGCCCTTACTATTAAGTTAACACTTTATTTTTTTTATTAAAAACGTGGCCTTTTTGCAAACTCTAAATCTATTTTTATCCTCCATGGATGGAGGCTTGTAGCTTTTCTTAAAAAACTCATTTTGCTCTCAATTTTTGCAGTTAAAAGAGTTCCTACGCTCCCATACCCCCGTCAATTCCCAATACTTGCCCTGTTACATACAAAGACATGTCAGAAGCTAAAAATAATGCTCCGTTTGCTACATCTGTAACTGAGCCAGCCCGCTTTAAAGGAATACCTTCAAGCCAAACTTTTCTTGCTTCTTCATTTACGGCTTGTGTCATATCTGTATCTATAAAACCAGGTGCAATAGCATTTACTCTTACCCCTCGGCTACCACATTCTTTTGCAAGACTTTTTGTTAAGCCTATAATACCAGCCTTGCTAGCAGAATAATTCACTTGTCCACCTTGGCCATGAAGCCCAACAATACTGGACATATTAATAATTGAACCTTTACGCTTACGAATCATATCTGAAGAAATAATCTGAGAAATTACAAAAACACTTGTTAGGTTTACAGAAATTACTTTATCCCAGTCTTCTAAACTCATGCGAAAAGATAGACCGTCTTTTGTAATTCCTGCATTATTCACTAAAATATCAAATCCACCTGATTCTTCTAAAGCTGTCTTTACAACCTTGGTTAAGATTTCTACATCAGAAACATCAGCGTGTATTTCATGAAAAACAGTATTATTTTCTTTTGCATAAACTAATAATTCATCTTTACTAGCAGAAGGTTTAGAACAAAGTCCCCAAACTTCGGCACCTTCTTGTAAAAATTTGCGAACAATTTCTTTTCCAATTCCTCTAGATGAACCTGTAACTAAAGCTTTTTTTCCTTGTAACATATTTCCTCCATTTATTTATTTTACTATAGATTCAATATTTTCGGCAGTATTTATTGGCTGAACTTGAATTGTATTGTTAAATTCGGTATCTCGCCAAAGACCTGAAAGAACCTTCCCAGGACCAACTTCAAATATTTTCCATTCAACTAAATTAGATTCATTTTCTTTTTGAATTAAATCACCCAATACATCTTCTTCTTTTGTCCACAGAACAGGTTTTGTTAAATGAGAAACAACATTTTTCTTAATTACATTTCCGTTAGTAACTAGCCCACCAGTTACATTAGAAAGTAATAGTATCTTTGTATCATTAAACTGAATGGGTTCAATTTCTTTTTCAAATTGAATTGCTGCTTCTTTCATCAATGGACTATGGAATGGACCTGCAACTGCTAGTGGAACAAAACGTCTAGCACCAGCATCTTTGCAAAGTGTTTCCATTTCTGCTAAGCCTGCAGCAGTTCCAGAAACTACAGTTTGCTTTTGACTATTCATGTTTGCAGCATATACATCATTACAGCTAGCACAAAGCTCAATTACCTTTTCTGGGGGTAAACCTACAACTGCAGCCATTCCTGGAGGTACACCTTGGCTTTTATTTGCAATATTCTGACAAACTTGTTGCATAATCTCGCCACGACGTTTAACAACCAAAATTGTATCTTTAAAGGATAGAACTCCACTTAAATATAATGCAGGGAATTCACCTAAGCTAAATCCACCACAAAGGTCAGGCTCTATTTCAAAACTTTTTAAGGTTTTAGCTATTGTCAAAGAGGCTGCAGTTATTGCTAGCTGGCTACAATCAGTTCTTGAAAGTTGCTGACTATCGCTTTCCCAAAGGATTTTTTTTATATCAAGGTTTGTAATATCAGAAATTTCATCTAAACATTCATTTGCAACACTGTAATTATCACAAATATCACGAATCATACCAGGGAATTGTGCCCCTTGGCCAGGAAATAAAAATGCATATTTTTTTACCATAATAAAAAATTCCTTAAAAAAACAATAACGACAATTTCTGTATTTTTGTCGTAATAATAGAATAACATTTTTTAAAAAAATGTCAATATAAAATACTAAATATATAAAAAAAACCGCCCTTCAGCAACTGAAAGACGGTTTATATATTCAATAGTAAAACTATTTTTCAAAATCTGCTAATCGGAAAACTCCTGTTCCTAAAGCAGAAATTGTAAGTTGTTTTCCTTCAACTTTTGTATCTGGATAAGTAGCAAAAATCAAGTTAAAGATTTCTTCACTTAACTCTGCTGGAACATCAACTGTTACAGGACTTTCTTCTAAGTTATGAACAACAAAAACCTTTTCAGAATCAGATTCCATTACCCATGAAATTAATTCTGGTTTTCCAGTCCAAACAGGTGTCATTCTTCCTTCATACAAAGCTGAATGTGAAGTTTTTAAGCGGATAAGCCTCTTATAATATTGCAACAAAGATGTTTCATCTTTTTCCTGTTGTTTTACAGGAATAGTATTTTTATTATATTTTGACTCAATCCAAGTTGTTTGCATCTTATCTTTGCCTGCTGTGTTCCACAACATAGGAGTACGAATTTGTTCGTCTGGTTTTGCACCCATCAAACCAATTTCTTCACCATAGTACATGAAAGGCACACCTTCAGCCAAAATATAAAGAGATGCTGCTAACTTTAACTTAGAAAAATCACCCTTTAACATTCCTGAAATACGATTTTGGTCGTGATTTGTTAGGAATGGAGCGTCAATGTAATCAGGATTTTGTGCAGCATATAATTTATAGTTTGAACTTAACTGATTTGCCAAGTTATTTTGCCCACCATCTTTGTAGCGAACAGCATCAACAATTACTGTTCCTAAATCAAAGTGGAAGGAAGAACGTAAACCTTTCATATATGCAGCTCTAGTAGAAGCTGGTTCCCAAACTTCACCTACGTTATATGCGTCGGGTTTAACTGATGCAATATGTCCACATAGTTCTTCCCAGAAGGCAATAGCTTGTGGCTGACCATTTTCACCTGCAGGTAATTCAGCAGAGTTGAAAACATGGCCTGCTGCATCGAAACGGAATCCATCAACACCTTTTTCTAACCAGAAAGAAGTAATCTTTTTAAATTCTTCTCTTACTTCTGGATTTGCAAGGTTAAAATCAGGCATTCCGTACTGGAACAATCCGGCATAATAGGTTTGAGTTTTGGTATCCATATTCCAAACGTCATGGCCCCAAATCTTCTGCTTCATATTATATGAAGGGTCTGTACCGTCTGTCCAACGATACCAATCTCGATATGGGCTATCTGGCTCACGAGAAGAAATAAACCAATCAGTATAAATAGAAGAATGGTTACAAGTCATATCAATAATAACTGAAATACCACGAGCTTCTGCTTCGTCCAAGAATTCTTGAAAATCTTCCATTGTTCCATAATCAGGATTTACTGCGTAGTAATCATCTACATCATATCCGTGATAAGACTGAGAAGGGAACATAGGCATAAGCCAAATTCCTGTAATTCCTAAGTCATCTGTGGTTAAATCATCACCATCATTAAGATAATCTAATTTTGCTGTTAAACCCTTAAAATCACCAATTCCATCTCCGTCGGAATCAGCAAAAGAGCGTACAAAAATACAATAAAAAACACCTTTTGATGGAACATCAGCATTGCGCTGAACCGGGGCAAGATTATAAATTGCTGCCACCGGATCCACTGCTTTCGCCTTGCCAGAAGCACAGGCAAAAAGCAGTAGTGCGCACGCTGCCACAAAAAGTATAAAAGCTAATCGTCGGCAACGTACGTTCATGGCTTACTCCTTAACACTGTCGCCAGCAAATGATTGCAACATTATATTCTGTCCAGCTAGGAACAAAATTGCGAATGGAATCGCAACGAGCAATGCACCAGCAGCAAACATTGTATAGTTGTCGTTAGCACGTCCATTAATTAATTCAAATAATCCAACAGCAAGAGTTTTCTTATCATCACTACGCAAGATAAGGCGAGGGAAGATAAAGTCCATCCAAGGACCTGTGAAACTCATCAATGTAAGGAATGTAATCATTGGTCGAACTGATGGCAAAATAATACTGATATAAGTTTTGAAAGGAGATGCACCGTCTACACGAGCAGCTTCTTCGATACTCTTAGAAACAGTATCAAAATAACCTTTCATCAACCAAGAGTTATATGGTATAGAACCTGTAGAATATACAAGAACCAATCCCCAGTGAGTGTTCAATCCATTGATTCTCCACAAAATAACGTATGTGGCAATCATTCCAATGAAGGAAGGGAACATCTGCAAAATAACCATAGAAGCCATGATTGGTTTGCGTCCAGGGAACTTAAATCTTGAGAAGATATAACCTGTAGTACTACAAACAATAACTGTCAAAATAGTATTGATACAAGCAATCTTTAATGTGTTTGCATACCATTTCAAATAATTTGTTTGTGTAAACAAACGTTCAAACTGGTAAATCGAAGGTTCTTTTGGCCAAGGCACAATACTTGTAGATGCCAGAGAATTTGTCTTTGTAAAAGCAGCTCCAATTGTAAAAGCAATAGGATACAAAACTATAAAAACTGTAACAATCAATACAATATGAATAATTACTGTTACAATTTTGTTTACAACTGTACTGCCCAGAGTCTTGGTGTTTTCTCTCATATTTCACCTTCCTTGAAAGACTTAGTATGGGTGAAGTTGTATACAGCAAACGGTACAAGAACAACGAATACAAGAATAGAAAGAACAGATGCAAGGTTATACATATTCGGTGTATAGTAGGTCAACTTGTATATCCAGGATACGAACAAGTCCGTAGCTCCAGCCTGGGTAGTAATTGTGTCAGGCAATGGCGGGTTACCACCAGTCAAGAAGAATACTGCACCAAAGTTGTTAATATTGTTAGCAAACTGCATAATCAATACAGGCATTGTTTGGTACAATACCAAAGGCAATGTAACTTTGGCAAACTGTTGCCATTTGTTAGCACCGTCAATGGTTGCGGCTTCGTATATTTGTCCAGGAATAGCTGTCATGTTACTTGTAATAAGAATCATACTGTATGGGAATCCAAGCCAGATATTTACAAGAACAAGAGTTACCTTTGCCATTGTAGGATCTGATAACCATGGAATATCTTTAGTAAGAATTCCTAATTCAATTAAAGTTCTGTTGATTGGTCCAAATGTACCGTTAAGCAAGTTGGCCCAAATGAACAATGAAAGCATACTTGGAATAGCATATGGAAGAATAAATACTGTTCTGAAGAATGCTGGGATTTTAACACGTGTATCTCGTAATAATACAGCAAAAAGCATACCTGCGAAATAACAAGTTACGGTTGAAAGGAAAGCCCAAAGAACTGTCCAAAGAGCAACACGTCCAAAAGCTCCAAACCACTGGTTAGTAATTCCTGCGCCATATGCGTTAGGATTAAACATTGTTACAAAGTTTTCAAAACCAACCCAGTCAACAAGATTGTTTGGTGGAATATGGTCTGGAGATGAATAGTTTGTAAATGCAACCAGAGCAGAGAATAAAAGAGGAACTATCGTAAAAAATGCGATAAGAACAATAGCGGGAACAATACCACAATATGGGAATGCTTTTTCGCTAAAATCATTAATAACTTCCTGTTTTGAAGGAAATCTATTTTTATCGATAGCAATTTTAGCTGATCTTTTTGCATCTTTAATGTTGAACAAATAGAATACAATATAAAGAATACAAATAATAACAACAATAAGACCAGTAATCATCATAAAGATTGAATGGTCTCGTTCTTTTACAGGCAAGTGTGGTTTAGGATCACCTAAAGTAATAAGTCCAATCAAGGACTGAATAATTGGTCCCAAGCCAAAAGACATGGTTTCCAAATTAAAAAACATAAAGAAAAGCATTACAATTTCCGCAAGCATAAAGAATGCTCCACGGATATACTGCTTTAGAAACAATATTTGGCCCAACCCCATAAAACAGGCAGAGGCAATCGGTGCCTTCTTTAGAATAGAAACATCAATATTTGCAGATTCTTGTTTCATAAAAACTCCGTTAAAGAAAACTATCACCTGACCTCAATTTTGCTACAATTTGCACTATATACGCAAACAAGGAACTGCCCAAAAAGTATTTACTTAACGGACAGTTCCATTGCAACAAATCCAGCTTATTCCGCTAGAATATAGGGTTTAAGGCCAGATACCAAAGAAATGTTACCGAGCGCTATTCATGGCAGCAGCAGCAGCCTTCAAGTTTTCAGTAACGTCAGCACCGTCCCAAACACTAGCAAATGCTGTGTTCATTGCAGACCAGAATGTACCCATCTGTGGGATAGTTGGCATTGGTGTAGCAAATTCAGCTTGTGCCATAATTCCGTTAGAAAGTGGGTCATCAATTTTGATGTCATTTCTAGGTGGAATCTGAGCTGTCATTTCAAATCTCTTTTCAAGAATTGGTTTTGTTGTCAAGAATCTTGCGAATTCTGTTGCCAATTCAGGAATATTTGAGTATGCACTTACGAAAGCCAAGCGGATACCTGAGAAAGAGGTAGGAGGATTCTTCTGTCCAGGGAATACTGGAATAGGAGCAATACCATAGTTCATACCTGCTTTAGAGAATTCAGAGATTTTCCAAGGTCCAACGATGTACATAGCTGCTTTACCTTCTACGAAAGAAGAGTTACAGAAGTCACCACTCATGTCAGCTGATGGAACATCGAGAATCTTTGAGCGAAGGCTCTTGAAGTATGAAACACCTTCCATAGCAGCCTTGCTATCGATATTGTGCTGTGCACGATCGTCACCGTTAGGTCCGAACAAAGGAGCACCGAATCCACCCATAAAGATGTAGTCGTAATATGCGTTTGCTACTTCCCATACGATAGCGTATTTATTTTGTGCCTTGTCTGTCCAACCTTTAGCAAATTCTTCTACTTCTGCCCATGTCTTAGGTGGTTCAGCGATGATATCTTTGTTATAGAACATAGCATATGTTTCGATAGCCAAAGGATATCCATAAACTTTACCATTGTATGTTGCACCTGTTACAGCTGCAGGCATAAAGTTAGTTGTGTTCAATTCTGGATCTGTGTTTTCAAGAACGTGACCACCAGAAATCAAAGCACCAATGTGATCGTGAGGAGCTACGAAAACGTCAGCACCTACTCCTGCAGGTCCGTCAAGCTCAATCTTTGCACGTGAGTCTACAGAACCTACTGGTTCATAAACAACCTTTACATCAGGATGAAGTTTTTCGAATTCAGCAGCTGCCCAAAGAATAAAATCTTTTTCAACACCTTCTGATTCCCATACTTTAAGTTGAGTTCTTGTGTCTTTACTACCTTCAGCAAACACTACTGTGCAAGCTAACAATAGTACCATGACAATCAAACCAAGCTTTTTCATTGATTCCTCCTTAACAGAATCTTTTAAAGTTTGTTTAAGTTGAACTAAGTTCAACTTTGCACCCCAGTTTATTCTGGGGCGCTATAATCAAGCTACTTACGTAGCTAAATTATTTAATTCTAATAACCACAGCTGTTAACGGATCCAAAGTAACAACAGAACCGTTTACAGAGAGGCCAGAAGCATCTGCTACAGCCTTACCATCTACAATACCACCATTTTCATCAGCAAATACCAATGCGCTAGCAGCATCTTTGCCTAAGTCGAAAGAAGCAGCATCTTTCTTAGCATTAGCCAAGATATACCATGTACCATCGTCCCACTTAAGTGAGTAACCAATTACAAGACCGCTCTTTTCTGTAGGAGCAATTTGTTTTGCAGCTGCAGAAACTTTATCGTGGTTTCCAATGCGGAATACTTCGTGAGCCCTACGCAAAGCAATCATACTCTTTGTGTATTCAAATAGACCCTTGTAATCCTCGTCCAAAGTCCAAACAAACTGATTGATACTGTCTGATGAGTCGTAACTGTTACGTACGAACTTACCAACGCTTTCATTTGTAGCACCAGTAACATTAGGCTTTGTTCGGCCCCGTTCCTGTCCACCATGCATAAAGGCAATACCCTGAGATGTCATAATAAAGAAGTTACCCATCTTAATACGGCGTATACCTTCTGCTTTTTGAGCAGGATCGCTTTCGTCCAATCTTGCGTTATGGAAAACGCAGTCATGCAATGTCAAACCATCGTGAGCAGCAATGTACTGAAGGTTATCTCCAGGAGCGTCTGCACGATAATTAACAACTGGCTGACCAATAAGGTTACTAAATAAACGATCCGTATTGATTTCTTTCTTAGTAATAAAGCCTTGTCCAGCTTCATTGAATCCACCTGCTTTCAACAAGTCTCGGAATTCATCGTTGAATACTGCGACACTGTCTGTTTGTAGCATATAGTTCTGGTCCATACCAACTGTTCCAGCTGCACCATTGTACATTTTCCAACCTTCACCTTCGAACAATACATCGGGATTGATTTTCTTTGCAGCTTCATAACCGTCAAGAACAGTCTGTGTATCAATAAGACCCATAAGGTCAAAACGGAAACCGTCTACTTTGTATTCATCTACCCACCAGCGAATTGAGTCAACGATTAAGCGTCTAGCCATTGCACGTTCTGTTGCAACATCGTTTCCACAACCAGAGTTACTTGTGAAAGCTCCCTGTGCGTTTGTGCGGAAGAAGTAACCAGGAACGATATCATCAAGGAATGAAGTTCCTGCCATATGGTTGTAAACAACATCTAATAGAACACCAATTCCAGCTTTGTGACATTCATCAATTAATTGACGAAGTTCAGCAATACGAGCATAAGGATCAGTTGCATCAGATGCGTACCATCCTTCTGGTGTAAAGTAGTTATGTGGGTCATATCCCCAGTTGTAGTTGTTGTTATTTACTGTACCTTTATCTTCATATTTACGATTTGTTTCATCTGTAAAATAGAAGTTAAGAACAGGCATCAACTGAACATGAGTAATTCCCAATTCCTTTAGGTAAGGAATCTTTTCGATAAAGGCTGTATATGTTCCCTTAGGAGCTTTTACACCTGAATCGCTACTAATTGTAAAATCACGAACTGACATTTCGTAAATAACAGCGTCTTCACGCTTAGCCAATTTTACATAATCAGCTGTCATTTTTCCCGCTTTTGCAGAATCCATATCTACAACAGCAGCACGTCCAGGACCACCCTGGTTGCGATATGCAGCCATTGATTTTGCATATGGGTCAAGAACAACGACTGTTCCTTTTGTGTTCTGAACTGTAAAGTCATAGAACATTCCATCTGGGTCAACCTGATTAAATGTTGCAGACCAAACACCAGTAGCAACATCGAGAACCATGTCTACTGTATAATCAGCTGTTGTTGCTGTATCTTTCTTGTAAAGGTTCAACTTTACAGAAGAAGAAGTAGGAGCCCATAGCTTAAATTCAGCTGATTTTGAAGATTTTGAATAAGATACACCCAAGGCTGTATCTGCAGAAGGGGTTGCTTTGTCTGCTAATTTAACAGCAAGCTTTGTAGAATCCACGTCTTTATCTCCTTCTAATGCAGGATTAGAAATAACCAACGCGTCTGAAGGCTGAATAGGTTCAGCTAGCGTGATTGTAATATATTTTGTGTAGTTGTATGTTGGATCAGTAGGACTATCGCTATTTACAACAGAAGCAATAGCAAAATCTTTTCCATCTTTTGACTTAACAGTGAATCCAGAAAGACCACCATCTACATCCAATCCAAAACGACTACTCAATTCTACGTCAATTTCTGTTTGTGTAGCTAATTCAGCACGAGCAACACGAGGACTATATGGTTTTACAGCATATGTATTCATGTCACCAGAAAAGATAACAACACTCTTTGATGTATTGGTATCCCAAATTCGGTCATCATTACCATCTTTAGTCCAACCACCATCTTGGCGAGCAATAAGACCAACTTTACCGTCTGCAGCATTTACAGGAGGATTTCCACCTGTTGATGAACCATCAAGCTTAAGACGCATATATCCGATATCATCTTCAACTTGCCATTCTTGAGTATAGTCCCAAGATGCATCTCCGGCACCACTACCAAATGCCCAAACCCAAAGAGCCCATGGCTCATAATTTTTATCTGGGCGAACGTAATAAACAACTAGTTCATCATCTGATGGAGCTAGTTTTTCGTTCAATGCTATAACTTTATCAAGTCCAGCTGGTGCTGCATCTTCATAAGCACCTGGATCTGCTGACATTAAAGCATCACCACTTCCTGCACTTGTTCCAGATGCACAGGAAAACAAAAGAGCTACAGCAAGAATAAGCAAAACAGATAGTTTTGCACTTGTTGCAATCATCTT
Source organism: Spirochaetaceae bacterium (assembly GCA_017623685.1). Classification (GTDB taxonomy): domain Bacteria; phylum Spirochaetota; class Spirochaetia; order Treponematales; family Treponemataceae; genus Treponema_F. Next base: position 30,229 of record JAGAOP010000017.1, read on the forward strand.
ATTTATCATATCTCCTCCTAAAAGATAGATGTTATTTTGAGTGCAGTTTTAACTGCAACCTTCAAACCATATCATTACTTCCGACATACAAAAAGTCGTAAACCTTCATTCATTATACACCCAAACTCAAGATAACGGAAGTCCCGAATGTGTTTTTTTATCTCTGGAAGTTGATTTTTTTTTGAATTAAAGCAACCTAAAGGCACTTCTTCCAACGAAGAAAAAGGCATTTCCCCTGTAGAAGGATACATAGTGACATTTTCTTGGCAAACATCACTATTATTGAACACGCAAAGAATTATATCCTCTCCATAAGTAAGGCAATAAGACGTAACAAATCGACAGGAAGCATAAAACATGGTTACTTTTCCACGCCTTAAAGCTGGATGCTCAAGTCTAAATTGAAGTAACTCCTTATGCAAATTTAGCAAAGAACCCCTTTCTTCTTCGCATTTTTTTTGAACATCTGCTCCCAAAAAAGCACCTCGAAGGCGAATATCGTGCATAGCCAAGTACCCTTCCTTATTTTTCTGAGCCAATTCGTTTCCGTAATACACAAATGGCACAGAAGGCACTAAAAGGCTTATGGCTGTGGCTAATTTCAACTTTGAGTCTGAATAAGTACTTGCAGGTCTATCAACTGGGTTATCATGATTATTAAGAAATATTGCCTTTGTACAATCCAAAGGAAGATTAGAACGACCAGTTTCACCTAAATGTGTATGCAAAGGAGCATGAGCATCAAAACCTGAAACCATATGATTCACTTGCCCCGAAAAGTCAAAATCAAAAAGCATTGAAAACTCTGGTTTTTCTTTTGTTCCAAAGTATGATTCTAGCAAACTTCTATCACCAAGCATATTTGCTTCTGCAATCATACATTTCGGATAGCCTAATTCCGCATATTTATCAATAACTTCTGTTCTAAGTTCATTAAAAAACTTATGAGTTTCCAATGTATCTCTGGTTTCAACTTGTCCATCATGAATTTCTTCTACCAAATACCTAACAGCATCAATTCTAACTCCATCAAAACCACGATTTAACCAAAAACGCACTACATTTTTCATTTCTTCTCGAACTTCTACATTTCGATAGTTCAAGTCTGGCATCATAGAAGCAAAGGCTCCATAATAAAAAGAAGTTTGCTCTTTTGCCAAAGGAGCTAGCAACTCTGCAGTGTGGGAAAACATACTAAAATTCTTTGCAATTTTTATCAAAGACTGTGGAGAATGCCAGGTATTTGAATTCTGCCCCATAGGTGACCAATCTAGCAAAACTTCGTCACTCCACAAAAACCAATCAGTTTTGCCATTTCGTTTTAAACATGAATCTATAAACCAGGGATGAGCCGCAGAAACATGATTAGGAACAAAATCAAAAATTAGTTTTATTCCTCTTTTGTGTGCCTCAAAAATTAGAGTATCTAATTGCTCATCAGTTCCAAAAAGTGGGTTTAAAGAATAGTAATTCACAATATCATAGCCATGCATATTGCAATCAGGATCTAAACTTTTTCCGCCACAATCAAAAATAGGAGAAAGCCAAATTGCATCGCAACCGACTTTGTCCTTTATATAATCAAGTTGAGAAGTGATACCAGGAATATCCCCTACTCCATCACCATTGGAATCACAAAAACTTTTTACCCAAATATGATAAAAAGCTGAATCTTTAAACCAATCTGATTTTAGTCCTTGCAAAGAATTTTTTATATTAGAAGAAGAAATAGAAGAATGTAATGGAGATTTATAATTTGAATCGCCGCACCATGACATTAATTTACAATTATCCACATTTCCTCCTCAAATTTCCAAAACTTTACAAAAAAAATAATGCCACAAGCGACAATTCAATATTATATAAGCATAAAATATGAGTTGTCAAGAAAAAAAATCTCCAATATTAACAGTTTGGCAAGCAGTAAAATACACAACTTATCTAAACCAAAAACTAATAAAGGGGAGGTTACCTATGCTGAGGATTTCCAAAGCGTATATTTTTTGTACGAACCAACATTCCTTCTTTTAAAGGTAAATTAGTGTAAATCAGACATGGATGACCATGGCAAACCCAGTTAAGGATTTCCCCTGTTTCAGGATTCACTAGTTGATAGGATTCCTGCTGAGCAAACATAGAAGCTATATCCGGAGACACAAATTCTATTTGGTCAGATGCGTTGTTTACACCACTGTCTTTGGCTGCAATTTTATTCATTGCGATGTAGTTATAAAAACGAAAACCTTCTTTTTTTGAAATAACAGGAGGACATTTTTCTGGGTGAAGAGCATAATCAGTTTCTTTTGCAGCTCTAGCAGCTGGATGCATAGATTCTAATTCCTGAGTACGCCTTAGTTCAGAGGCTTTTGCAATAGAAAAAATTTCTTCTTCTTCATTTGGTGAAAGAACCTTACCTACAGATGCACATAGTTCATAAGGACTGTCGCTAGCTCCTGTTGTGGTTTTATCAGCATCTTCTCTACGAAAGAAAAAACCTGTACCAAATTCTCTATGGCTTACATTGTATAGTTCATCAATAAAAGGTTTAGCTTGCTGCTGGGAAATTTTACCTTCTAGTGCATCTATGGCTTTTCGATAAGCTCTAGTAACCAAAGCCACATAATAAATACTTTTCATGCGACCTTCGATTTTCAAGGAATCAACTCCCGCTTCTTGCATTTCCTTTAAGTGATCTATCATGCATAAATCTTTGGAAGAAAGAATAGCGGTAAAATCTTCTCCTTCAAATACAGGGAAATACTCCCCTGGTCGTTCCCTTTCTTCTAATACCAACTGCCCTGACTGTGGAAGATTTGTCAAAAGGTTATATTCCCAACGACAAGAATGAGAACAAAAGCCACTGTTGGCACTTCGTCCATTCATATATGCACTCATTAGGCAACGCCCAGAATATGCAATACACATAGCTCCGTGGGCAAAAACTTCCAACTCCATTTCTGGAACTGAATCTTTTATTTCTCTTATTTCTGCCAAAGAAGCTTCCCGCCCAAGAACAACGCGTTTAAAACCAAGGCTTTTGTACATTTTTACCGCTTCTCGATTTATACAATTCGCTTGAGTACTTAAATGCAAGGCTACATTGGGAAAGTTTTTTTGTATTATTGGCACCATTCCTATATCTTGAATAATAAAGGAATCAATAGGATAACATCGAAAATAATCCAACTCAGAAAGGAATTGGTCTATATCTTTATTATGAAAACTTATATTTAAAGCACAAAAAAGTCGCTTTCTCGGATTCTGCTTTTTAAGAGCAATAATTTTTTCGTATTCATTTTCGTAAAAATTATCCGCCTTTACCCTAAGGGAAAATCTTTTTAACCCTATATAAGCAGCATCTGCTCCATAAGTATAGGCATAGTAAAGTTTATCTAAATTACCAGCAGGAGATACTAATTCCATTATTTAATTCCTTCGGTATCTTCTTCTTGTTTTTTCCACAAATCTTCAGTTTCAACTTTTGTAGTTTTGTTAAAATTTTTTATGTAGGTTCCCACCCGTTGAACAGCGAAATGGGCTTGAGGAAGAAACTCGTGAGCCATCTGGAACATAAACATCATTTCAGGCCAAACGTCCAAAGTTGCATTACAGTTACTTTCGATTAGTCGTTGATAAAATTTGTTTATATCGTCTAATAAAAGTTCCTTTCCGCCACATTGAATATAAACTGGAGGAAAGTCCATTAATCTTTCTGGTCCCATAAATAAAGGAGAAACCAAAGGATTAGTTAAATTTGATTCGTAAGTGTAAAGGTCTGCACTACGTTTAATACATTCACTACAAATAATTCCATCTCTAGGCTTTTTTGTATTGGCACAAATTGAATTTCCTGAAATGTCTAACCAAGGTGAAAAAAGCACCACATTTCGAATGAACTGTCTATAAGGTTCTTTTAAAGTTTGCACTAAAGCCAAGGCGATGGAAGCACCTGCCCCATCGGCAGCAATAATTATTTCTGGTTCTTTGGTTCCGAAGGATTTAAGCTGAGTATATATTTCTCTAAAAACAGTTTGTATATCTTCTAATGCTGCCGGATAAGCATATTGTGGGGCTAAGCGATATTCTGGAACGATAACTTTAGAAGAACTTTCTGCAGCAAAAGAAGCACAAAAACTTCGCCAAGAATTTCTAGAACCACCGATAAATCCTCCTCCGTGAACATAAATTACTGTACGATTAGAAGCCATTACTTCGGGAACAAGAATATCACAAGGAATTCGCCCTAATCGTTCTTGAGTACATTCAACTTTTGCAGGCAAACGTATAGAAGAGAAAGTTTGTTCTAATTTTTTGCGGAAGGGTTCTGGCTCTTGTTTGGAGTAGATTGCAAGATTCTTTAGCTTTTTTGTTGCCTTTGGAATATTGGGCTTTCCTGCTCCGCCACCGTCTTCTGCACTATAGGCAGAGAATTTCATATGCTAAGTATAGCAAATTAATTAACTTTATGCTATACTTGTGTCGTTATGCCAATAAAAATACAGTCTGATTTGCCCGCCTGTTCTGTTTTAGAAAAAGAAAATATCTTTGTTATGACAGAGCAAAGAGCTTCAAGACAAGATATACGTCCTTTAAAAATTGCCATCGTGAATTTAATGCCTACAAAAATTGCAACAGAAACTCAATTACTTAGGCTTTTGGGAAATACTCCGTTGCAAGTTGAAATTTCTCTTGTTCACATGGAAAGCCACGTGTCAAAAAACACTGGGGCGGAACACTTAGAACGATTTTATATTACAACAAAAGAAGCTTTAAAATCAAAATTCGACGGAATGATTATAACAGGAGCCCCAGTTGAACAAATTGAATTTGAACAAGTTGATTATTGGAAAGAACTTTGCGAAATAATGGACTATGCGAAAGATAATGTTTATAACACTTTATACATTTGTTGGGGAGCACAAGCTGGATTATTTCACCATTATGGAGTACAAAAACATTCTTTGAAGCAAAAATTATTTGGAATATATCCTCATCACCGAACGACACCAGCTGAGCCTTTATTAAGGGGCTTTGACGATACTTTTCCTGTTCCACAATCAAGACATACAACTGTTAGCAAAAAAGATATTCGTAACCAAGAAGGGCTTCAAATATTGGCTGAATCAGATGAAGCCGGGGTACTTTTAGTAAAATCTAGAACCAACAGAGAAATATTTATGACAGGACATTTAGAATACGACACAGAAACCCTCGCCATGGAATATTTTCGAGATATAGACAAAGGTCTTCCCATTAATCTACCCATAAATTACTTCCCAAACAACGACACCACAAGACAACCCGTTTCTACTTGGCGAAGTACAGCCCATTTATTTTATTCAAACTGGCTAAACTATTACGTTTATCAGGAAACACCTTTTAATCTACGAGACATATAGACAACAAAGCATTTTCTATTTTCTTTATGTTTTACCGCTTTGAACACATCAGAAAAAATGTTTTCTTGTTTTTTCTTAAAAAAGGTTGTAATATTAAAAAATGCGAATCAGAATAATTGAAATGCCCTTAGATTTTGGTGGCAATCGACATGGCTCAGACATGGGACCTTCCGCAATTCGTTTAGCAGGACTAAAAGAACGTCTTGAAACATTAGAACACGACACAGTAACATCCTTCCCCCCCTTTACAGTAAATCCTCAAGAATATGAATTACCTGGTCGTAGCGATGCAAAATATTTATCGCAAATTGTTACTGCTTGCGAACAACTTGCTTCTCGCACAGAAGAATCAATTTCCACTGGAGAATTTCCTCTAGTTCTAGGGGGCGACCATTCCATCGCATTAGGGACAATCGCTGGGGTTTCAGCAGCTTGTAAAAAAAAGAACTTAAAACTTGGAATACTTTACGTAGACGCCCACGGAGATTTTAATACAGCAGACATTTCTCCGTCTGGAAACATTCACGGAATGTGCTTAGCTGCCTCTTGTGGTTATGGGATTCCAGAACTAACAGAACTTTACAATCCAGGAGCAAAAGTTTCTCCTGAAAATATTTGCTACGTAGGGCTTAGAGATATTGATTCTAAAGAAAAAAAATTAATGAAAGAAGCTGGAGTTACTGCTTTTACCATGAGTGATATAGATAGACAAGGTTTTTCAGCTATATTAAAAAAGATAACTGTCTTTTTTAAATCACGAGTGGATATAATTCATGTAAGCTTCGATATGGACGTAATAGATCCTATGTTTGCTCCTGGAGTTGGCATTCCTCTTCCTGGAGGATTAAACTATAGAGAGGCACTTCTTCTAATGGAAGAAATGGCTACAACAAAAATGGTCGGTTCAGCAGAATTTGTCGAAGTAAATCCTGTTCTTGATGTCCGTAGCCAAACAGCTAGAATGGCTGTTGAACTTATGGCCCGACTTTTAGGAGATACCATTTATTAATGGGGCAAAAATTTATTATTTTTTTTATATTTTTTTTATTTCAGATTTGTGCCACAATTCAAAGTGAAAGTGTTTCACAAACCGAAAAAAAAGTTAACCCAACAAAAGAACAGGAATGGCCACCTATTGTATCTTTGCCAGTTTATCCTCCTCTTTCAAACCTAGAAATCCAAAATCCACCGCCCAAAAAAACACAGTCCCTAAAAGCAATAAAATGGAAAATTAGCAAACACAGCGGAACCCAATTCATCACTAGAAAAGAAAACTCTTCTTGGTTTTCAACTATAAAAAATGGCACCTCTTTTCCTGTTAATAACTACAAATCTATTCTTGTAACAGTTCAAGTTAAAGATTATTTTTTTCTAAACTCAAACCTTACAGTTGGATTTGTACAAGGAACTACACCTTTGTCTTTTTCACAATACACGCTACCCTATGAATACAGTAAATCATCTTCAATTTCTTCAGAATTTTATGTATCAAAAGAAATTCAAACTCTTAAATCTTCTGTTATATATCCTTTTGTTGGTCACACCTTTTCTCGCTATTTGTTTGAGATTCCTTTCACAGATCAAGAAAAAAAATTTCAAGCCTTTGTTATAGGTATATCACAAAATTACTCCCCATCTAGATTAATTTCAGTTAGCCAAGGAATTTTGTTTTCTCCTGTAATAACCCAAAGCTACGATAATTTACTTTTATTTCAATTTGGATACGAAACAGAAATAAAATTTAATGCAGGTCCCTTAACATTATCTGTTATGGGAAAATTCAGAGATAACTTTCAGTACACACAAAATTTAAATCCCTCAGAAGAAATCTCTGTTAGTGAAATTGGTTTTAAATTTAGCTTTATTCTTTAATTTTATAGACCACTTGCCGTTTTTTGTTACAATCATTAAATTATATTTATAGATTAAGAAAAATATTTATGCACGTAATGTTTTAGGAGAAAATTATGGCAACTTATCAATTTCAAACGGAAGTCAATCAGCTTCTAACCCTTATTATTCATTCTTTGTATTCAAACAAAGACATATTTCTAAGGGAAATTGTATCCAATGCATCAGACGCTTTGGATAAATTAAAATATCTCACCCTTTCCGATGATGCTTACAAAAATGTAACTTTCGACGGCAGAATTGACATTTCTTTTGACGAAGACAATAAAATTCTTACTGTAAAAGATACTGGTATCGGTATGGATAGCGATGAACTTTCTTCAAATCTTGGAACCATCGCCCGTTCTGGAACAAAGGCATTTTTGGAAAAACTAGCTAACGACGCAAAAAAAGATTCAGCACTTATTGGACAATTCGGAGTGGGCTTTTATTCTGCATTTATGGCAGCTTCCCACATTGATGTTTACACTCGCAGAGCTGCTACTGATACCTTATTTCACTGGTCTAGCGATGGAACTAATTCCTACGATATCGAAGGTTTAGCCCTTGATAGTAATGAAGCAAAAAAATATGGATTCGATAGTAAAGATGCCCACGGAACAGCAGTTGTAATGACCCTTAACGACGACAGCAAAGAATATGCTAGTCGTTGGAAGGTAGAAGAATTAGTAAAACGTTACAGCGACCATATTGCATTTCCTATTTATCTTCACTACACTCAAAATAAATATGATGACAAAGGCAAGGTAACAGACAGCGAACAAAAAGTAGACAAAATTAACAGTGCCAGTGCCTTATGGAAACGACCTAAATCTCAATTAAAAACTGAAGATTATAACGATTTTTACAAAACTATTTCCCACGATGGCTCTGACCCACTTATGTACGTACATACCCACGCAGAAGGTACACAAGAATATACAACTTTATTCTTTGTTCCAGAAAGAGCACCCTTTGATATGTATCAGGCTGATTACAAGAGTGGAGTTAAACTTTATGTAAAACGAGTTTTTATTACTGACGATGACCGAGAACTATTGCCTGCATACCTTCGCTTTGTTCGAGGAATTATTGACTCTGAAGATTTACCACTTAATGTAAGCCGTGAAATCCTACAGCAAAATCGTATTCTAGAAACAATTAAATCTCAATCTGTAAAAAAACTACTTAGCGAATTCAAAAAGATGTCAGAAGCTGCTTCAAAAGCAATAGGGGCTGCAAAGGAAGCTGGTGGAACAGATAAATTATCCGACGATGATAAAAACGCCATCGAAAAATGGAATAAATTTGTTTCCCAATTCAATCGTCCTCTAAAAGAAGGATTGTACTCAGACTTTGCAAATCGTGATACATTGGCAGAAATTATCCGATTTAAGTCTACTGCACCAGAAGGAACAGGGGATGACAACTGGACAAGTTTTGCAGATTATGTTCAACGAATGAAACCTGAACAAAAAGCAATTTACTACATTACAGGTGGCGATGAAAAAAATCTACGGTCTTCTCCTCTTTTAGAAGCATACATGGCAAAGGGCTTTGAAGTTCTAATTATGAGTGATGAAATCGACGACATTGTCATCCCATCTTATGGCAAATACAAAGATTTTGAACTAAAAGCAGTAAATCGTGCTGGTAGCGACGAAGAATTAGGAGTAGACAAAAAAGAAGCTGAAAAGAAAGAAAAAGAATTTAAACCACTTGTGGAAAAAATTAAAAAAGCCCTTGGGGAACGGGTTAAAGATGTCCAAATTTCAAAGCGATTATCAGATTCACCTTCTTGTATCGTTGTAGACGAAAATGACCCATCTTTGCAAATGGAACGAATGATGAAAGCCATGGGACAAACTGGTTTTGCAGACGTAAAACCCATTCTAGAAGTAAATGGCAATCATCCTGTTGTGGCTAAATTAATAGACACAGAAGATGAAACTTTTATTGCTGACGTTTCCAATGTGCTACTTGACCAAGCCCTAATTTTAGGTGGCGGTGAATTAAAAGACCCAGCTGAATTTGTAAAACGGCTAAATAGATTGTTAAGCAAATAAAATTAGATAAAAAACAAAAAAAGCATCCTTAAAATTACTTTAAGGATGCTTTTTTTTACTCTTAACTTTTAAAAAGCCACCTTGGCTTTAAAGCCACCTTGGCTTTTTGTGTTTCATTTTTCATATACATTTTTTTCTTGGGAATTTCTTTTTTCTTGTTGCTCCTTAAAAATCTGATCATCTTTAATTTCCCTTTGGATTTCTTTTATAGCATTTCTAGCTTTTTTTTCCCCTGTTTTGTTGTAAACTTCAAGCATTAATTTTTCTGCTTCGGTATATTTCCCCTGAGCTTCCATAATCCTTGCAGCATTATATCCTGCTTCAAACAAACCTAATTCATTGTAAACAGAAAGATATTTTTCTAAGGCAGCTGACAAATTCCCTTCTTTTACAAATTCTGAACCCTGCATCATTATTTCATTTTTTGATTTATCTTTTAGCATAAAAACTTTTCTTGTTTCCGTGTAGGGTTCTATCTTTTTTAGTAAATCCGAAACAAATAAATCTAAATCCCATTGTGCAAGATAAAGAGCAGAAGGTAAATTATATATAAATTTTTCTCTCAAAGAAGTAAAGCTAAATCTTTCTTGGTTAGTAGCAATAATTTCATGGGTTTTACCATTTACAATAGCATAGGAAACAAGAAATTTTACATGTCGAGCATATTCAATTTGTTCCTCTTCCTCATCTTCCAGAGAAGAAGCATTAATAATATCTGAAAAATCTAAAATTGCACCTTTTATGTAAACATCACAGGGCAAGGAGGATTTTTCCCTCAAGGCTGAATTTACAAAGCTAGAATCAATTACAGAAAAATATCCTGATTGAATTAAATTACTCTGGATTGAAGATGAAATATACTTTGCAATTTTTTCTTTTTCAGGCCCCCAAAAAAGACCAGTTGTTGTAAAAGGCAACACAGAAATAGACCTTGCACCTTGTAAGTCATATTCAGCAGGTCTTTGAACTTTTATCTTTACAGATGATGCACAAGAAAAAAGAAAAAAAATCCACAGACAACATAATATAATTATTTTTGCTTTTTTCATTTAGCCTCCGATGCTTCTATGCAAAATAAATTCTAAAACATTGTCATGGATTATTCAATATTATATTGCTTTAGCGATGTTTTATTCTTCTTTTTTTCCTTGTGCTATGATTTCCTTGCCTCGCTCCAAAGTTTCTTGCATAGAACCTGGAAGATTATCTTTACCAATTTTATCTAAAAGTTTTGACTTTAATAGCAATATATAAGGCTGAATACGAATTTCAGAAATTAGCAAAGTAATATTTCTTGACTTACATGTGTCATATAGTTGCTCTAATACATGAAGTCCTCCGGCATCTAAATAACTCATGTTTTGTAAACGCAACACAAGAACTTTATAATCAATCCCTAAACGACTGGTAGCAACTTCAAATTTTTGGGCAGTTCCAAAGAAAAGGGGACCATCAATTTCAAACACAAAGATTCCTTCTGGAATATTATGTATAAGTTCATTCTTTTCCTTTGTTAAAGAATCTCCATTATTTACTGAGCTATGGAATTCTCGAATTACAGATAAATCAATCATCTTCTTTATAAAGAAAAATGCAGCACAAACTAATCCAACTTCAATCGCCATCGTTAAATCTACAAAAATTGTTAGTAAAAAAGTAACAGTTAAAACTGTAATATCAGATTTTTGCCCTTTGCAAAGAAGTTTTATTGCAGGAATTCCAGCCATATTAATTGCAACGGAAACTAAAATTGCAGCAAGCGTTGCCAAAGGAATATAAACTGCAAATCGTCCAAAAATTAGCATTACTAAAAGCAAAGTTATTGCATGAACTATTCCAGCTACAGGCGTTCTACCACCATTTTTTACATTGGTTGCAGTACGAGCTATAGCACCTGTAGAAGGTATTCCTCCAAAAAGAGGAACTACCATATTTGCAATTCCTAAACCTACTAATTCCATATTAGAATCATGCTTTGCACCAATCATTCCATCTGCAACTACAGCACTTAGCAAAGATTCTATTGCTGCCAAAATAGCAATAGACAATGCTGGAGAAATTAAACTTTGAATCATTTCAAAGCTTATTTCTGGAAACTTTGGCATAGGCAAAGAAGTAGGAATTGCTCCATACCTTGATCCGATGGTATCAACTGGCAAATTCAATAATTTAACTAAAACAGTTACAACAACGATTACCACAAGGGATCCTGGGATTTTGCGACTAATCTTTGGCCAAATTAAAATTAAAGCAAAAGAAACAAGAGCCACTCCCATAGCATAGAAATTTATAGTATCAAAACTTTTTATATAAGTGGTAATTTTTCCAACAAAATCCCCTGGCATAGGACCTGTAACTAAACCGAAAAAATCTCCAATTTGAGTTGTTAAAATTGTTACAGCTATTCCTGCTGTAAACCCAGTAATTATAGTATAGGGAATATATTTTACTAATATTCCCAATTTGAATACGCCCATAAAAACAAGCATAATCCCAGCCATTATTGTTGCTACATATAAACCAGATAAACCATAATCTTGAATTACAGTAAATACAATAACAACAAAAGCTCCTGTAGGGCCACCAATTTGAACTTTACTCCCTCCAAGGAAGGAAATAATAAAACCAGCAATTATTGCAGTGTACAATCCCTGTTCAGGAGCAACCCCAGAAGCAATAGCAAAGGCTATAGCTAAAGGCAATGCAACTATACCAACAATAAGACCTGCTGAAACATCCGACCCGAACTGTTTTAATGAATAATTTTTTAGTGAATTAAATAATTCAGGCTTAAACATAAAAATTCCTCTCTATTTGTCAATGGTAGTTATCATATCAGTTATGCAAGATTTACTCAATAACAGTAACAAATTCATAATTTTTCAAATATTTTGCACAAAATACATGTTGAATATATATTTTTATTTTGATAGTATGCCCCTATGTTTAGCAAATCAATCAAAACCTCCTTTATTGGACCTCTATCCTTTTATAAAAAAGCATTATCTATTGCCTTACCTGTTATTCTTCAATTACTTGTGCAAAGTCTTGTTTCTTTAATCGACAATTTTATGGTTTCGGGGTTAGGCAACGTAATATACAGCAGCATTAATGTTTCAAACCAATTAAATATGATAATTTTTGTTCTGCTTAATTCAATTTGTGCCGCTGGTGGTATTTATATTTCTCAATTTAACGGAATAAAAAATGCTGAGGGAATGCAACATGCCTATAGATTTAAAATTATCTTTACTTTACTTATCGCAACAATTTATACATTCATAACTTACTTTTTTTCAGAAAATCTTATGGGTTTTATGTTAAAGGACAACCTTAACAAACAAGAAATTGTTGTTGAAGGTTCCAAATACATGAAAATAATTGCATTCACATGGATTCCCATTGCTCTTTCTTTTTCCATAGGTTCAAGTATGCGTGAATCTGAAAATGTAAAAACACCTTTAATAATTTCAGTTATTGCTACTCTAATCAATACTGTATTGAACTGGATTTTCATTTATGGAAACTTAGGAGCACCTAGACTTGAAGTTGAAGGAGCCGCCCTTGCAACTCTCTGTGCCAGACTTATTGAATTATTTATTTATTTGATTTATTGCTACACAAAAAAAACCTTGTTCTTTTCAAAATGGCTCAAAATCTTTGCTATAAAAGCTTCGTTTTGTATAGAAATACTAAAAAAATCTTTTTTAGTAATAATAGCAAACCTATCTTGGATTTTAACAGAAACCATTATGAATCGTATTCACAATGGTCGTGGGGGAGCAGAAATTGTAGCAGGTTTATCAGCAGCTTGGTCAATAGCGAACCTTTTTCAATTAGTTATTTCTGGAATGGATGTTTCTACAGCGGTTGTTATTGGAGGAACTTTAGGTCGAGGAGAATTAGATTTAGCAAAAAAACAATCTCTATGGATGAAATCCTGTGCAATTATAGTTGGTACCTGGCTAGGTTTTATGACATTCTTTTCATCTGTTTTACTACCCATTGTTTTTCCAAAAATATCCTCACAAGCCATCGTCATAGCAAAGCAAATGTTATTTGTAATTGCGTTGTATATGCCCATCTGGACTTTTTTGAATACACAGTTTGCCACTGCAAGAGCTGGAGGAGATGCCATGCTGGGAACTGTGACAGACCTTTCTGTAAATACTATTTTATTTTTACCTGGAATTCTTTTACTTGGCAAATACACCACATGGTCGCCAGTAATTTTGTTTGCAGTTGTAAAAATATCTGATATTGCAAAATTAATTGTTGCAGAATGGCAATTAAAAAAAGAACGCTGGATAAAGAACTTAACAACTAATCAAGAAGTCTAATCTTTTCCAGCGTTTTGGGATAAAGTTTTTTACTAATTAATTATTAACAAGAAGTTTTTTAATTCTATTTTCAAAAAAATCAGGAAAGTTTTCTTCTGTAATGTCAGTAACAATTTCGCCATCAATTTTCATATTGGCACCAGGTTCAGCACATTGCCCTAAACATAATGTACCGGACAAATTAATCTTATCCTCTAAATTATTTTCTGAAATTGCCTTTCTAAGCATATCCAAAACACGACTTGCACCTTTTGCGTGGCAGGAACTTCCCATACAAACTTCAATTGTCATAAAAACCTCCAGATAAAATTAGAACATTAAAATTAAAATCTGCGAAACTAGAACAACTGAAATCAATGCGATTGGATAAGTTGAAGCATATGCACCTGCAACCTTTTCTGTTTCAGCTGTAGAAATCAAAGTTCCTAATGCAGGAGTGGATGTCATACCACCACAGATTGATCCTAAATTGTTCAACAAGTTTAATTTTAACACATATCTTGCAAAAATGTAACCTATAATCATTGGTAGCATTGTCATAATTATACCATAAATGAAGTAAACCCATTTAAAGTGATCAACAAATTCTGCACCACCGGCAACACCTGCACCAATTAAGAAAAACATAAGACCAAGTTCTCTAAAGTTCTTTAGAGTTGGAGTTGAAGGTGTAACTGAAACATTTCCAATTTTTGCAAAATGACCAAAAATCAAAGACACTAGCAAACAGCCACCTGTTGTAGTTAAAGAAAAGTTTCCAATTTTAATTGAACCTATAAGAATTCCTAAAACTGCAACAATGGAAAATGCACAAAAGCCAAACCCATCTAATTCCATTTCTTTTCCTGTTAATTTAGAAGGAACTTCTGGGTTATTTTCTGAAAGTTTTGCTCTTTCTTCTTCCATATTTGCCTTTGCTAATTTTGGCGTAAGTTGAACAAAAAGAACAACACCAATAACACCAAACAAATATGCAATTCCGTGACCAACAGAAACCATTGCTTCAAGTTCTTCTGAGGTTACAGTTGCTTTTGCGGCAGAAAAGGCTGGAGTTGATGTTAATGAACCTGAAAGAAGACCAACCAACATTGCAGCAGCTTCTTTTGGATCTGATTCATAAACTTTGATGTCGAACATAGTACAAGCCCAACATGAAATTCCACCAACCAGAATGATAATCAAACCAATCAAAATGTAGGATTTGAAGTTTTTCTTAAAGTCACCAAAGAAATTTGGACCTGCAATAAACCCAACAGAAGTAACGAACAAAATCAAGCCAAGATTTTCAACAATCTTTAATGCATTTGTAACATATGTTACTCCTTCAACTTTTAACTGTTCTTCAAGAGGAGCATAAAGCAAAGCACCAAAAAGCAAGGCAACAATAAAAACACCAGCTGTTCCAAGAGAAACACCTTTAATTGTAATACGTCCTAAAAGGTAACCTAAGCCTGCTATTGTAAAAACAGAAAAAACTAGAAATGATATTGTTTTTACAGATAATAATCCTAGAACCATTTTTTTCTCCTACTGTCCTATTATAACAGGGGCTAAAACAACCCCTGTATTGATTAATTTTTTCTTGCGTAGGAAGGTAGCAATTTTGGTGAAACTGCATCACCTTCAATCTTTGCAGATTCTCTTTCTTTACAGAATGAATCCACGTGATTCATATTAAGTTTTCCTGGTAATTGAATATCTTTGAAAAGTTTTCCAGCTTCAATACCAGCTTCACGACCGAATACAACTACATCCAAGAGAGAGTTACCCATTAAGCGGTTTGTTCCGTGAATACCACCAGCTGCTTCACCTGCAACTAACAAATTTGCAACACCTGAATGACATTTGCTATCGATTTCTACCCCACCATTCTGATAGTGCAATGTTGGATAAACAAGAATTGGTTCTTTTCTAATATCAATTCCGTATTTTCCAAACATACGTAACATTGCTGGGATACGTTTTTCGATTGTACCTTCTCCATGAATTGCTTCAATCATGGGAGTATCAAGCCAAACACCTTGCCCGATTTCTGTTTCAATTCCGTTACCTTCCCGACACTGACGAATAATTCCAGATGCATTTACATCACGGGTTTCTAGAGGATGAATATATACTTCTCCCTTTGCGTTCACAAGTTTTGCTCCAAGGGAACGTACTTTTTCTGTAACCAAAGCACCCAAAATTTGTGATGGATAAGCAGTTCCGGTGGGATGATACTGCAAAGAATCTTGGTACATTAATTTTGCCCCAGCGCGATAAGCTAAAACCAAACCGTCAGCTGTTGCACCATAGTGATTTGATGTAGGGAATCCTTGGTAGTGCATACGCCCTGCTCCACCTGTTGCAATTACAACAACTTTTGCTTTTGCAACCATTAATTCTTTAGTTTCCATATTCATCAAAACAGCACCAGCTGCATTTCCTTTTTCATCCTTTAGGATTTCGATAGCAGCTGTAAAATCTACAACTTTAATTGCATCAGGGCGATTAAGAACTTCATCTCGTAAAGTTCTCATGATTTCTGCTCCGGAATAGTCTTTGCAAGCGTGCATACGTTTGCGGCTTGTCCCACCCCCATGAGTTGTAACCATTGTTCCATCTTCAGTTTTGTCGAATTCCACACCAAGATCATTTAACCATTTAATTGCAATAGGTGCTTTTGTTGTAAGTGTATAAACCAATTCAGGCTTTGCATCGAAGTGACCACCACCAAATGCATCCAAATAATGCTGAGCAGGGCTGTCATTTGGCTTATCTGCAGCCTGAATTCCCCCTTCTGCCATCATTGTGTTAGCATCTCCAACACGAAGTTTTGTTACAAGTAGGACATTTGCACCAGCGTTAGAAGCTTCGATTGCAGCAGAGGTTCCAGCTCCACCTCCACCAATTACAAGAACATCTGTTTCGTATGTAATTTTATCCAAATCTACGTCTTTTGCTGTAACACGAGGTTTTGCCTGAAGCATTGCAGCAAGTTCAATGGGAGCTTTTTCTCCCTTATTTGGACCAATTTTTAGCTCTTCAAATTGCGAAGCAATACGATCTGGATGATATTCTTTTAAAAGAGCATCTTTTTCGTCTGCGGTTAAACGAGTAGGTTCAAATTTAATATTTTCTTCACGTTTTTCTGCAACAATCTTAGCCAAATCATCTAATTTATTGTTATACATAATTCCTTCCTTCCTCGTTTATTTTTCTATGTCACGATTATTATAAAGCTCTTTGATTTCTGCCAAAGGCTTTTTCATAATTGACTGAATTAATTCTTCGCATTTACCTTCGTTAAGTTCATTTACACGATCGATAAGATGCTTAGATTCTGGCTGCAAATATTTTCCATTGATACGGCGTGCAAGTTCTGCAACTTGAGGATGAGAAATACCTGCAGGACAACGAGATGAACAAACTCCACACATTACACAGTCAAAAGATTCCTCGGCACATTTTTCAAACTCACCACGCTGAGCATAAGCAATATACTGCATTACGTTCAAACTTTGGGTACAAGCTTTTGTACAAGCATTACAACCAATACAACTGTATATTTCCGGATAAAGTTGCATCATTACAGACTGATCTGTTTTAATTTTTTCTACATCGTAAACCTTTTTTACCAATGGAAAGAATGGCAGTGTTGCAACATACATATCTTGTTCAACTTTTGTTTGACAAACAAGACAAGCATGAAGTTCATTGTCTCCTTTAATACGATAAATTGTAGCACAAGCACCACAAAAACCGTTGCGGCATCCACAACCTCGAACCAATTCGTAACCGGCATATTCCATAGCAGTCATAATTGTAAGTTCTGCTGGAACATCATATTTTTTTCCCATTAAATAAACAGAAACCATATCACTCATAGCATTTCCTCTCAATTAATACTCAGAAGGTAATTCACCAAGCTGATCAAAACGGAATACAGGTCCGTCTTTGCAAACATATTTGTCACCAATATTACAACGTCCACACTTGCCAACTCCACACTTCATGCGAAGTTCCATTGTAGTGTAAACCTGAGTGTCTTCAAACCCAAGCTCTTTTAATCCAGCAAGAGTGAATTTAATCATAACGGGAGGTCCACACATAAGAATTGTTTTTCTTAAATCTGGATTTAATTCTTTTACATAATTTGGAATAAATCCAACGTGACCGTCCCAATCATCTTGAGGATTATCGATTGTTAGATTTACTTCTACCCCATCTGTTTTCATCCATTCATCAAGGATTTCTTTGTAAGCAACTAAATCAGCTTTTGACCGTGAACCATAAACAATCTGAACAGAACCGTAGTTTTCTCTTTTGTCTCGAACATAATTAATTACAGAGCGAAGTGGAGCAAGTCCGATTCCACCAGCAATAAAAAGCAAGTCTTTTCCCTTTAATTCTGTTTCTACAGGAAATCCATTCCCGTAGGGGCCACGAACTGTAATTTGTTGTCCAATCTCCATTTCGTGAAGCCATGTAGTTAAACAGCCACACTTTTTTACGCTGAATTCCATAAATTCTGTGTTTGTGGGCGAAGAAGTAATAGAAATCATTGCTTCACTTACACCTGGAACAGAAAGCATTGCACACTGACCAGGAATATGCTCGAACAATTTTTTTCCGTCAGGTCCAACTACACGAAATGTTTTTACATCAGGTGTTTCTTGACGAATGTCGGTTACAACTGCAACCTTTGGAATTAGAACATCTTGTTCCATTATTTATCCCCCAGTGTTTTCATTACTTTAACAATATTCATTGAAATTGGGCATTTTACTAAACAGCGACCACATCCTACACAACCAAATTGACCTTCATTGTTTGACGGGAAGTAAACAAGTTTATGCATAAATCTTTGTCTAAACCGTTCAAGTTGAGTAAGTCTAGGATTTCCGTGGGCCATTTTTGTAAAATCTGAATACATACAACTGTCCCAACATCTAAATCTTTTTATTCCGTGACCTGTATCAAAGTCCCTAATATCGTAGCATTGACAAGTAGGACAAACAAAAGTACAGGTTCCGCAACCAAGACAAGCTTCTGAAAGACTAGCCCATGCAGAATCATTGAAAATATCCAAAAGATTTTCTGGTTTAAACCTATCTTTTTTCAGATTTGCAAAGGATTGTTTTTTCATCTTTTCAGCGATTTCTTTTTTCTGTTCTTCTACCACAGAGGTTGCTTTTCCGTCAGCGGCAGCTAAAACAGAAGCAAATGAATCCACAAAAATACGTCCTTTGTCTGTTTGTGGTTCAAGGTATAAAATTTCATCTGCAATCCAACCACTTACATCACCTAGTGGATTTGCAGCATCAATTCCAAACAATGAACAAAAACAGGTGGCAGCAGGCTTTGTACAAGCTAAAGTAATTATCGTTCCATGTTCTCGTCGATTCTTATAAAAAGAGTCTACTGGATCTACAAGAAATACTTTATCCAAAATGCCAAAACTTGCAGCATCACAAGCCTTTACGCCAAATACTACAAAATCTTCAACATCATCCCTATTTTCTACAACATCAATATTTTTGCCTTCCATTTTGAAGTCTACAATATTTTCTGTTTGAGGAAAAAAGAAATCCTTGGCACTACGAATTGTGTTCAAAGCGGAACTAAGAACATCCCCTTGTTGCCACTTTTTGAATTCAGCCTGACCTGCAGAATTATCTACAGGTAAATATACATCTTGTTTTTCTGCAATAGCGGCAAACAACTTATTTAGTTCAGCAACAGAAATTTGTACCATTAGTTGCCTCCTTCTGGGCTTCGTTCATAAACAACGGAAGGTTCCACATCAACTGTTTTGTATGTGTTTAAAGGTGCTAGGCTGTCTGTATCAAATCCAGCCTGATAATCACCATATAATTCGTTTACGTCTTTAATGAACTTACGATTCAAAAGATGCAAAGGAATATTCTGTGGGCAAACTCTAGAACATTCTCCACAGTCTGTACAGCGACCAGCTACATGGAAGGCCCGAATTATATGGAACATATTTTCTTCAAAGTCGTCAGCTGCAGCTTTTTGTGCGATTCCAGAATTAGGGTTATCAAAAACGCATTGTTCACAGGAACAAGCTGGACATACGTTACGGCAAGCATTGCAACGAATACAGCGAGAAAGTTCACCTCTCCAAAAGGCAAATCGTTCATCTGGGGTCTTGCTTTCTAGCTCTGCAACTTTTGCAAATCGTTTTTGTGCAACTTCTGCATCCAAGTCTGTTTCATCACAACCATCTAATAGTTCATCATATGCCATATGTTTTGAACCACGACAAACTGTACAGCGTTCATCTAGTTCTGCTTCTTCGCCGTGTTTCATTCCTTGACATGGAATTCCGATGGCATAAACATTTTCACGAATAATGCGATGTTCTTTTATAAGTTGATTAAAACTGTAAGTATCACAGGGTTTCAAAAATACAAGAATTTTCCCTTCTTTGCGGCTTTCTTTTATCAAATACTTTGACATATTCGGACCGCAAAACTCATTATAAATGAAGGAAGAATCCAATTCTTCAGCATTTTCAAAAATTGCTGGAGTAATATCGTATTCAAAAAGCCCCTTTTGCCAACCTATTACACGGTTTACATTTCCGGAGGCTAGCATTTCCTTGGCCTTTGCTAACATGGCGGTGTTTATCCCTTCGTACATCGCAAATCCTCCAAACGTTTATTTTTTCCAAGAGCAGTAATTGTTTCCACAAACTCGTTCATTGTAGTAGCAAATTTTGCACCTTCTGCAGCAGAAACCCATTCAACTCGGGTACGACCTTTTTCTATTCCCAAGAAATCTAGCATAGAAAAAAGCAATGTCATGCGGCGACGAGCAAAATAATTTCCACTAGTATAATGGCAGTCACCTGGGTGACAACCACACATGATTACACCATCAGCTCCACGCTGAAAAGCACGAAGAATAAACATAGGGTTTACCCTACAAGAACAAGGCACCCGAATAATTTTTACGTCGGCAGGATAGGCTAAACGGTTAGTTCCAGCCAAATCTGCACCTGCATAGGAACACCAGTTGCAGCAAAAAGCAACGATTTTAGGCTTCCATTCTTGATTTTCTGTTACCGGCATATTGCATCTACCTCCGCCATAATCTGTCTGTTAGAAAATCCCTTCAAATCCATAGCACCAGAAGGACATGCAACAGTACAAGCACCACAGCCTTGACAAACTGCAGGGTTTACTTTTGCAACTCTGCGAATTGCAGTAGTTCTATCTGGCATTCTGAATTCCTTGTCTTCGTAAGTAATAGCACCATAGGGACAAACTTTTTCACAAGAAGAACAACCGTTACACATTAATTCATCGCTTTGAGCAACACAGGGGTTACCAGTTAGTTTATCTTTTACCAACAAACCAATAACTTTTGCAGCAGCTGCACTGGCTTGAGATACTGTTTCTGGAATATCCTTTGGTCCTTGACAGGTTCCAGAAAGAAAAACACCAGCTGTAGGACTTTCTACTGGACGTAGTTTTGGGTGAGCTTCTGTAAAAAAGTCGTTTGTATCCATACTTGCAGTAAGCATTGTTGCTAAAGGACGTGCTGTTTTATCTGGTTCAATGGCTGCAGCTAAAACAACTAAATCTGCATTTATATGTAGTTGTTTATTATCTAATAAATCTGAAGCTTGAACATCTAAGGTTCCATCAGCCTTAGGCACAACCTTTCCTACCATACCCTTTATGTAGTGAACACCATATTGTTCAACAGCACGACGATAGAATTCATCGAAACTTTTTCCTGGAGTTCTAACGTCAATGTAAAAAACATAAACATCTGTATCAGGATATTTTTCGCGGGTAAGCATTGCGTGCTTTGCTGTGTACATACAGCAGATTTTTGAACAATACTCTTTTCCACCTTTACAACTATTAGATTCACGGCTACCAACACACTGAACAAACACAATTGTATGGGGATGTTTCCCATCAGAAGGTCTAAGCAAGGTTCCATTTGTTGGACCTGCAGCATTTGTAAGACGTTCAAATTCTAAAGAAGTGATTACATCCTTACTTTGAGAATAGGCATATTCATCATATGCATCGAGTTTTATTGGGTTAAACCCAGTTGCTACAACAATGGCTCCATATTTTTCTTCTACGAAAGAATCCTTTTGGGTGTAGTCGATGGCACCAGCACCACAAACTTTGGAGCAGACACCACACTTGCCACTTTTAAGCATATTACAATAATCTGGATCGATTGTTGCCACCTTTGGAACCGCCTGAGCAAAAGGAATGTAAATTGCACGACGATTATTCATTCCTAAGTTAAATTCGTTAGGAACATTTTTTACAGGACACTTTTCTGTACAAACACCACAGCCTGTACACTTTGTTTCATTTACATAACGAGCTTTTCGTTTTATTGTAACAGTAAAGTTTCCAACAAAGCCAGAAACCTTTTCTACTTCGCTGTAAGAATATATTTTTATCTTATCGTTTTGAGCACAATCCACCATTTTTGGAGTAAGGATACAGGCTGCACAGTCCAATGTAGGGAAAGTTTTATCAATCTGGGTCATTTTACCACCAATGGTTGAATTCTTTTCTACAATGTCTACATCAAAACCTGCTTCTGCAATATCCAAAGCTGTTTGAATACCTGCAATACCTCCACCAATAACCAAAGCTCTTTTTACAACAGGACTTTCACCTGGAACAAGTGGAGCATTCAAGTGAACTTTTGCAACAGCTGCTTTTCCTAAAGCAATAGCCTTTTCTGTAGCTGTAGCCATATCCTTATGAATCCAAGAACATTGTTCACGAATGTTTGCAATTTCCACCATGTAGGAATTTAATCCTGCATCTGCAGCTGTTTTGCGAAAAGTTGCCTCGTGCATTCGAGGGGAACAAGAACAAATAACTGCACCTGAAAGATTATTTTCTTTGATGGCATCTTTAATTAAGTTTTGACCAGCTTCAGAACACATATATTGGTATTCAGTTGAAACAACAACACCTGGTTCATTTTTTAAAGCTTCTGCAACAGCCTTAACATCAACAGTTGCCGCAATATTTGTACCACAATGGCACACAAAAACACCGATTCTTTGCATAGCAGTTCCTTACTTACTGTATTTCCTAAAAGCACTTACTAAAAGTTGCTGAGGAATCTCTGAATCTTCTGCAACTAAAGCAGGAATTTCTTCTGGCTTTAGATGATTCTGTCCTTGCTGACGTATAACTGCCAAGCGAACAGCTTCCACAAGTTTTGCAGGCTCTACGTTACGAGGGCAACGGTCAACACAGGCAAAACAAGAAAGACAACGGTACAAAGACTGGGAATTCATCAAAGGTTCGATATTACCAGTTTCTACCATGTACACAAACTGATGAGGATGGAATTCCATTTCATCGTAAGAAGGACACGTAGCTGAGCATTTACCGCAACGCATACATTTACGGGGATTCACTCCACTTGAACGAATAATTTGTTCTTGTAGATTCTTATTTTCCATCGCTACCTCCTGTTGAAACTCCAAGAGCTTGAGCTAACAATTCTGTAAAATAATACACAGGAGTAATTTTTGCTGATTCATTTTTATTTAAGTTGTACAAACAAAGAGGACATGCAGTAACTAAAAGTTCAGCCCCGAACTCTTGTGCATTAGAAAGAATTTTTTCGACACGATTTTGAGCAATGGTATTATCTTCCAAAGTAGCATAACCACCACAACACTCATTTCTCAAACTATAAATAACTGGATCGCCACCAATAGCCCGAATAAAATCTTCTATAATTTTTGGGTTTTCAGGATTATCCATTTGCATTACTCCAGAGGGGCGTAGCAAAAGACAACCATAATATGCTCCAATTTTTTTACCAGTAAAGGGGGAAACCACTTTTTCAGCGATTTTATCAAACCCTACCACATCTCTAAGCATCTCTAAATAATGAATTACCTTTGTTTCCCCTGCATATGGAGTATCAAGCTTCATATAATTATTTGCTTTCATGGCAATATTTTGATCTGTCAAAATATCATTGTTCACCTGTTTAAGCACATTATGACAAGCTGAACAAATTGTTACCAAGTCGTTTCCCAAATCACGAGCAGCGGCTAGGGTACGAACTGATGAAAGCTTTGTTGCAATTTCATCTTTTGCCATAGGGTAAACACCTCCACAGCACTGCCACTCTGGAATTTCCTCTAGAGTTATTCCCAGAACTTGGGCAGCAGCACGGGCAGTACGATCAAGTTCTAAAGCCTTGGTTCGTAAGGTGCAACCTGGATAATAACTAAATGTCATGTTTTCCCGTCCTATTTTGTAAAACTAAACACCAAAGTAGGGAAACAAAAGATTTTGCTATATATAAAAAGCAAGCCTTTATTTCCCTAACCTTTAATTATTTTTAAACCATTTGTTCCGGATGGAACACTTCATCGAATTTTTCTTCAGTCAAAAAACCCAATGCAACACAGGCTTCTTTTAAAGAAATATTTTCTTTGAAAGCTTTTTTTGCAGTCTTTGCTGCATTTTCGTATCCAATGTAAGGATTAAGAGCAGTTACTAACATTAAAGAATTGTGTAAATTATGGTGCATTTTTTCTTTATTCGCCTTAATTCCTACAGCACAGTTGTCATTAAAAGAAACCATTGACTCTGCTAACAAACGAGCCGACTGCAAAAAGTTGTAAATGCACACAGGCATAAATACGTTAAGTTCAAAATTTCCTTGACTTGCAGCCATTCCCACAGCAACATCGTTACCCATAACTTGAACTGCCACCATAGTAACAGCTTCACACTGGGTTGGGTTCACCTTCCCAGGCATTATAGAAGAACCTGGTTCGTTTTCTGGAATTGTAATTTCTCCAAGACCATCTCTTGGGCCAGAAGCAAGCCAACGAACATCATTTGCAATCTTCATCATATCGCAAGCAAGGGCTTTGATTGCACCATGAGCAAAAACAATTTCATCTTTGCTTGTTAAAGCATGGAATTTATTTTCTGCAGTAACAAATTTTTTACCAGTAAGTTTAGAAACTGCTTCTGCAACTTTTACATCGAAACCTTTAGGAGCATTTAAGCCTGTTCCAACAGCAGTTCCACCAAGAGCCAACTCTCTTAATGGTTCTACAGATCGTAGCAAAAGTTCTTTATCCCTTTCCAAAGATGAACGCCAACCACTTATTTCCTGAGAAAATTTAATTGGGGTGGCATCCTGAAGATGAGTTCTACCACTTTTAACAATTCCTTCGTTTTCTGCTTCTAATCTTTTGAATGTGGCAATTAATAAATCAACAGCAGGTAGCAATTTGTCCTCTATCGCCATAACTGCAGAAATATGCATTGCAGTGGGAAATGTATCGTTAGATGACTGACTCATATTGATGTCATCGTTTGGATGCAAAAGTTTTGAACCTGCAATTTCGTTACCACGATTTGCAATAACTTCGTTTGCATTCATATTAGATTGGGTGCCACTTCCTGTCTGCCAAACAACCAAAGGAAAGTGATCGTTTAAGCTACCAGATATAACTTCGTCACAGGCCTTGCTAATAGCATCCAATTTTTCAGCAGTCATTTTTTCTGGTTTTAATGCATGATTTGCTTCCGCTGCTGCTTTTTTTAGGATTCCGAAAGCCTTAGTTATTTCCCGAGGCATGGTTTCAATTCCAACACCGATTTTAAAGTTTTCATGGCTACGTTCTGTTTGTGCAGCCCAATACTTATCCACTGGAACTTTCACCTCTCCCATTGAATCATGTTCAATTCTATATTCCATATTTAAACAAACCTCTATAATTAGAATTTCAATTCTTTTATGATGCTTTTAAGACAATCTGCACTATTTCTTAAAGAAGCAATCTCGGAATCTGTCATTGGTAACAAGACCTTACCTGTAATTCCATCACTACCAACCAAAGATAAAGTACTAAGACAAACGTCATTTATTCCGTATTCACCATTCATCATATCTGAAACACTAAGTGTTGTTTCTGTATCGAAAGAAATACAGCGACAAATGTGACAAACAGAAATTGCGATTGCATAAAAGGTTGCACCTTTTCGAGCAATAATTCGGCCACCAGACTTTCGTACGTATTGTTCAACTTCATCATGCACAAGTTCAGGATACAAATGGCCTTCTGTAGAACGAACATGATTTACAAAGTCGTCAATAGGTACAGTTGAAATATTACAAAGAGACCAAGGTACAAAAGAAGAATCCCCGTGTTCTCCAAATACATAAGCGTGAACATTTTGCTGTGCCAAGTGATAATGTTCTGCTAATCTAGCACGAAGACGAGCAGTATCAAGAGCTGTTCCTGAACCAATAATTCTATTTGCAGGAATACCTGAAACTTTATGAAACTGATATGTAAGTATATCAACGGGATTTGCTACAATAATATAAATTGCATTAGGTGCAGCTTTTGTAATTTCAGGAATTATTGAACCTGTTATATTAACATTTGTCTGAGCCAAATCCAAGCGAGACTGTCCTGGCTTACGGGCAACACCTGATGTAAGAATTACAATATCAGAATCCTTTGCGTCTTGATAGCTACCGGCATAAATCTTTACCGGGTCACAAAAAGACATACCTTGGCGAATATCCAAAGCTTCACCTAAAGATTTTTCTAGATTAATATCAATCATTACAATCTCAGAAGCCTGTCCCTGAACAGCAAGGGTATAGGCAATAGTTGAACCAACGCTACCAGACCCAATAATAGTAATTTTGTTTCCCATAACTTATCCATCCTCATTTTAAGATTTTTATAAAACTAGAATCTCTGTTTGAAATTTCCGTAGAAATTATACCAAAAAAGTTAAACCTTGTGAACAAGTTTTTTTAAATATGTCGATAATATTTTATCAATAAATATTTATCAATTTCAAAAAAAATTTATAAAAAACTAAACCAACAATGATTTAAATTCATTTGTAGATATTGGTTTTGAATAATAAAAACCTTGAGCCACACAATCACCAATATCACAAATAAAGTCTTTCTGAGATTTTGTTTCTACCCCTTCTACAACAGTTTGAAGATGTAATTCTTGGGTCATGTGAATTATATTGCGTAAAATGCTTTGCCCTTTTTCTAGAGATTCATTATCTTCTGTACCGGATAAAAACTGTAAATCCATTTTTATAACATCCAAAGGAAGTTGCTTTAGCATATTTAAAGAAGAATAACCACTACCAAAGTCGTCCATGGCAATTCTAAATCCAGCATCCCGAAGTTTACTGCATTTACCTGTAATAAGATCCGGTCGTTCTGCGTAAACAGTTTCTGTTATTTCTAACTCTATATCTTTTGGCGACAAATCATACTTTGATAAAAGTTCTAACAATTTGCTTTGTAATTCCGTACCGTAAAAATGAATACGAGAAACATTAATTGAAATTGGGGGAACAGACAACCCCTGTAACTTTAATTCTTTTATAAAAGCACAACATTGTTCCCAAACAAAATAATCTAAGTTACGAATAAATCCATTTCGTTCAAACACAGGAATAAATTCAGTAGGAGGAATTATTCCTTGTTCTGGATGCATCCAACGAACCAAAGCTTCGCCACCAACTAATGCTCCTGTTGCTACTTGATACTTTGGCTGAATATAAATGCAAAACTGAGAATTATCCAAGGCATCAACCATTTCCATTTCTATTTTTTGATCTCGAAGTAATTGCTGTCTAAATCTATCATTATAATATGCAAAACCACCACTTATTCCACTAGATTCTGCCTTTTGAGTAGTAATTGCCATATCTGCTCTATCGCACATTATATTTATTGGAATATCCTTAGTTTCATCTACGGGATAAACACCATATACAAGATACACATCTATATCCAACCAAGGTAAATTAATTTGACGTCTAAAATGAATTTTATCAAACACAGTTTTGGGAATACACAAATAGAAATGGTCTGCAGTAAACCTAGCTGCAACAAAACCATATTTTTCTGCATTCTCTTTTATTATTTCTCCAATAAAATACAAAAGTTTGTCACCATTTTCAACTCCATAAAGGTCGTTGATAATTTTAAAGTTACAAATATTTACTCGCACAATATAATTGGGAGTTTTATTTTTTTTGATAAAATCAATAGCCTTTTCGTAAAAATATTTCCGGGTATAAAGACCACTAAGTTCATCTAGCATTATTTCTGTTTTTATATATGTATCTATAGAAGTTTTATTTCTCTTATGAGCAATTATAATAATGGTACATCCTAAAACAAAAACCAAACCTGTTACTTTCATAATCTTAAGCATTAAGGATCTAATAAATTCATTATTATGAACAGATAATTCATTAGCATAAGCTTTAATTTCTGACAAAGGCTTACTTATTACGAAAATCCAATTATAAGGTTTATATAATCTAGCATACATGGCATTTTCTATAACTTCACCTGTTTTTGAATCCGTTGAAAAATATGTTTGAAAAATATCGTTATTTTCTTTTACACCATTTAGTTCCTTTGCATAAAAAAAATTTCCCTTTGAATCTTGAATACTTGTGCTAAGATATTGCCCTTCCTGTTCTGGCTCAAGCGGATAAATTAATCTTCGAGCATAATCATCACCGCCATCAAAGTTTAAAATTTCATTAACCCAAAGTAAAGCATTTTCTTCTTGAATAATATCGTAAATAAGATCATAGACATATTCTTTTACCATTTCATCTGTAACAATCGGATTATTACAAACATAAAGAGTAGATTGCCCAAAAATCAATCTTTCGCAAACATCAGCTTCTAGCATAGCCTCAGCAAGAGATTCCCCATCATACATAGATGATAGGTCCTGAACTTTATTGTTTCCCATAAAACGAAGTATAGATTCATCAGTTTTATTATAAACAACTAGTTCAAGAACTCGCCCATATGCCATATTATGAACTAGTGGCAACCAAGATTGAATATTTTCAGGCATTTTATCTTCTCTGCCACTAAGTATAAAATTTGCATTAAGGCGATTTACAGTTACACGGGCAATTTTTGTAGCTTCATCTATTATTTTTTGTTTTTCTTTTTCTAAATGTAAAAAAACTAAATTAATACGAGTCTCCATTTCATCTTCTACAATATTTACAGCTTCGTTTTGTAAAACCTTTGTTGTTTGAGAAGAAAAAGACCCAGCTCCAAAATAAGCAATAAAGAGCATGATTATTAAAACTATAAATTGAATTGAAAGCAAAATATACAAATATGTTTTATATGTTTTATTCACAATAAATCACATCCTAATTAATAGTTTTACAAAACAATCAGTTATTTTATTATAAAACACTTTCTCTATTTTTCAACTTTCTTTTTTTTAGAAAATCATAATTTTCTTGTTTATTTAAAAAAACGGGGTCTTTTTTTTGTGTTTTAAACCACAATATATATGCAGCTGTAAATAAAAAATAAGGAGAAAAAAAAATGGATGATTTTAATTCCATAGTACTGGAAGGGCACATTGTTCGTGACCCAGAAACAAGAGAAACACCAAAGGGAACAGGGATTTGCTTTTTTCCCATCGCAGTGAACAGAGCATATCGGGCAAATACAGGGGAACGGAAACAAGAAGTTTCTTTTTTCGACATTGAAACTTGGGGAAATCTAGCAGACGCTTGTGCTAAATATTGCAACAAAGGACGAGGCGTAAGAATAGTAGGAAGGCTAAAACAAAATCGATGGCAAGACGGAGATGGGAAAACACAGTCTAGAATTAAAATCATTGCCGAGCATGTGGATTTCAAACCAAAGTTTAATGCAAAAACAGCGATTTCATCGCAGAAAAACAAACAAGAAGTAAAAGATTTAGTAGAAGCAGCCCTAGCTGAACGCAATTTAATAGGAAATAATGCTAATCAGCAACTATGCGAAGCTGTCTTCTAAAAAAAGAGGTTACCCAAAATCCTGGGCAATAGCCTTGATTCAATGGACACCTCTTCTTTAGTTATGACTTCTTTTTAGATTTATTTTTATGGTAAGAATTGTTTCGGGAACCTGCCCTGTTCCCCTTTTCTTGCCTTCGGATGGAAGTTTTATTTTTATAATTAGTGAGTCCTCCTGAGGGGGCAGAGGCAGCTGCCCTTTCGTTTGCGGAACGATATTCTTCTATTTTTTCTGGGGAATAAAAGCCATCTTTCCAATTAAAGCGACTTGTAGAAGGTAAAACTTGCTGTCGATGCATAGCCATAACAATTTGATGTAAATCCTTTTTTTTGACTTTAGTCTTTGAAAAATCTATCAAAAAACGATTAAATCCAGCATTTTGTAAAAACATACTTTTGTCAACAATGGAAAAAGGATTTTCAGGCATTACAAAAGAACCATCTGGAGAAGAAAGGGCTTTAAAAGTCATTCCTTCTTTATCACTAAAATAAGTAAAATCGTAGGATTTAGGTAACCGAAAGCGCATTCTAAACAAAGCAGGATATGCAAACACGGATATTAATACACGACTTCGAAAAGCAAAATCAAAAGTAGCTTCTAAATTTCGTCTGGAATTTTCTAAAGGAGTAATAAAAGCACCAATTCCTTGATTTTCTAGCCAAGAAACAGCCCATCTGTTAAATGTATAAAGATAGGGTCCTGCGATTAAATTCGATCCTGTTTTTTTAACCATTGAAATATGAGCTGGATTATTTACTATCCAAGTTGAAAATCCAAGAGATGCTAGTTTTTCCACATCACTAGCTAAAACATCTTCTGTGGCAGCTGGACAAAATGGGTCTAAAGAAATTATAACTTGCTTTTTAGAAAAAGGTATTTTGACATTTTTTTCTAATAAATCATATCGAGTTTCGCTATTATATTCTAAAATAACACGTACAGGATTTTCAGCTTGCACAACAAACAAATCTGACACTGTTGAAACTTGAACATACAAACCTTCAGGAAAATAGAAAAGTTCATCTTTTGCAACTGGTGTTAAGTCTAGAATAGGTAATTCTTGTGGTCCTGGCTGACGACGAAAAGATGAAAGATTATCAGGCAACACATGGCGATATCGCTTAGACATGGATTTTGTTTGCAATAGATAAACTGGATCTCCAACAGAAAAACCCTCTGGAATATCTATCCATCTACAACCGTCAGACTCTTCTACGATACGAACTTTATGACTTACACGGCCAGTATCATCTTTTCGATGAAGTCTAATAGAATCCCCTGGATCTGGGTCGTAATTTCCACCTCGTAAAGTTGCAATTTTTACTGTTTGACTAGGAAATTCATTTTGGGAAGCATCTGTTTTTTGCTGACGAATTCTTTCTAAAACGCCTAAAAAAATACCTGTTCCACCAGCCTGATTTGGATTTAATACATTTGGAGCGATAGTTTCATCTGTTTGCTCTACGCTACCCTTTTCTGTTATAGGAAAATCATACCAAAAATTTGTTTTTGACCTAGCAAAATCCATAGATAAAAGTCGCTTACCTGTTGCAATCGCCCCTTTTCTATCTTCTTGCCAATGATCAAGAACATATCGATAGGCCGCCGTAACACTTCCCACATATTCAGCACTTTTCATGCGACCTTCTATTTTAAATGAATCTACCCCTGCTTGAACTAACTCAGGAACTTTATCTATAAGTTGTAAATCACAGGGTGAAAAATAATATCCTTGTTCCAAACCCCCAGAAACTTCTGCAGAATAAAATCGGCGACAAGCTTGAGTACACATTCCACGGTTAGCAGATTTTCCGCCTAAAAAACTTGAAAAAAGACATAAGCCTGATTCGCTAACACACAAAGCTCCGTGTACAAAAACTTCTAGCTCTGCAGAAGTCCCTGCCCTAACCTTTTTTATTTCTTCTAGACTTAATTCTCTAGAAAGAACAACTCGTTTTACTCCTTCACGACTTAGCAAATTAACACCGCGAACACTTGCCACATTCATCTGAGTTGAACCATGAATTCGTAACTTTGGGAAAAATTCTTGAACCATACGAATAACCCCAAAATCTTGTACAATTATTCCATCTGGTCCAATAGATTCAAGATAAGCTAAAAAACGATATAAGCGCTCAGTTTCCCGTTCTTCGCTAACAGTATTTACAGTAACAAATATTTTTTTTCCCAATCGATGTACAGACTGAACTGCTGCTTCAAATTGGTTCCACGCAAAATTTGATGATCTAAGACGGGCGTTAAAAGATTTTAAACCCATGTAAACAGCATCAGCACCTTCGCCAATAGCTGCATCTAAAGCTTCAATATTCCCTGCTGGGGCTAAAAGTTCTGCCATAATATTAAAACTATAACATAAAATAAAACCTTAGGCAAAGGGCGAATACAACGAGGAAAACCTTTCGCAAAGATTATTCCAATTCCAAGTTATATTTTATAAGAAATCTGGAAAGAAAATAACCTCCAACAGCAAAACTAAAATCGCAAATGCAGTGGATAACAAAAATCATATATTCTTTTCCTAATCTTATAAAAACTTCTGAAAAACTTAAAAAAATGCCTGTTATGGTTCCCCAAACAATATTTATACCTGTAAAAATAAGGATTCCTAGAATTAATTTAAAACTTTGAACATGAAGAACGTTCAAAATGCTAAGAACCAAAAGAACTTTTATCAAAGTGGCAATCAACCTGCAAATTGCAGAAAGCATAAAAAAGAATAAAGCTTTAAAGTCTAAATTATTTTCCAAAAAAGTAAAAAAGGATAAATAAAAATCCCCAACATTTCCCTCTGACAAACCATAAACAAGCAAAAAACCATTTGCAACAACAAGAACAGAAATGCCAATTAAAATCGTACAAGCAAGTAATTTGGCTAAAAGAATTTTATCTAAACTAATTGGCAAACAAAAAAGCAAATGACCCATATCTCCAAAAAGAAATTTACCAAAAGTTTGAATCACCATTAGAACTGATAAAAAAAACAATGCTCCCAAAGATGAAAATAACATAAAAGTACTTATTTCAGAAAATAAATTATTGAAAATTATTTCCGCTATCACAAAGTAAAATGATAGTAAAGATAAACAAAAAAGACCTAAAACTGTAGCAAAAGAAATCCAAGTATGAGACATTTCCCATTTAAGTAACTTTAACATTTGAATTCCTCCTTGAATGAATCTTCCAAACTGATACCTTGCGATGTTATTTCCTTTACATTTTTATATAGAACAATTTTTCCTTTTTTTAGAAAAAGAGCTTCATCTAGTATTCTTTCTACATAGTGAATAAGATGAGTTGCAATTATTACGCTAGCTTCTTTATGATAATGTTCTAAAATCAGGTTGAAAACTTGATCTCTAGCAACAGGGTCAACACCAGCAATAGGTTCATCAAATATATATAATTCCGCATTTCTAGAAAGAGTGAGTAAAAGAGAAACTTTTTCTTGATTTCCCTTTGACAAGGACTTAATTCTAGCCTTCATATCTATATCCAATGAATTGGCTATCAACTGTGCTTTTTCCATACTGAAATCTTCAAAAAAGTCAGCAAAAAAATTACAAGCTTCTTGAACTGTTTTAAATGAAAGAGAATGAGGTTTATCTGGCAAGTAAGAAATAAATGCCTTGGTAGATTCCCCAACGGTTAGCCCTTTTATTTTTACGTTTCCGCTATATTGTCGCAAAAGTCCCATCAACACTTTTAGTAAAGTTGTTTTGCCACTACCATTGGGACCTAACAATCCGATAATTTTCCCTGAAGGAAGAGAAAGATTCACATTATCTAATGCCAACTGTTTTTTATAACTCTTGGAAAGATTTTCTATTTCTACAAGCAATGCACACCTCCAAAACAAAACAATTATACAATCTTAAGTTGTCCAGAATCAAGATAAATACATTTCAAAAAAAACAAGATTCCCCTGTTTAATATTCAAAAAGTTTTTATAGGAGGAATGATGAAGAGAACATTGTCATTCGTAATGGTATTACTGGCATTGGTAAGTTTTGTATTTGCTGATGTAACAGTAAAGGACCTTGGAGACGGCACCGCAGAGGTGACTTTCTTCTATGGTAATCCCAGAGCTTC
>JAGAOP010000018.1 GCA_017623685.1 Spirochaetaceae bacterium
GTGATGTTCGTACAGATCACCAAGAATTTGTTTATTACAGTCAACGTGCTTATGAAATGCTTTTCCGTATGGCTTACACAGGTAATCATTCAGATAATAAAAATTACCTTGTAGTAAAAACTCCTGTAACATCCCCTGTACAAAATTTTTCTGTACATAAAATTCCAGACATTGACCACAAAATTGAAAACACAGTTATGTGTGTAATGTTGCGTGGAGCATTACTACCTTCTATGATTATGTCAAAGGAAATTGAAGAGTATTCCTCACATGGTTATGTAACTCCTTTTGCTTTATTCAAAATTAAGCGTAACGATTCAAAGCAAGAAAATAATATGGAATATATTCTTGACCTAAAGAATTCATTTTTTAACCTTGAGGACTTAAACGGCAAAGATTTGATTTTTGCTGATCCTATGAACGCCACTGGTGGTTCTTTAGTTACAGTTGTAAAATATTTACAAGAGCAGGGTATAAAACCAAAGTCTATTAAATTTTTTAATGTAATTGCAGCTTTAAAAGGTGGTTTGCGTGTAGTTCGAGCTTTGGATAATTGTACAGTATATACTTTATGGATGGATCCAGTTCTTAATTCTTCTGCATATATTATGCCAGGTTTAGGTGATGCTGGCGACAGACTTAACGGCAAAGACACAGAAGAAACCCCAAGAAATATTATTCAATTAATTTCTGACTATGGTTCAAATATAACAGGTTTGTATCGTTCTCAGTTACGTAAAATTGAACAGACTGTTTTAGGAGCTAGATGAGAATAATAATGAATAAGTTTTCTGCAATTTTTTTTATTTCTGCTGTTGCATTTCTTTTTTCTAGTTGCGCTTCTTCTATTTCAATTCCAGGAGAAAAGAATCGTGTTGTAGAAAATCTTGCCGCTGAATATTATAATATTGCAGATGCTTATCTTGATCAAAAAAATTATAAAAAAGCTATGGAATATTATGATTTAGCTATGACTGACGAGTCTATTTATAATCAAGCTTTTTATAAAAAAGGATATGCCGCAGCTTTGGCAAAAGATTGGGCTGTGGCAGAAAATATTTATCGTGAACTTTTATCCCAAGATTCAAAAAATACAAATTTTGCTACAGCTTTAGCTTACATTGTTGCTCAAAGTGGAAATTTGCAAGAAGCTTCAATTATGTATGAAAATCTTGTAAAAGAAAATCCCTATGATGAAGCTTTAGCAAAGGATAATCTTTTAATTTATATTTCTTTAAAAGAAGTTGATTCTGCTATTTTAGCTATGGAAAATTTTAAGTTAAATTTTCCTAATTCAAAAGAAATAACTACTTTAGAAAAAGAATTAGAAACCATTATTCCAAAAGACGAAAATTCTCAAGAAGCAACTACGGATAAAGCATAGAAAAATCACTAGGAAGCAAAAAACTTAAGTTGTTGTTGCTTCGCTAATATATTCTCTGTATTTACTAGGATCAACTCTAAAAGCTACGATTGCAGTTTCTTCGTCGTTAAATGCGTGTTTTAAGGCTTGTTCTGCTTCTGTAAATAATCTTTTTCCAGGAATTAATCTAAAGGAGCGAGTAGAAATACCAATTCCTACTTCATTATTTACTTCAAACTGATTTAATATTTTTGTAATAGAAGTGTAAAGTTGTTCTGCCATTGAAATGGCTTTATCTACAGGCATATCATGTAAAATACAAGAAAAACCAGTATTTTTATATTCAAAAATCATATCACGGAACTTAAACATATCTAAAATTTGCTCATATATTTTATGAGCCATATCCGAGGTTCTATCTAGTTCTTCAATACTAACAATTATTAAAGCAATATCTTCTCCAGAAGAAGCAGAACGTACTAATTCGGAATCTAATCTGCTTTCTAAATATGCTTCCCAACAAAATCCTGTTATTGGAGAAAATAATCCTGATGGTTCAGATGAAACAGGATTTACATCTTTTTCGATATTTTCTTTGTATTCTTCTTGAGAAATTTCAGGTTCTTGGGTATTTATTTCTTCCAAGGCTTCTGCTTTTTCTTCTTGAATTATTTTATCTTTTACGTTATTTTTTTCTTCATTAATATCAGAGGATATGGGAATAATTGAATCAAAAGTTTCTAAAGAATTAGAAACATTTTCTTTAGTATCTTCTTTTATATCAAATTGATTTGAATTAGTTTCGTATTCATCATCGTAATCTGATGAATCGTAATCAAAGGAATTATCTTGATCTGTAGAAATATATGTGTATAAAAGAGCTACTCCAGCAATTAAAGTTGCTCCTAAAATAATTATAAATGCAATTCTAATGTAAGAATAAATTTTAGATGGTTGAAGTGAATAAATTGCAGCAGTAATAGTTGCTGGTAATCCGTTTAAATCCACAGTTTGACTATTTATTTTTATCATTATTGAAGAGGAGGTCATCTGTGGCTCGCCGTTAGCATCTACAGAAATATATTCAGATGGAAAAGGATAGGCAAAAATAATCTTTCCGTTTTGTTTAATTGAAACTCCTGCAATATTTTTATCGGTAGCAATTCTTGCTCTTAATGTATCAGAAAATCTATCAGTACCAGGTAAAAAATATTCAGCAGTTTTTGATGTATCTTGGATAAAAGTAGACATTGATTGATTAACTATTGTAGGTGATTTATTATATTCAATTATAATTCCAATAAAAAGCAATGCTATAGCAAGTACAAATAATAATGATAGGCAAACAGAAAGTACCTTTATTCCTTTATTTTCCATGTTTACTAGTATATCCTACAGTTTGATAGTATGCAAGTTTTACTAATGAAAAAAAACTCATTTTCTTACTATTTTTTTTGTTGTTCCATGCCATTAGTGGTAAAATAGAAACTTTTGCCCAATCTGTATGTTTTTCCAAACCATCTATATACCATGAAAAAAAACTATCTACCTGTTGCTTATTTGGATTAAAAATGTAAAATGGTTCGAATTTTGTTTTTTGAAAAGTATAACTATTAATTTTATTATTTGAATTTGAAGTAAAAATACCTTTCATTTGGAAAATATATTCTTCTAAAGATTTTTTGTAGGCGATAAGATTATTTGTTGCAAAAGTATCTTTTTCAATTTCTTTTAAAGGTTGACGAAAAAATAAATCTAAATTTTTCTTTTCGCTTGAATCAAGTCTGTTAGATTTATTATCGAATCTATCTTCAAAATATGACCCCTTGCCATATGCACAAGTCTTTAAATAAGAAAAATCTGCTCCAAGTATTTCTATATTTGTAAATCCTGTTTTAATTGCAAAATCCAATGCACTTATTGTTACTGTTCCTGCTCCAGAATATAAAAAAGACAAGTTTAGATTAAAATTTGAAAAATATTCATTAATAAGGTTACACAGTGGATGATTGTTTCTTACAAAAAGTATTGATGATCCAATATTATGAAATTTTTTTACTGTAGCAGGATTTGCACATAAATCAGCAATTAAAAGTATATCTTTAGGAATTTTACAAAGAAAATGTTGCCTTGAAACAATTTGAGCGTCAATTGTTACAACAGCGTGAATAGGTATTTTACGCTTTAATAGAATGGGTAAAGCTGTATCTGTAGCGATTATGTATTTATTGGATTTTTCAAGATATTCAATAGATTGGTTAATGCTTGGGCCTGGTGCAACAATTACGGCACCTTGAAAATTTTCAATTTTAGGAAGTTTAGTTTTTATATCATTATTTCCCAAAAAAATAAGATTTTGCAAAATGTTTCTATGCCAAATTTTACCAAAGTGGGCTTGAGTTGAAATATCTGATGCAATTTCGTCTAATCCCTGTTGGATCGTTTCCTTAATAACTTCGAATTCTTTATTGTTATTATTCACCCAAGAGCGAAGCGGAAGAAACTTAAAATCACCATCTAAAATTGGGTTATAGATTGAAAGAAAAATTTTCTTTAGATTTTCTATTGTTGCAATTTGAAAAGAATGGATATTTGCTAAATTCTTAATTTTAAAATGTTTGTCTAAAAAATCTATATCCTTAGGACTAAATTCAACTGCAACAATTTTTACATCAGGAAACTTTTTTCTTAAACTTTGAATATGTATTCCAGATCCAATGCCGCAAACTAAATAAAAACCACTTTGATTATTTTCTTCTGTTTCAACAAATTTTTCCGCATCCCTTAAAGGTGCATACTTTGAATACATGGCTTGTCCAGATGAAAAAATTGGTATATTTGTTCCATCTTTTGCAACAGAAATCGATTCATAACTCATATTGATTTCTCCATGTCATACAAAAAATCATTAATGATTTTTATCTTTTCGTTTAGTTTAACCTTTATATTTTCAAGTTGAGATTTTTTTTCTATGCTTCTTGTATATGTTAAGTATTCAGCTGGAATTAATGAAGAAATCCACTGTTGATCAATTATAGATATTTCATTAATTATTTTTTTTATAGAATTT
The DNA here is from genome assembly GCA_017623685.1 of Spirochaetaceae bacterium. Lineage (GTDB taxonomy): Bacteria > Spirochaetota > Spirochaetia > Treponematales > Treponemataceae > Treponema_F. Next base: position 4,434 of record JAGAOP010000018.1, read on the forward strand.
AATCTTGTTGAAACATCTGGAAGTGTGTTACAACAAGTAATCTTAGGCATATCCAATAATTTTTTTTCAGACATTTTGCTTATAATTCCACAAAAATCCTGCCAAGTAATATCAGAAATATTGCCTAATTTATTTGAATATTTCCAAGATGAATGGGAAAGGCGAAAAAATCTATTACCAAAGTTTTTATCTCTTTTTATAAACCAATTTTCGTAAATAGCAAGGGAAGGGGAACTTAATTGTCCAGGATAATGTCTTTGTTCTAAGGTTTTTAATCTGTAATCTTTTATTTCATTTAGAGCTTCTAACCTATTTGGTCTACTGTGTTGTTTTCCTTTTGGATTAATAGATAAATCTAATCCACAGGCAAATATTGGTCCACTTGTTATTTCAAAAGCGAGCTCAGCAGCGGTTCCACTAACTGTACCATTTCTTTTCCCAGGAATAGTAAAAAAGCCACATTTATCTAATAAAAAAGATTCTATTCCATCTCCATATCTTATGGGAATAATTGGTGAAGTTTTTAATAATCGAGTTGGTATGGCACTTTCAGCTGATAAAACCAAAGGACTTGAGCATTTTTCCAAATGTTTTTTTGCCCAATAACCTCCGTCAGTTGAAATACATAAATCAGGTTCTATTTGTGCATTTTTTAATACTGAATATGCAGAAGAAAGGGCGATTAGAAAAAAACTGGAACGATATTTTTTTATATTATCCAAAGACGATTCTAAAGAAGGACCAGATGCTGCAATTAAAACTGCTCCAGAACCTTTTTTTATGGTTTTATTATTATTGCAATTTAAGCAAAATTTTATGCTATTTTTAATCCATCTAATTCCAAAAAAAGAACGAGTTGCTAAAATGTCTGTGGCGTTTTTTACTAATTTTTTTATTATATTCCAAGTGAATTCTGTTTCTTTTGGAAATGCTTTTACAGAAGGTGGCCAGTTAACAAATAATGTTGATAGGATTATATCTTCTCCTAAGGTATATAAAAGTGAATCTATATTTTTGTAGTTTACAACTAAATCCCATCCATTGTTATAATCATTAAAAACATCAGTAAATCTTAAAGCAACAAGTTTAACCATGGGAAAAAGTTCTTTTAACTGGGCTAAACAGTAGGATAATCCTGGTTCAATAATAACAATTACTTTAGGAATAAAATCTGCTTGAATAGATTCAGCAAAGCGAACTCCTTCTTTTTCTGGATCATATTTAGAATGTAGGTGAATATTATTTACAGTACAAGTAGTTATTCCACTTTTTGCCACTAAAAAGGCTAAATTGCACATTTTTTAAGCGATATACCCTTTGTTTTTTAATGTAACTGTAATTTTATTGCTATTATTTCCTAAAACAGTTTTCAATATTTTTTGCAAATGAAATTGCAATAAATCAGAATCCAGTGAATTTGCAGAATTTAATGCAATCGTTATTTTCCCATCATCATATTTGCAACAGTCGTCTTTTGGAACAATGGATTTTATAATGTTAAATATTTCAGAAATAATTCCATGTTCGAGAATACTTTGAGCTTCATAATCCAATGAATTAATAATTTCTTCTATTGCTACATCAATATTAACCTCAAAATAACGGGTTAAATCCCTAGTAATACCATCTTTTGGAGGAAAAACATAACCTGAAATATTTGAAATATCCTTTGCTATAAAAGTAGATAAATTTTGAATTAGGTTTTCAGGAACTTCAGTGAAATTTTTATCTAAAGTAAATAAAATTACACGAACAGGAATATCTGCTAAAACAACAAAAGATTTAATTCTGATTTGGTCTAATCTAGAAACTACTTCTTCTGAAAAAAGTTGAAAGTAGGGCTGTAAGGCAGCATTTGCAAAAAAAGTCCAATCTTGATTTCCAGGGAATGTTCCTTCCCAAAAACCCATAGTCGAAATTGCTTTGCATATAGAAGCAGCATCTAAACCATGGCTATAGCGCATAAAATAACGCTTGCCAAAAGGTATTAACATGCCACATTTTTTCATCCCCGTTTTTTCGGCAAAATCGTGAAAATCTAATATATCATGTGTTGAAGAAAAAACACTGCATGATACCGAATCATTATTTTGTTGTTTTTCGGCGGCATGCAGTGCTTCCATGTGGCTTAATAAACCCATATTAAGACAGTCCAAGCTCCGTAAATAGCTTTTTATAAAGCTCAAAATGCTCTGAATGAGCAAACTCAGCTATTTTTTCTTCTGGAAGATTATCCAAAAGCTGATCCATATAAGAAAGTACAGATTTAATATCTTTTTTCAAGTCATCAGGGATATTTGCTGAATTATCTTGAGTGCATGCAGTAGGTGCTTGTGTTACAGAGGTTGTTTCCACTTCATCTATTACTTTATCTGCTTCTGGAACTTCTTCTTCATTACAAACTGTTTCTTCTATTTCGCATAAAGTATTTTCTTCTTCTGCTGATTTTGAAGCAACAGTAGCCATAACGCCTACAGCAGCAATTGTACCTGCTCCAGCAAGTAATTCATCTGAACTTGGAGCTAACTCTGGTTCGTCAAATACTTCTGGTTCTTCGTCAATTTCAACAGGTTCAAGTATTGCTTCTTCTGCAACAGGTGCATCTTCTGCAACAGGTTCAAGTGTTGCTTCTTCTGCAACAGGAGCTTCTTCTGCAACAGGTTCAAGTATTGCTTCTTCTGCAACAGGTGCATCTTCTACAACAGGAGCATCTTCTACAACAGGTTCAAGTGTTGCTTCTTCTGCAACAGGTTCTTCTTCTGCAACAGGAGCATCTTCTACAACAGGTTCAAGTGTTGCTTCTTCTGCAACAGGAGCTTCTTCTGCAACAGGTGCATCTTCTACAATAGATTCTTCATGTTCCCACTGATTTGACTTAAACATTTCTTCAGTTGGTTCATCAGAAATTTCTTCTTCTGTTTCTTCAACTTCTTCTGTTGCTTCAACTTCTTCTGTTGCTCCAGCTTCAGTTGATTCTTTAAACACAGCATTTTCTTCTTCTGAAACATCTGATTCCAATACTGCAATTTCTTCGTCGGAAACAGTTTCTGTGTCGTCTTGCAATGCGTCAAATGAAAGAGGTACAGAATTTACATTTGAAGTTTCTTCTGGTTCTTCAAAATTAGCTTCGTTGATTTCTGGTTCTTGGAAATCTTCTTGATTATCTTCTGCTACAGGAACTTCAATTTCTTCTGGAAGTTCTGGTTCAATTCCAAAGTCAATGTCATCTGGTTCTTCAAGTTGTTCTGAATCAAAATCCATTTTGGGTAACATATCCATATCTTCAATTTCAGAATTGTCATCAGAATATAGATTGATTTCGCTGCTTGGAGTATTTTCCTCAAGTGTTTCTTCTTCTATAGTTTCTGGTATACTTGTTTCTTCTACAAGCGTTTCTTCGGTTTCTTCTACAAGTTCTGTTGCTTCTTCTACATCTTTTGCGTTTTCTGCAACTATTTGTTCACCTTCTTCTTCTGTAAAATCGGCTGTATTTAGAATGTTTGTAAGTTCATCTCCTGATAATGCAATTGTATCATCATCAGTGTTGCCTTCGAAGAAAGCACTTTCGTTAGAAGATTCAACTTCTTCTAGTGTGTCTTCTGTTGCATTTTGATATTTTGTTTCAATACCGTTTGTTTTTAGACTTTCCAAACTGTTTTTCATAGAAGAAATTTCTTTTCGTAAAGAAGCTAATTCTTCTGCGATTGTGCTTAACATTCCTTTGTTTTCTTCTAAATCTGAATTATTAGTCAATTCCGTAGAAGAATCACAAATGTTATTTTCTTCTGGTTCTTGTGCATTTATCACTGTAGGCTCCTCAAAGTCATTCATTTCTTCATCAATTGGTAAATCCATATCATTGTTCATGATGGCATTTTCTTCTGTATTTTCTGCTTCATATTCTGTTGTTACTTGAGATTCTTCAATTTCAACTTCTCGATTTTCATCTTCTACAAAAGGAGTATCTTCTGTAACGATTTCAGTGGGAGTTTCAAAGGAATCCTCTTCTAAAACTGTTTCATCTTCTGCAAAAGGAGTATCTTCTGTAAGGATTTCAGTGGGAGTTTCAAAGGAATCCTCTTCTAAAACTGTTTTATCTTCTGCAAAAGGAGTATCTTCTGTAACGATTTCAGTGGGAGTTTCAAAGGAATCCTCTTCTAAAACTGTTTTATCATCTTCAAAAGGAGTATCTTCTGTAAGGATTTCAGTGGGAGTTTCAAAGGAATCCTCTTCTAAAACTGTTTTATCTTCTGCAAAAGGAGTATCTTCTGTAACAATTTCAGTAGGAGTTTCAAAGGAATCCTCTACAAAAGTTGTTTCTTCCTTTGCTTCTGGTTGTTCTTTTTCTGGTTTAACAATTACATCAAAAAAATCATCGCTGGGTGTTTCTTGGATTTCGGACTTAGGTTCTGTGTCAAAAAAATCATCGTTGAAAATGTCTGGTGACGTAGAAGATATAAAATCAGAATTCATTTCTGTCTGCTCCTGGGGGATAGTTTTTTTTTCGTTTTGGGTGAAATCACCTTCCATTTCTTCTCCTCCTATGTCTTCTACTTCTGACATAATTTTGTCTAAGTCGAAATCTTCATCATCTGATGAATATGTTGTAGTATACCCCGAAGTTTGTGTTCTATCAAGAGATGAATCTTTGTTTTCGTCGGAATTCTCTTGGGTCGGGGTATCCATGTATAGTGAAATATCTTCTACAGTATCATCATCTTCTGTATCAGTTTGAATACTCTTTACTTCTTGAATGTCTTCATCGTCCATTGAAACTGTAATGTCATAATCAATTACACGATTAATTAAACTTGATTCAGAAGAATCTTGTGCAACTACAGCAGTAAATTCATCTGAAAGTAAGTCATCAAATTCAGTAACTTCATCAAAACTAATTTCTTCTGTTGAAGATGAGGTATTTAATGTAGAAGATGCACTAATGTCTGAAACTGGTATTTCTGAAACTGAAGATTCAAATCCCGCTGTTTCATCAACAATATCGTCAAACATTGCATCAAAACTTGCATCATCTGAAAAATCAAAGGAATCTCCATCAAAACTTTCCATCTGTCTTGTGGGGTCAGCCTTTGTATTTAGAACAAAGTCGTCGTCAAAGGATAATTGGATATCCATTGGAGGATCATTTATGATATCGTTTTTAACCTTCTTTTCTTTTGGCATAAATGCATCTACAGAGATTCCACCATCATCACTGTCAAAGAATGAATCAAGTGATATTTCACCGTCGCCAAATTCAGAAAGATCTATGCTTTCAGTAGAAGATGAATCATCAAAAAAGGAATCGAGTGATATTTCACCATCTCCAAAAGAAGGTTCCTCACTCATAAAGGCAGAAACATCAGGTTCAACTGCAGCAACATCTGGAACTTCAATTTGAGGTGGATTTTCAGGAATAACAGGATTTTCTATAGAAGAAGAAAAATCTTCTGGAATAGACGGTAAATCAGAGGCTTCTAAATTATCTGTTCCAGGTAAATCAAAAGATTCTTCTAACTCCGATGGAATATCAACTACAGGAATATTTTCTGTTGCTACATTTTCTACAACTACAGGAGAATCCTGAATTGGAGCTTCAGAGAAATTAGGTTCGCTAGTTAATTCAGCAGATTCTAAACTATCAAAATCTGGTAAATCAAAAGATTCTTCTAATTCAGGAGAAGTTTCCAAAGTATTGTTTATTGGTGTAACTTCTTCCTTAACTGGAATCTGTGTCTCTTGTGTTGGTTGTTGAATCTCTGGAATCGCACAATTATCTTGAGTAACATCATTTTGAGTTTCAACAATTGTTTGTGGTGGTTTTTTGACCCACACTCCATAGCGATCCAAATCCATGTTTTCTTTTTGATTTTCGCCTTTGATTTCCTGCATATCCTCGAATGTCATATCGACTCCATATCCAAAATAGGTAATGTATTTTACTCCGTTTATATTATCGGCAAAAAAACTGTAAAAACACACCCTTGTATACTAAATATACCAGACTATTATAACATGCTTTTTTAATTTTGTGTAAAAAATATTCTTACTTTCTTTAATCTATGATGTTTTTTTTAAATTTGCCGATAATATTTTATATGATACGGGTTAAAGTACTGTTTTCATTGTGTCTAGGAACCTTTGTTTACGTTTTAATTTCTGTTTTAGGTGGGCAAAATGGTATTTGGGCAATGAATCAATTAGAAGAACAGAAAAAAGAAATAAGTCTTCATACAGCAGAAATTGCTAAAACTAACAATGAACTTGCGATGGAGTATACCGCACTAAAACAAGATGGTTCAGTAGTAGCTGCCTATGCAAGAAGATTAGGTTATGTTGCGGAAGGGGAAAAATTAGTTAAAATTTCAGGTCTAGCTCCATATTATGATCCAATCTATAATGCCGGTTCTGTAAAAAAAATTGAACCAGTTTTGTTTATTCCTGAATGGATATGTAAAATTGTAGCATATTTTATTTCATTGTTTTTCTTTGTGATGTGGGTTTTACGAGATTATCTGCGTCAACCTAAAGTTTCTAAAGCAAAAAAAACTTATAGTGTAGGATTAAAAAGTGTTGCTTGCGAAACCATTGGTGGAATTAAAGTAGAAAATCTATGATAATTAGTAAAACTAATCCAAAGTCTTTGGAAATTCTTGTAACACATTTATTACAAAACAATGTGGTAATTGTTCCAACTGATACTGTTTATGGTTTTTCAGGTACTATTCCAAATACACAAAATAAAATAATGGAAATAAAAGGGCGGTGTGAATCAAAATCTTTTATTCGTTTAATTTCGTCGCCCAAAGAAATATATAATTACACTAATCAAATAATACCAGATATTTTAATGGAATTATGGCCAGGGGCTCTTACTCTTATAGTAAAACTAAAGGATGAATTAGCAGCCTTTTCTGGAGAAACAGTTGCCTTTCGATGCCCAGGAGATTTATGGCTTAGAAATGTAATAAAAAAATTAGGGAAACCAATTTTTTCTACCAGTGTAAATAAAACTGGGGAGCCTGTAATGTTTTCTGTGCAAGAAATGGAAGCTGTTTTTGGTGAGCAGGTAGCGTGCATTGTTGATGGTGAATCACAAGTTTCAAAGGATGCTTTGCCTTCTACAATAATTGATTTATCTGGTGAAAAATATAAAATTATTCGTCAAGGATCTGTAAAAATCCCTTGCGAAACTATTGTTTAGTCCAAGTAACTTGAGAAATTTTTAGTTCTGTTGCACTAACTGAATTTTCTTTTGTTGACATGGCTAAAGTTTTTTTCGTTCCGTTTAGAGTTTTTTCATCGGTTAAATTTAATGTCCATTTTATAGGCTCTGCATCTAAAGCTGCAACTAATGCAATTTCTCGTGGTAAGTCTGGAAAAAATGAAGCGTTAGATTTACCTGTTTGAGTACAGATTACAGTATTTTCTTGAATTTCAACATCTATGTTCATGGTGGCACCGTTTTGGAAAATTACAAAACCTCTGCCACCTCGCAATAATACAATTTTAGATATGTTTTTTTCTCCAACCCATGTTCCAGAAATTAATTCTAGGGTAGGGGTTGTATTAGAAATACTAGCTGGCTTTGCAGAAGTAACAGCTTTTGAATTTTGATCATCTTGGTTAATAATTGAATCTAATAGCTTTCGTAATGATTCTTTAGCTTCTGTTAATATTTTATAGTAAGATGCATATGTCTTTGTAATCTCAGATTTTTTTTTCAAAGCAGGTTGTTCTGCGTAAATTGTGAAAACCCATTCTGTTGAATCATCTTGAATATCAGCGTAAACTACGATTAAGTTTATATCGTCTATAAATATTTCAGAAGAGTAATTTTGATCTCGTTTATCTGTAACGGTTACGCCTGGAAAGGATAATAATTGGGTATAAAGTAAATCCTGGGTCTTTGTGATTTTTTCTATGTCAGAAGATGTGGAATTTACTCCGTAATATTCAACATTTACAGAAAAGCATTTTGCTAAAAAAATTGAGAATAATAGAAAAAATATTCCTTGTTGAATAAAAGTTTTTCTATTCATTATCTTATTCCTGTAATCCTTTTCGGAATTCTCTTTGTAAATCCCGTTTTACATCCCGTTCTCTAATATCTGCTCGCTTGTCGTATTGTTTTTTACCACGACAAACTCCTAAATTTACCTTAACTCTTCCGTTTTTTAAGTAAAAATCCAAAGGAATTAAGGTGAATCCTTTTTCTTCTACTTTTCTTTCAAGGCGTTTAATTTCATCCCTTTTAAGTAGTAGTTTTTTTGGCCTGTCTGGGTCATGATTGAATACAGACGAAAAAGGATATTCTGATATATGTAAGTTTTTTACCCAAACTTCACCTTTTTGAATTTCGGCAAAAGAGTCTGGAAAGGATATATTTCCTGTTTTAAAAGATTTTACTTCTGTACCTTCTAGAACTATTCCACATTCAATACTATCTTCGATGGAATAGTTAAATCGAGCTTTTTTGTTTTGTGCGATAATTTTTTTTCCTTCGCTCATATTATAATTATACGCTATCCTTTCGTTTGCCTCAAGTCCTTAAGCTAATGAAATAAAATGTTGCCATGTTAAACCTTGTCCTGCTGGAATATCCTGTGTTAAAATGGCACCTGTAATTTTTTCAAGATATTTTGGCGACATTCCTGGATTCAATTCCTTTTCTGTACGTAAAATCGCCACATCTTCTTGTTTTATTACATCTCCTGCTTTCATGTCTTTTATTACGTGAATTGAACGATATGTTCTTCCGTAATTTAGGGCTTCTGCTTCTGCTAATGTTTTTACTCCAGACCCTAAGGTTTGAAGTATTATTTCATGGCTAAATTCTTCTTTTAGCTCCTCTATGCAGTTAAACAAAGCTTTTTCGTATCCGTAACATTTTATTTTTTTTTCTTGTTGAATAACACTTTTTACCATTATTTCAAAAGAATGGGGTTCTAAAGCCACAGGGTCATCAAGTCCATCTTCCTGTCTGCTTAGTGTAATATGTTTTTCAATAAAAGATGCTCCACATGCAGCAGCAAGTACTGGTACTAAAACAGAATCCATGGAATGGTCACTTACTCCCACAGGTACGCCAAAAATATTTTGTAAATTAGATAATAATCGTAAATTATATTGTTCCGGTGGAGCAGGATAAGATGTGATACAATGAAGTAAGGTGATTCCAGTTTTGTCCTTTGAAAAATAATTAAGAGCAGATTCTATATCTGAAAGAGTAGAAACTCCAGATGAAAGAATTACAGGAATTGGATTTTTCCCCTGTTGAACTTGTTTTTCACGGTAAAAAGCTAATTTTTCTAGCATTGGAAAATGATTTAATTCAGGAGAAGCGATTTTTATCCCATCTGGATTAATATCTAAAAGTTCTTGTAAACTTTTTAAGCCAAAGGGTGAACAAATAAATTTACAACCAAGGGAATGGGCAAAGTCTTTCATTTCAAAATAGAATTTTGGTGGCATTTCCAACTGTTTAAATCTATCGTAAAGCCTTATATTCCCACCTGGAAGTTTTACTATTCCTGTATTTGGATGAAGAATTTCTTTTGCATAGACCCACTGAAATTTAACAGAATCAGCACCAGCTTTTACGGCTGCTTCTACTAATTGTTTTGCCTTAGATATTTTCCCATTGTGGCTAGTTCCAATTTCTGCTGATATGTGTATCTTTTGAGGGATCATAGCTTTTGTTACTCCGAATCTTTCATCCTCTTTGCAGCTTCTCGTACTAAAGAACTAGAGCCTTTTTTCATAACTAAGGCTTTTCCATTTTTAATAACAACAACTAAATCATCTACTCCGCATATTGCAACTGGTATATCGGAATAAACAAAGCAGTTTTCGCAATTAATAAGTTCAGTTTTATCTGTATTCTTTGCAAATAGTTTTTCAAAAGCATCCCAACTGCCTACATCATCCCAGGAAAAGCTAGCTTTTACTGCACATGCACAAGTGGTTCGTTCTGCAACTGCGTTATCCATGGATATAGCTGGTGTTTTTTCGTAGGCTTCATCCATACTTTGCCAACTTTCAACAAATTTTATTCCATTGCAAACACCTATTTTTGGGGGATTAGATGTTGGTAAGGAAAGAAAGGCGTTATACACATCTATATCACATTTTTTTAGCTCTTGAATAAAAAACTTTGAAGTGAACGCAAACATTCCACTATTCCACCAATAGTTTCCACTTTCAATGTATTTTTTTGCAGTTTCAAGATTTGGTTTTTCTTTAAACTCAGCAATTTTAAATGCATTAGAAATATTTAGTTTATCACCGGTTTTAATATAACCAAATCCAGTGGAGACTTCTGTGGGAGGAATAGCAAAACATACAAAATTATCTTGAGTTGCACATTCATATGCCACTTTGCAATCATTTACAAAAGATTCTGTGGGACCGATAACATGGTCACTCGTTAAAATAAGAATAGAATGATCAACTTCAGGTTGAGTTTTTTCTAAAAAGTGACAAGCAAGGATTCCTGGCGCAGCAGTATGTTTGGGCTTTGGTTCTGCAATAATATATAGGTCCTCCTGTAATTTTTTCTTTATTTCTGGAGTTGCTCCTTCTATCAACAAGCTACATTGTTCTGCTGCAAGGTCTAATAAATCTTTTCGAGTAATAATTAATATTTTTCCTGTAAGATTTAAAGCGACAGCCCTAAGTACAGAAGCTTGAAGAAAGGATATTCCATCCTCTAATGATAAAAATTGCTTTGGATAGGAGGGACTAGAAGCAGGCCAAAGTCTTTCCCCAAAGCCTCCTGCAAGAATAACTGCATCTGTAAACATATTTCCTCCCATAAAAACCACCTTATTAGTACCTATCCTAAGGATAGTAATATTCTTAGTTTGAAAATGTAAAGCAACTCAAACTAAAAATGATAAAAACTTCGCCTATATTTTAGGCGAAGTTTTTATAGAATTAATTAATGTTTTATAGTTTTTGTAAAACTATAATTTTGCAAAAAAATAACTACAAAACGTTTTTATCCTATTCATAAAGGATGTTTCAACTCTGTCACGCAAGAAGAAAATACTTGGAGCATCAACTCCGCCAATACCATAAAGCACAATGGTATCCTCGTTTCTAAAAGCTGTAATAATTGACTTCATTTTTTCTTCTTTTGCACAAGTAAATTTATCGTAGTATTTTAATTTGTTTAAGTTAGTCATTTCGTAAAAAATATTGTCTTTATTTTCACGAAGCAAAATATTAGTATCAATTTCGCCAAAGGGTTCCATTTCCAAAATAACATTCATTTTGGTTACATTGTATTTTTCTTCTACAGATTTTATTTTAGCAGATGAATACAAATCGTAATATTTTTCAACTCTCTCAGAATAGTAAGGAATTCCAACATAGGATTGAACATCTAACAACATTGGTTTTAATGATTCAATTAAATCTTCGTTACCTTCGTATGGAAGAACCTGTATTACTTCTGCAAGATAAGCTGGGTCTAATTCTTCAATGATTTCAATTACATTTTTTGCAGTTTCGTTTACTGGTTTCAAACTGATGTTTTTTGCTTTGCCAATATTACGAATAACAAGTTCGCCGTTTGCAACACGTTTTCTGTCATTTGAAGAAAGATTGTCGTTAAAAACTTCTGCACATAGTGATGTTGCTATTAAAACTAAAAATATAATACAAAAAATACTTTGCTTTTTCATTTATTCACCTCCAAAGTATTGACTGTTGAACAAAAAAAATTATTCCAGTCAAATATTAAGATGCAGCCTAGAAATCTTTAAACAACGCTTTGTGGCTGCTAGAGCGTTATTTTTTTTGATTTCTAAATATAGAATTAATTTAATTCAATATGGTTACATACAGTTTTTATTGAGTAAAACATATCATATCGATTTTATATTGTCTATATCTTGTAAAAAGTTAAAAAACTAGAATAGGCTATTCTTCTGTATCTGGATAAAAACATTCTTGAATAATATATCGAATTTCCATGTCATTTCCCGTGATGTGTAAAAGATTTTCATCTGTAAATGATATGGACCATTTTCCAGTCTTTTCATTCTGCTCAAGTTGAGGAATAAAAATATGATTTTTATGCTCGTATATAAACCAACATTGAAGGTAAATAAATTGACCTCCGTTGGTATATCTTTCTCGCTTAAGCAAAGGACTTTCGATTACAGGATTTTTTATATAAATTCCTTTTTCTGAATATTGGTTATTTATTTCATGTAAACTAAGATAAAAATTATACAAGGATACAAGGTTGTCTTTGTCTTTTTCTAATTGATCAGCAATAGCAGAGTTTTTCCCGAATACTTGATAAGGAGTCAAGAATTTTTTATATTCATCAATTACAGACTGTCTAAATTTATTTTCTTTGTCAGGAATAGAAATATAATCCCCACTAGACTTTGAAAGAGGTGGTTTTATTTCTTTTTCTCCGGCTGCAAGAAATTTTTTGAACTTAGATTCAAAATTACTTACTGCTTGACCTAAGGTTCCTTTAGTATCCATAATTTTATTTTAATATCCCTTATTTAGAAAATCAAGAAAAAAAGTTGCTAATAAAATCTTATTATTCAAACAATGTGATACATTATTTTCCTTTTGTTGAATAAAAAACTTATTTAATATAATATGATTTTTATGTTAAGGAGATGCAAAATGAAAAATAAAATTATTTTACTTTATGTAGTAATTGCTATTTTTTTTGCTTTTGGTTGTAAGCATGAGGGCGAAGAAGTTGTCGAAATTGAAACTGGCTTGCCACCGTCAGTAGGTCAAAATGTTTTTAAAGGAACAAGTTGGCAAGATGGATATGATTCTTCTAACTGGTCATATACCAAAACCTATACTTTTAACAATAAAGGTATAGCAAAATACGATTATCATTCGTCAATTACATCTTCTTCTGGAACTAAAATTACTGATTATTCCTATTATTACTATTATTCTTTTAATACAACTGATGAATTTTTATACATGAAACTTAAATCAATGGATTATTTAAAAGATGGAACTCAATATTCTAGCTTTCCTTCAAAGAAGACATACAGAAAGTTCCAAGTTGAGCTTAAAGGTTCTGATTCAGCCCTTGAAACTTGGCTAGAAGAGAATAACTATACTTGGGATTCTTTCTATCAAAAGCAAAAGCAAGCCTTTGAAAAAGAAATGTCAACTGTTCACGTTTACCCATATTCAATGTCTGAAAGTGAATTGGAATTACATTCTGGCTATTTAGGAAATGAACCTTGTTTAGAAGATTTTGTAGAAAATAATATCTTAAAATTTTCTGTTGATGCAGGAAATTTTAGCTGTGTGGCTGATAATAATAATGGTGTTGTTTTAACAGTAAAGGGTGGAAATGATTCTGAAAATACTGTTTATACTTCAGTAGCTATTGAAGGAAATACAATAACTTGGGATTCAGGTGATACTTCTATTTGTTCTGTATTATGGAATAACTCAAAAAAAGAATATAAATTATCTTTCAGTTTGAAGGATACCGAATATTATTCCTATCGTGAAGTTCGTAATGTATACGAAAAAATATAGTTGTTTTTTTTGCTAATTAAAGGCTGTCTTTTTTTTGTTATTCAATGAAAATGCCAAAATAAAAAAACAAAGTTTTCCATAAAAGTATATCAAAGTAGGTTCATCATTTACATAAAAAAAATGAATCTTTGTTCGTAGACCAATATGTAGCAATTATTTACATACTTCACCTAGATTTTGGGGTATTGAATATTTTTTTTTATTCTAATATACTTTATGCAAATTATTTTTTTTGTATCGTTTTGGAGGACGTATGACAATCGTTGATATGCTCCAGCAGAGTATTTATCTTACTTTGCTTGGAATGGGCGTTGTGTTTTCTTTCCTTATCATCATGATTGTGTGCATGGTTTTAACTCACAAAGTTCTTCATGCACTTAA
>JAGAOP010000019.1 GCA_017623685.1 Spirochaetaceae bacterium
CCACCTAAAGCTAATTCGTGATTGGAAAGAACAGTTGAACAACGAGGACAGAAAGGTAAAATATAATGACCTTCATATAAAAGCCCTTTTTCCCACAAACTTTTTAGAACCCACCAAATGGATTCCATAAATTCAGGTTCCATGGTTTTATAGTCATTCTTGAAATCTACCCAACGACCAAGACGTGTTATTGTTTTTTCCCATACATCTACATAACGAAGAACACTATCACGACAAGCTTCATTAAATTTTGCAACACCGTATTCTTCTATCTCTGTTTTTGAATTAAGTCCTAATTCTTTTTCAATAAGGTTTTCAACAGGAAGACCATGACAGTCCCAACCGAAACGTCGTTCAACCTTCATACCTTTCATAGTTTGATAACGAGGAATAATATCTTTTATGGTACTAGGAATAAACTGACCAAAATGAGGCAGTCCTGTTGCAAAGGGAGGTCCATCATAAAAAACATATTCAGGACAATCTGCACGCTGTTCTATTGATTTTTTAAAAACATCTTTTTCTTTCCAGAAATCAAGTACTCTTTCCTCCAGTTCAGGAAAACTGGCCTTTGGATCCACTGGTTTATACAAAATATATCCTCCTAAGAATATTTTTATTATGACATATAATTGAGAAAAGGTAAAGCAGATATGAACCTTGCATCTATGGCTTTTTTTACGTAAACCCATGCCTTTTTTCGCCAGCCACGCCGACGGTGGGGTTTATCGGTAAGATTTAGTTTTGTAGCCATCATAAACAGCGAAAATATTTTCTTCTCTGTTGAATTGCCCTAGCAATAAAAACTAGGGCTATTTTATTTTAAATTTGTGTTATAAATTTTGTTTTTATAAATCCATGTTATGTTGAGTCGTCCATGACTCCAATTTTCAAAAGTTGAATAAATCTCTTCTAATGAAAAATTGTCTGGAATAAACAAAACAACATTTTTTAATTTTTTTACTAAATTATAGGCATAAAAAACTTGCTAAAAATAACACTCTAGTGTATATTTAAATTGCGTTCGCGGGCGTATGAAAATACCCCCAAGAATCACTACTTAGGGGCTTAATTTTAAGCCCCTAAAATATTTTAAACGTCAATAGTAGTTATTTTACCTTTATAAATGTAAGTTATTTTCATTGGCTTTCTGTTAATTTCCACCAATTACCAGTATCAAGAGGATTTCCGCCAAAACCTTTCTGAGGTTTAAAACTTTTTAACGATTTCATTGTAGGATTTTCAACAATATTTCCAGGTTTTCCAACTTACGATTTAAAAACCCCTATGATAGAAGTTCTGCAATTCATGTGATAAGGTATCCAACAAGGTATTTCCCAAGGGTCACACCAAAAAGCTATTGAAACAGCTAAGACTATGTTATCAAAAAAAATTCTAAAGACGTAATTGCTGACTGAACAGGTCTTTCAAAAGAAACTGTAACTGGATTAGCTAAAACCAACTAGTTATAATTCATTTTATACTGGGGTTGAGATAACTACCAACATTGTTTTTAGCCACAAAATAATCCTACCAGTTTTGGTCTAATCCTCCGGGTTTTACTTGAAAGTGGCTAAACTCCATGCCAAAGGTGGCTCGACCTTGAGTAACAGATCGAAGATTAGTGGAAAAACCGAACATCTTTGCCATGGGAGCTTGTGCATGAATAACATCACCACCAGTTTTTGAATCCATACTTGTGATTATGCCACCTCTTTGTGTCACTTGACTCATGGCATCACCAACAAACTCTTTTGGACAAACAATATCAACCTTCATAACTGGCTCTAAAAGTTCAGGATTTGCTTTTTCACAGGCAGCATCAAAAGCAGAAACAGCACAGGCTTCAAAAGCAAAAGGGGTTGAGGTCAATTCATCATAGTCTAAAGCAGTTACAGTAACAGCTATATCTGTACATGGATAACCATATTTGATTCCTGAACCAAAGGAATTTACTATTCCACTTTCAACTGCACTTAAAATTTCATCAGGAACACTTCCCTTTTTCACATTACAAACAAAACTATTTCCACTACCTGTTTCTAAATGTTTAACTTCAAGGGTAATTCCGGCAGTTTGTTCTTTTCCTCCAATAACTCTTTCATACTTTTCAGTGTGAGTCGCAGAACCAGTAATAGATTCACGATATGTTACCTGTGGAGATCCAACTCTTGCTTCAACTTTAAAATCTTCTAGCATACGAGTAACTAAAACATCAAGATGTAATTCACCCATTCCTGAAATAATTAACTGTCCTGTTTCTTCATCATCTCTAGAAGTGAAGGTTGGATCCTCTTTTGAAAGAATTTCCAAGGTTTCTTTTAATTTATCCCTATCAGAAAGAGTTGAAGGTTCAACAGCAACAGAAATAACAGGTTCTGGAAAGTGCATATTTTCTAACAAAACAGGCATACCTTCACTACCAACAGTATCTCCTGTTTGTGCAAGTTTTAGTCCAATAAATACTGCAATGTCGCCTGCAGAAACAGAGTCCATAGGTTCACTTTTGTTTGAATGCATTCGTAAAATTCGATTTACTCGTTCTCTCTTTTTTTTGCCAACATTGTAAATTTGTTCTCCAGATTTAATCTTTCCAGAATACATTCTAACGTAACAAAGACTTCCTGCTTCTCGGTCATATTGAATTTTGAACACAAGTCCCAGTGGAGTTCCATCTTCTTTGCAGGGAACAGGAAATTCTTCTTCTTTTTTAATATGAAAACCCTTTGCAGGAGGAACTTCATCAGGAGAAGGAAGAAAATCTACAACTGCATCGATTAATGGCTGAACACCAATATTTCTTCTTGAGGCGCCACACAAAAATGGAATAAAATCCTGAGCTATTGTTCCTCGCCTAATTTCTTTTATTAAAGTTTCAACAGGAATTTCTTCTCCCATAAGGAATAATTCTGCAATATCATCGTTATGAGAAGCAATTTCATCTATCATTTTTTCGTGCCACTGCTGGGCTAATTCAAGGCGACTTGGGTCAATTTCACTTTCGACCATCTTTTCACCCTCAGATTCAGCATCCCAACGAATTTCTTTCATTCGTAATAGGTCAATTACACCTTCAAATTCGCCACCACTGCCAATGGGAATTTGCAGTGCTAAAGTATTTGCTCCAAATTTTTCCTGAACATCTTCCATAGCAGAGAAAAAATCAGCTCCAATTCGATCCATTTTATTTACAAAACAAACTCTTGGAACTTTATATTCATCAGCTTGATGCCAAACAGTTTCTGTTTGAGGTTGAACTCCTCCTACGGCACAAATTACAGCCACTGCTCCATCAAGAACACGAAGGGAACGTTCTACTTCCGCAGTAAAATCCACGTGACCGGGGGTGTCGATAATATTAATTTGGTAATTTCTCCAATAAGTTGTAGTGGCTGCAGATTGAATGGTTATACCTCGTTCTTGTTCTTGGCTCATCCAGTCCATTGTAGCAGCACCATCGTCAATCTCGCCGATACGATGTATTTTACCGGTATAATACAAAATACGTTCAGTGGTAGTTGTTTTACCAGCATCGATATGGGCCATAATTCCAATATTTCTCATTTTTGAAAGCATATTACACCTACGATATAGTATAAAATAGTTAATTAAAAATGCTAAAAACTAAATTTCCATATTCATTACAGAACGAACTTCTTTCAAAGTAGCACTAGCAATTTCTTGTGCAGCAGCAGCCCCATCTAAAAGGACTTGTCTTATGTAATCAGGATTTGCTTCTAATTCAGCACGAGCTTGTCGCATAGGACGAAGTTTTTCGTTTAGACATTCAGTTAGTATTTTTTTCAACATACCGCCTCCACCGTCGCCGATTCTTTCGGCAATAGTTTCTGGAGCTTCTTCTGTACATAAGGAAATTAGCATAAGCAAATTAGCTACTTCTGGACGATTTACAGGATCATAGGTTATATTCCTATCTGCATCTGTTTTTGCCTTTTTAATAAGAGCAGCAGTTTCATCTTCTGAGGCAGAAAGCATAATTGCATTTCCCCTACTTTTGCTCATTTTTTGGCTACCATCTAAGCCTAAAATACTTGGTGTTTTACTTAAAAGTGCTTGAGGCTCAGGGAACACAGGCTTTTTTGGAGAAAACTTTTCGTTAAATCTCCTTGCAATATTCCTTGTCATTTCAAGGTGAGGAAGTTGATCCTTTCCTACTGGAACAATATTAGCTTTACAAAATAAAATATCACAAGCTTGATGAACAGGATAAGTATACATACCTGCATTCACGCTTTTTAATCCAGCAGATTGAATTTCTTCTTTCACAGTAGGATTTCTGCTAAGTTCCGCATTACTTACTAAAGTTAAAAAAGGTAGCATAAGCTGATTTGCTTCTGGAACATAACTATGAGGATAAATTATTACATCTTTTCCAGGTTTAATTCCTGCTGCTAAATAATCAATTACTAATTGTTTTGTATTCTGAGAAATTTCACTAAAAGCATCATGATCTGTAAGCACTTGATAATCTGCTATAAGAATACATGTAGGAACTCCCATCTGGGCTAAACGAACTCTATTTTGCAAAGAACCAAAATAATGTCCAATATGCAAACGCCCTGTAGGTCTATCACCTGTAAGAACCCTAAATTTTTTAGGATTATTAGCAATTTCTACTTCTAGTTTTTTGCTTTTTTCTACTGCAACCTCATAGGTTGATAATTTTTCTTCACTCATATTGAATATTATATCGATTGACAGCATCCATTACAAGGGCTATCTGATACATAAAATTCTGCAATAAAAAGCTAGATTATTTAAATCTTTTTAAAATCAGCGACCAACTAATTTTTTCTTAATCTTTTTATACCAAAAGCTACGTAATTTTTCTGCTAAAGTATAAAAAGTATATAGCTTAGAAAGTGGAACATCTATGCTTCCCGGCCTGTGAACTATTTGTCCTCCGAAACCCGTCTTAAATCGGTAAAGTCCGTGCATAGGATGATTTTCATCCTCAGTGGGTGGCATACCATAAAAATCATAGTACGAAGAACCAGCTTTTTTTGCATCACAAATAGCTCGCCATTGCAAAAGATAGGCAGGCATCAAATTACGTTTGTTGTTGCTAGAAGCCCCATAAAGATAAACCCCTTCTTTTGGAGTAAAAAGCGTAATTATTGCAGCTAAATCTTCTCCTTCGTGACTAGCAATGTAAAGAGTAACAGGGTATTTAGTGGCTAAAGACCTTTCTTCTTCATTATCTGAAATATTTTCTAAGTCATAACTTCCAGAGTTCAAAAGGTCAGCATAATATTCTTTAGCGTGAATAGCTATTCCGTCCCGTTCAGCAGTAGTTTTGTATAGGTTATAAAACACATCTATCTCGGAGGAATTTGCTTTTCTAACTTCAACACCTTTTTTTTCAGCAAGACGAATATTATATCGCCACTTACTTTTCATTTGCTCTAGAATAGCTTCTTCGCTTAAGGATAAATCTAAAACAACTGTATCCGCAGGCTGAACATTATAGGGGGATTTTTTACATTTAAGTTTACTGTCGACTTTAGTTGAATTT
The DNA here is from genome assembly GCA_017623685.1 of Spirochaetaceae bacterium. GTDB lineage: Bacteria > Spirochaetota > Spirochaetia > Treponematales > Treponemataceae > Treponema_F. The sequence continues at coordinate 5,537 of JAGAOP010000019.1, forward strand.
TCCTCTAAAGTTTTAGCATAAGAAGCAGCTTCTTCTACAGTAGAAAAATCCAAAGGAATATCGTAGCGAATACAAAGTGTTTTTTTCGGAAGAAACTGACATATTTCTTTTGAAAAATCTAAAAGAATTGAAGCATAATCTTTGCTATTGTTTTTTAGTTCAGTTTTAGAATCAAGATAAATACCCATAGGAACATAGGCTAAGGCTACCTTTCCAAAAAAAGGTAGCTTAAATTCTCTAACTAAAACTGAACATTCAAAATCCACAGAATCAGAAACAACAAATCTATAAGGCTGCCATCCGTGCCTAGACTTAAATTTCGCCCAAAAAAAACTTTGCAAAAAAGGAGGCTGATTTCTTAAAGGACTTAAAAACCCTTTTTGGCTTGTTTCTGCCTCTTGAATTTGTTCTACCTTCACGAATTAATGCACTCCACCATTTACAGTGTTTTCAGTCCTTATTTCTTTTCCATCAGCAACAAGAGGAATACCTCCTACACAGACTACATTATTCTTTACTTCAATATCTATTGCAAAAAATGTATCAGCCTCTATTTCTATGGGTTTTTCAGCATCTATAGCAGCACCTTTTAACACCACAGGAGTTCCAGGTTTTGTCCAAGGACAATCCAAAACTTCTACGCAGTCTTTTCCATCTGGGTCTTTATAATCTGCTGCTAAAAGCATTCCTCGGCTTTCGATACCACGCATTTTTCTAGGTTTAAGATTATCTACTATTACAACAGTTTTACCTAAAAGTTCTTCTGCTTTTAGATATGGAACTAACCCAGAAAGAATTACTCTTTCACTTCCTGAACCATCATCTAAGGTTTCGATATAAAGTTTATCTGCTTCTGGGTGTTTATCTACCTTAACAATTTTTGCTGTCTTTAAAGCAATATATTGGTTAAAGTGAGCAACTGGGTCAGCAGCTTTTTCAATTTCCTTTTGCTGAACTTTTTTTTCCTTTGTCACAGTCTTTTTTTCTTTTCCCTCAGTTCTATCTTTTTGACTTCCAGCATATCGGCTACGATAAGAATCTATGGTTTTGCTATCCATAGTACTAAAGTATATTTCTGGGGGATTAACAATTTCTAAGCCTTCAAAAGTTGCTAAATCTGACCAAGCTAAACTATTCTCTAAAGCAGGACAACCGATTACTGGGTCGGCAAGAGTTTTCCCAAAATAAGACATAACTTTTTTTGTATACTGAGGCATATATGGATGAGCCATAATCATAAGATCTTTAATAATATAGCAAAGGTTGTAAATTAAATTACTTGCTTTTTCAGGATCAGTGGTTCGAGTTTTCCATGGCTCTCCATCTTGAAATGCCTTATTTGCAATAGATGAAATTGCAAAAATCTGATGGAAAGCATCTTTTAAATCTGCCCACTCTAAACTTTCTGTTACCTTTGCTTCCCCTGCTTTAACCTCTTTCCAAAGTTCTTCGTCTATTTTTCCTTGTGGAATTTTTCCTTCGTAATATCTTGAAACAAAGGTTAAAGTTCTATTAACCAAGTTTCCTAAATTACCGATTAATTCTCCATTGTATTTTTCTTGAAAATCATTCCATAAAAACTGGGTATCAGATTTTTCTGGGCGATTATAAAAAATATAAAAACGCCATGCATCTGCTGGAATACCAGACTCTTTAGCATCATTACCAAAAACCCCAACCCCCTTGGATTTAGAGAATTTACCAGATTCATAATTTAGATATTCTGTACTGGACATATGATACAATTTAGTCCAATCTCGTCCTGAACCAATTAATGTAGAAGGAAAAATTACTGTATGGAAAGGAATATTGTCTTTTCCGATAAACTGAAATAAATCCACAGGAATTTTTGCCTTTGGGGAATCAGATTCACTTGGAAGCCACCATGCTTTCCAATCAAAATCTGTTTCGCCACTGGCCTTTAATTTATCTTCTAAAGCCTTTGTAATTGAAATGTATCCAATAGGTGCATCAAACCAAACATAAAACACCTTGTCTTCAAATCCAGCCTTAGGAACAGGAATTCCCCATTTTAAGTCACGAGTAATGGCTCTTTCGTGTAATCCATCTCGAATCCAAGCCTGTGTCATTTGAATTGCATTTTTTGCCCATTTACCTTCTTGGCTAGCCTTTTCCATCCAAGGACCATATTCCTTTTGAATACTGGGTAAATCAATATAAAGATGTTTTGTAGATTTAATATGTGGAGTATTGCCACAAGTTGAACATCTTGGCGATTTTAATTCAGTTGGTTCTAAAAGTTTACCACATTTTTCACATTGGTCACCACGGGCATCATCTGAACCACAGTGTGGACAAATTCCTCGAACAAATCTATCTGCTAAAAACCTGCCACAATCGGGACAATAAAGTTGCTCGATTGTATTTTCTTTAATAAAGCCTTTGCTATCTAAATCTAAAAACAACTGCTGAACTATTTCAGTTTGCTGAGGTGTTGAAGTTCTTCCGAAATGGTCAAATGCGATACCAAACCATTTATAAATATCTGAGTGAATTGCATGATAATAGTCGCATAATTCTCTAGGTGTTTTTTTTTCTTCTAAAGCCTTTGTTTCTGTTGCTGTACCATATTCATCTGTACCACAAACATACACAGTATCATACCCTCGGCTACGACAAAAGCGTGCAAAAACATCTGCTGAAAGCACTTGAATTAGATTACCTAAATGAGGAATATTGTTTACATATGGTAATGCAGAAGTAATAAGTCGTCTATTCATTTTATTACACCACTTAAATTAAAGATTTGTATTATTTTATAGGGTTTCATAGGATTTAGTCAATTATCCTTTGAAACAGCCATAAAATCTTAAAAATATAAATTTGAAACCTAAAGCTATTTTTTTTCGCTAAAGATGTGATAGTTCATCCAAGAAAATAAAGAATGTTCTTGCTCTAACTTTGTAAGCCATTCTGTACTTATAGTGTTAGCACCAAGGGAATCATAAACTGTGGTAAAAGAAAGAATATTTTTCTTAAACTGAGTTTCGGCATATTCAGGATAATTTTTTTCTTGCAACATTTTCGCCCAATCAAAGGACTGTGAAAGAAGAACCTCTTTTGCTGCCATATTCAAAACTCGAGCCTTTAATCCTGTATCATCAGGAAAACGTTCAACCAAATATACCATTCTTTCACAAGCTTTATGAGAATACCGTAGCATCCAACTATTAGAAGTATCTAAAAAGTTTTCGCCATAACCAGTACCTTCACAAGAAGACATAAAAGGCTTAATTTCTTGAAGGGAATTTTTATCCTTTGTATAAGCAGAAAAAACTGAAAGTTCCATATCCTGATTATTTGCAATTAAACGTATTACTTGTTCTATCCAATCTACCCCTTCATGCCACCGTTGCCCAAATAATTGTCCATCGAGGGTACATGTTAAAGATAAATCTGAAGTTTCTAAAAAATCACAAGCTGCATTTAATTTTTTTTGACATTCAGCAACAAAATCCTCTGCTTGAGCTTTTATAGCTTTTTCTGCTGCATTTTCATCATACCAATCATTTCCGTCAACAGATGTATTTTTCCAATATTTATATCCACTTGAAATTCTTTTTCCGTCTGATGTTAAAACTTCTGGTAATTCAGAAATATCTGCTTCAAAAGCTAAATCTCGGTTTTGGTTACGATATACATCTGTATTTATAAAACCCTTTTCTCCAGTGATTTTTTCTTCTATCGAAAAATCTCTAGCAAAAGCAAATAAGCCACTGGGACATCTAACAGGGGAAAAAATTCCTTTGTTTGGAAGAGGATTTGCAAATAATAAACCGTGGGTATCAAGAACTGTGTAGGAAAAGCCATAATCTTTAATAATCTTATCTAAACCTTCCACATATCCCATGGCAGGTAACCAAAATCCGTCTGGTACAAGTCCAAAAAATTGCTTGTGGGAATAAAGCCCTGCTTCTATTTGAGCATTTAAAGCTTCTGTATACTGAGTATAATGTGGCAAAAAGGCAAAAGTTCCAGCTGTTGCCAAAAATTCAATGGTTCCACGATCTGCATAATACTTAAAAGCGGAAATTAAATCGAATTTATAAACATTAACATAGTCGTCATATGTTTTTTTGAAATACTTTAGGGATTTTTCTGCCTGTTGCTTTCTTAAATCTGATAATTTGCAATTAGAAACTTCTCTTTCACCTAGAGCAATTTGACTTTCTAGCCATTTTACATATCTGGCTTGTAAATCATAGTCTGCTAACTGGGAACATAATGTAGGAGAAATAACCATTGCTAATTTAAATGGCACGGAATCTTCATCTAATTTTTCAAATAAGTTCAACAAGGGAATATATGTATCCGTTATTGCAGAAAACAAAAGTTCTTTTTCTACAACCTTGTCTTTATCTGAATCTGGAGTCTTGAAATATCCTTTATGTAAAATAATTGTAATTATCAATGATTTTTTTGCCATTTATTTACTTCCATTTGTTATATAAAAGACTGTCTGTGATTTGCATAATGGGTTTTTAGCAAATTTTGCAAACCAGATAACTTTAAAATTGGAGAAAATCGAGTATCCACAAAAGGTTCAGCCAATCTTTTGTCCATTATAGGAATATTAAGTTTTCTTGATGAAGCTAAAATACGTTGGGATGAGTTTGCAAACTCTGCAATTAAATCAACTTTTACTAGCTGCCCCCCAATAGGAAGTAGTACATATTGCTCTCTACAAGTACAATTTACTGTTATGTCAAAAAAATCTAATAATTCCATCCCCTTAGGAGAATCATCTTTTTTAAACATAGAAATGCGTAGATTTAATGAAACAAAATCAAGGGAAAGTTCTAGTTCTTCTAATTCAGTTTCATTTATATCCCAATAAACAAAGGCCCACACTGGATTTCGTAAAACTATCGAAATTTGGGTTTCGTTATAGGTTTTTGGCAAAACAGACAAGGGTTTTATGTCGTCAGTTTCTTCGTTCATTGGCTCAAGAACAGTTTCACGGTTCAAGTCTTCTGCCATTTCTAAAAGTTCACCGATTATAAAACGTCTATTAAGATTTTCAGGAATATCAATACCTAATTCATCAGCAATACTTAATAAATCGGCAGATGGTAAAGTTTCCAAATAACTTCTAGTCAACGACATATTTTTCATGATTTTATGATGAATGAAAAAAGGAAAAGTGTCAAGAACTGTAGAGAATTCGATAATTTTTAAGTATGCCAAAAAAGAAAAAAGTCTAAACCTTGCATAAACCCTGACCTCTTACTGCCTTATAAATAGTCTCATCAATTCCAGCAATAAGACAATCTAGGGCTTTAGTTCTTTCTTCTGTTGAAGCATTTGGTCGCAATGCATAAAATGCGTCCATTAATTCAATAATTTTGGCATTTTGATTTTTTTTAGGTAGATTATATTCTAAAAGTTCACCCATGTAAGTCCAGGAAAACTGTGATTTTCCTTGCACAAGTATTCTTCCACCAAGCCAGTAATATCCCTTGCCTTTTCTAAAAATAAAATCTTTGTAATCAGAAAAATCCTTGTTTCTACAATTTTCGTATTTAGCAATAGATTTTTTAATATAATCCCCAGGAATAGTTGGCTTTGGCAAAGGAAAATCAAACCAGTTGCGAACTGGTTTAGATAAGGCTCTGCCATTCATCCAGTTTTCCAAAGCTATATTTAAGCCCTTTCCGTAGCGAATACTTTTTTCTTGCCCTAAAAAAGCAATATCGTTACCCGCAAAATTTTCTTGTAAATTAAAAGGTTTATTTTGAGGGATTATTGATCCGTCTAAGGCAAGGGGATTTAATTCAGGATGTTTGCCAGACAAATATTCTTTAAATACAGTAGAATGTTTTGTTAATACAAATTTATGCCAAAAAGCACTATCTAATAATCCTTCTTGAAAAAATTGTCGCAAGGTTTCCATTGAATCAACTAAAATTTGTTCTGTTTCAAGCCAATAACCATAAATCATATATGCATGAGTCAATATTCCAGCTTCTTTAAAAGCTGCACAAGCTGAAACAATTGTATCAATGTCTATCCCTTTGCAAATTGAATCTAATCCTATTCCACAGGCTATTTCAATTCCACCGGAAACTCCTGTTAAACCTCCATGGGCAAGAAAATCCGCTAAATCACGGTTAAAGGATTTTTCAAACCGTATATTGCCCCAAAAAGACAGAGGTTTTGATTCTTTAAGATTTAATAAAGCAAAATCTTTTAAAGCAACAGGTGGAGCTGCTTCGTCCACTAGATGAACACCTGCTACACCTAATTTTTTTCCTTGTTCATAAAGACCTTTGTGTAGTTTTTCCACATTAACTCGCTTGTAGGAGCAAACATAATCCAAAGAGGTATCACAAAAACCACATCTATGCCAATAGCAACCGTGAGCTAAATATGCTTTAAGCCAAGTTCCTTCTGCCCACATTCTTTCCATAGGATTAGAATTGCTAGCCAAAATAGGATACTTAGAAGGTTCAATTCCTGTATAATCTGGAACAAGGCTACAAGTATATTCATCTTCTAACTGTGCAATATTAGATTCACCTTTTTTTTCTGCATCTACAGGGAAAAGAATTTTTCCATCAGAAAAAAGTTTCATTTTATAGATTTCACTAGAGGATTCAAACAAAGAAGATTTATCCCAAAAGTCATTTTTTTGATGATTGAATAAATCAATATAAGAACCATAGCCTCTATCATAACTTAAAGCGTCAATATATTTTTCTAAGAATAGATTTTTTGTATCTCTAAGTTCTGTGTTTACATATCCTCCACCCATTACAACAAAGGCTCTTGTACCAAACAAATCCTTTGCTATTTTTCCAGAAATAAGGGCTCCAGCTAAAGTTCCAGGAAAGGGACAACTAATACAAATTAAAATTTTATCAACTGTAGCAAAAGAAGATAGTTTTTCTTCTAGTAAGGGTTTATAAAACTGAGTTAAAATCGGGGCTTTTAAGGAATTTTCCACAAATTGAATATCATTTATACTTTCTGAAAGAGATTCATTGTAGCGAACAAAACCAAAGGAAGAATCAAAAACTGTGGTAATGTAATCGGAAAAATCTAGGAACATAAAAGTTGCTAAAATTCTTGCATCGTCCACACTGGGATTTCTATTCAACTGAACAAGGTAATTTTCCATTCGCTGCCCACGAGGCACACTGGGGGACATTATAAATTCTTGTCTAAGTTCTAAATTTTTACCATGTAAAATATCCTTTGCAACAGGCAACCATCTAATCCATGAATCCTGTTGGGATAAAAAACGCTTTAAATTAAAAGAAATATTTTCTTGAAAAGAATCATTTATTAATTTTTTTGCCTTGGTTTCAGTTAAAGAAAAAATCTTTGCAATGGATTCCCTAGAAAAAATTTTATGATATAATTCGTTACTTCCGTCAATCCAATTTACTGAATCAATTTTATATTCAGGATTGTTTAAAGCTAATTTTTTAAAAAAACTTTGTAAATATGCACCGGAAGGATATGGGGTGTTTAATTGAACTAAAGGTGGCTGAATAATTATAACTTGAGTGAATTTGTTATTGGGTTTCATTTGGATACCCTAACTGAATGAAAACTAAATATAAAAAAAATAACATTTGGTTAATTAACCAAATGTTATTTTATTATTGAGCTACACTGGATTCGAACCAGTGACCCACGCCTTAAAAGGGCGTTGCTCTACCTACTGAGCTAGTAGCCCGCCATTCATTACTGAATGTAATAGTAATATATCAAGAAGAAAAAAAAGTGTCAATACCTATTTTTTATAGTTGCAGTATTAGTTAATAATAGTTATAATATTTTATTATGAATATCAAATTTCTTAAATTTCTTTTTTCACTTTTAATTTGTTTTGTTTCAACAGCATTGCTTTTTTCTGCAGAAAAAAAAACTAACGAAAATACTTTTCCAGAACCTGCCACCGCTGTTTTTACAGGAGAAGAATATTCAATTTATGTATCTTATACAAATACAGTGCACCCAGGGGATGCAATATGCGTCAGAATAGAATTTTCTCCTTCTAGAAAAATTAGCAAAGAACCATATTCTAGAACTCAAGCAGTTTTATTGTTTGGAGAAAAGCGAAAAGCTGATTTTTTTACATTAAATTCTTCTAAAATTAAGCAAAATGGAAATGTTACTATTGATATGTTGGGAATGATTCCTATTTCCACCTGGCAAGAAAAAGGCAATTATGAACTTACGATTATGTACAGTGCCTACGGAAGAGATTTTTACAAATTCAACCTACCTATAGAAGTAAAACCCAAGGAATTTATTAGCGAAACCATTGAACTAAATGAATCCAATACAAGCATAAGAACAGATACCAGCTCTACTAAAATGAACCAAATCAATAAACTAAACAATATTCTTTTTTCTATAAACCAAGAAGCAATTTATCAAACTAAGCCTTTTTCACTTCCTACAACAGAAAGTCGTAGAACTTCTTTTTTTGGAGACAGAAGAGTATATGCCTACTCCAATGGTAAAAGTTCAACAAGTTTGCACTACGGAATTGATTTTGGTATTCCTACAGGAACACCTGTTTTTTCCTGTGGAAAAGGTCGAGTTGTAATGGCTGAAAATAGAATTTCTACAGGTTGGACAGTTGTAATTGAACACCTACCAGGTTTATATAGCCTTTATTACCACATGGATTCTTTACTAGTTGAAGTTGGAGACTTTGTGGAACAAGAAAAACAAATAGGATTTTCAGGAGCAACTGGACTTGCCACAGGCCCCCACTTGCACTGGGAAGTAAGACTAAACGGAGAAGCAGTAAATCCAGACTTTTTTACTGGGGATTTTCCTTTTTTTAACTAATTGAATAATAAATTATAAGAAAAAAATGTTCTTCTTAGTTTACTGCTATAGATAGTCGCCCTTACGGGCGACTTTTATACTAACTGCTTTTAAAGCATTTAGTAGGTCATGGATGACCGATTGTAATATAAGAATTTCCTTCCAGAGCCTAGCAAACGCTAGTTTGCTGAACGCACAACACGGAAACCAAGAACGCCGTCGCGGAAATACGGGACGCCGTAGCTGCTACGGAAAGAAACCGACGCGTTGCCAGCGTAACCGTTCCAACCACCACCGCGATTAACGCGGTACGACCCCGACGTTGTACCGTCAACTGGTGTTTCATTATCTACTGTTCCATAACAATCATAGCACCATTCATAAACATTTCCACTCATGTCGTATAAGCCTAGTCTGTTAGGGGCTTTCTTACCTACTTGGTGGGTTCCGTATCCTTGATTACCACTTGAAGGTGATGTATCTCCTGTTGTTCCATTTATACTGTTATACAAATACCAACCTACACTGTCTAAGCCGGAAATTTTAGATGAACTATATGATACACCTTCTGCTGCGTCTGCTCCACTAAACACATAGTTCCAATCTTCTTTTGTTGGATCTCCACCTCTAGCTGCGAATTCCCATTCTGCTTCTGTTGGTAAGCGGTAACCTGTTGCATTTTTGTTTAGTGTTACATTTGCACCACATATATAATATCCTGTTTTTCCACTTGCTTGTTTAACTTGTGTAACTTCAATATTATATGCTTTTGTTAAGCCTTCCTTTTCGCTTAAGGCATTACAGTACCATACTGCGTCATACCAAGTTACACTTTCTACTGGGCGTTTACCTTGTTCATCTCCACTAAATAATGTGTATTCTTCACTATCTGCTGTACAGTATGATGGGTTACTTTCTAAGGTGTATTCTGTTCCACCTACTGTTACTTTTTGGTTTGCCATTACACTTGCGTATTCAGCTTGAGTTACTTCGTATTTTCCCATGTAAAAATCACTTAAGGTTACTGTTCGCCCTTCTATAAATACACCTGCAAAATTGTTTGTGGAAGCTGCACCTACTACCGTACCTCCTTTCACCAATACAAAGCCTTCTGGAATAATAGGTTCTTGTGTTCCGCCATTACCGCCCTTTCCACTTTCGTCTCCAGCGGTATTTTTACATCCTACTACACAAAACAATATACTTGTAACTAATAGTACCGCTACAATCCACTTTGCCTTTTTCATAATTTTTCCTCCTGTACTAAAAAAAGCATTTATTTTTTCCTTCATCTTTTTCCACCACAATCGAGCTGCAGTTGCATATTAAAATGCAACTTTTTCATGCCACAGGTCCCGCTTTGCAAACCTCTTTTTTTTGTTGCCACACAGATTCGAAATTGCTAACACAATTTCTGTTATATCAACGCCACCATGGCCGCCCGTGTTGCATATGGCACTGGAACTTTTTCATGCCACGTCTCGCTTTGCAAACCTCTTTTTTTTGTTGCCACAGGGATTCGAAATTACTACGTAATTTCTGTTATATATACGCCACCATGGCCGAGGGTTGCATATGGCACTGGAACTTTTTCCACCACAATCGAGCCGCAGTTGCATATGGCACTGGAACTTTTTCATGCCACGTCCCGCTTTGCAAACCTATTTTTTTGTTGCCACAGGAATTCGAAATTACTACTTAATTTCTGTTATATCTACGCCACCATGGCCGCCCGTGTTGCATTTGCAACTGTAAGTTTTACCGCTACAACGCCGGCTTTTGCATATGGCACTAGAACTTTTACCACCACAATCGAGCCGCGGGTTGCATATGCCACTAGAACTTTTACCACCACAATGCCGCCCGTATTGCATTTACAACTGTAAGTTTTACCGCTACAACGCCGGCTTTTGCATATGGCACTTCATCTTTTACCACCACAATCGAGCCGCAGTTGCATATTTCCCTTCCTTTATTCCAATTTTATTACAAATGTAATTTATTTCATTATAAACCAAATAAATAATATTACAAGTAAAATATTATACAAAATTATTTATTACTTTTGTGATATATATTTTTTATGGGTTTTTGGCATAATGTAGAAGAAGAACGGGAATATAAAGGCATTTCTCGAAAAGAACTAGCATCAGCTGCTTCCTTTTCTGTACATACAATTTCTAATGGCTTAAAACGAGACGGAATGCCTGCGGCAGACATTGCATTAAGAATATCAAAAGTATTGGATGTTCCTTTAGAAAAACTTCTTGAATCTGATTATAATAAATCTTCATTTTTTTCTGCAGATACTACTGATAAAGAAGAAAAAAAAATATTATTCAATAAATACTATCCCTTAATCCAAAGATTAGAAAACCTTTCACCAGACACAAGTCGTGCAGTATACAAAATTATAGAAAAATTATAACTTTCGGTATTTTTAAGGTAGCCTAAAAATACTGAAACAGTCGCCGTGGTTACATTTGGTAATGCATTTTCTAGGGCTACATTGTGGTGTTGCAAAAATTTTTTTATTAAGGATAAACATGGAATTATAAAAACCCAATAATTCCCCTGAATTTTATTCAAAAAAAGCCATACAGGTTTTTTCATCGATTACAGGAATTCCTAGACTTGCAGCTTTTTTATTTTTTGAAGAACCAGAGCTAGTATCATTAGTAACTAGGTATGATAAACCTTTAACCACAGAGGATTTTACACTACCTCCTGCCTCTTTTACCATAAGTTCTGCTTTAGAACGCTTAATTGATAATTCTCCAGTAAAGCAAAAACTCTTGCCTGTTAAAGAGCCTTCTTTTGCCTCTTTAATTGAAATATGTCCAGTGTTTAATAATTCCTTCATTTCGTAGGAATTTTCTGCAAGTCCCTGAACTAAAACAGAAGCCATAATGTCACCAAAGCCATTTACGTCTGCAATTTCACTTTCTTTTGCAGCTAACAACTTTTCTAACGAAGAATAACCTGCGTCAACTAGTTTTTCCACCAAAGTTTCACCAATACCTTCAATATCAAAGCCTGCAATAAAAGCAGAAAGGCTAACTTGATTTTTTCGGTAAAGGGATTTTATAACTTTTTCGGCACCCAAAGATTTTTTTTCTTGAGAAAGGCTTTTTTCAGTTAAAAAGAAGGGAGTTAAATCCTCTTCAGTTAGCTTGTATAAATCTAAAACAGAAGAAACTTTTCCAGCTTCAAACAAAGAACCTATTAAAGTTACGCCAAAATCCCGAATATCTAAAACAGAAATCCATTTTTCTAATCGATGAAGAATTCTTTTAGAACATTTTTTATTTGGACAATAAAGTCTTGTTCCTTCATCAATAAGTTCAGAAGAACAAGCTGTACAATTTTTTGGAAAAAATATTTCTTTTGTCTGCTCAGTTTTGTCTTCTGTAGGAATTACCCCTTCTATCTTGGGAATAATTTCCCCACGTTTTGTAACAACAATATGACTTCCTATACGAATTCCTAAGTTGCGAATTGTATTAGGATTTACTAGACTTGCCCTTTTTACTGTTGTTCCTGCTAACTGAACTGAATCAAAAATTGCAACTGGTGTATATGTGGCACCAGATTCACTCCATTCAACTTCACGAAGAATAGAAACTGCCTCTTCTAAACTGAATTTAAAAGCAATTTGCTTTTCTGGACGTGTTCGTGCTAAGTCTTCTTTGTCAATTACTAAACCTTTTATAACTAAGCCATCTATGTCAAAGGGCAACTTTTCTCTTTCTTCCATTACTTTTGCACGATAAGAAATAACTTCTTCTGGAGAATAACACAATTCTATAGAAACTGTATCAAAACCACATTCCTTTAGCCAATTAATTTTTTCTTTTTCATTAGTAAAATCGTGATTTTCAAAGGATGCATCGTAACAAATTACGCAAAGATGTTGGCTACCGTTTCCATCCTTTCGCTTCATAAGTCCATTAGCAGCATTTCGACAATTTGCCTTATCAAAATACAGTTCTTGATGAACTTGATGGGTCATTATTACTTCGCCCCTAATTCCTCCAGTAAAATTTTGCAACTGACCATTTATTGTTAAATTAGGAAGAACACCTTTCATCTTGGTGGCATTTGCAGTTATGTCGTCCCCTTGTATACCGTTACCTCTAGTAACAGCTCGCACAAAAATTCCATTGTCGTATTGAAGTTCTATACTAGCTCCGTCAAGTTTATATTCAACAATATATTCTTCAAAGGGATTTTTTTTTGCCCAAACCATAAATTCATCTGGACTAGCAGCTTTATCCTGGCTACCCATAGGAATTCGATGTTTTGCCTTTGGAAAATTTCCAGAATCAGCTCCAACTTTTTGTAGCACAGGGTTATTAGGGTCAAGGGATTTTAATTCATCCCAAAGTTTATCAAATTCTTCATCAGAGATTTCTCCTTCACCGTTGTAATAAGAATCTTGATAAGTTTTAATTAATTTTTCTAATTCATCAACTCGTGCTTGCTGAAACAAATCCATTGCTACACCTACTTATTTGTTTTGACGAAATATAGTTCTTTAATTTCCCTAGAAGCTTCTTTTCCTTTTTCTTCAAAACGAGTTTCTGGCCGCCATTCTTGGTGAACAGCATAGTTTGAATATTTGTTTTCCAATAAGGGTGTGGAAGAAAGTTGTTCTAATGCAAATTCTCCATATGGCTCCCAGTCTGTTGCCATATAAATATAACCCTTTGGCATAAGTTTTTTTGCTAACAAATCTGTATGTGGTCTTTGCATAAGACGGCGTTTATGGTGTTTCTTTTTAGGCCAAGGATCTGGAAAAAAAACATGAAAGGCAGAAACAGACTGATCCGGTATCATTTTTTCTAACACCTCTAATGCATCGAATTCAATAATAAAAATATTTTGAAGATTCCTACGGCGAATTTCGCCAAGAAGTTTTCCTACCCCAGGTTTGTGAACCTCTATTCCAATATAATTAATATTAGGGTTTTCTTCTGCAATTATTGCAGTTGCCTTTCCCATTCCAAAACCGATTTCAACCACCACAGGGTTTGTATTAGAAAAAATCTCTGTATAGTTTAGTTCTTTGTCTGAATATGGCAAACACCACCTACCAGAAAGTTCTTCGTAATCACGCCTTTGGGTTTGCGTCATACGACCAGCTCTTAAAACAAAGGTTTTAATTCTTCTATAAAACTCTGGGGAATCCCCTTCGCTGGAATAATCCATCCACACTCCTTACCTTTTATTTTATGTCTTTTGGTGGAAACAAACATAAAACTGCTTTTGAAGAAATTTCTAAACATTCACGAACAGAAGATGCCCCGTTATAATCATTTAGGATTTTTGAAGAATCCTTCCAGTCATCTTTTATATCGCCATAATAAATTATTTTACCCTTACCACCTGGCTGTTCATAAATGGCAATTTTTTTTACTACTGGTAAATGTTTTACTACATCTGGTAATTCTTGCACTTTTAGTTCTAAAAGCTCAGACTCATAATGTACGCTAAAACCATATTCTACAGTACGCCCTGACATATCAGTGTAAAGCAAACTATAAGCTCCCTGTGGAATATTCCCGTAATAAGGGGGAACTAAAAACGGAGACCCTGCCCTATAGTTATTACTCCCACCGGTTAAAATCATTGGATCATTAATATCCCAAACTATTCCAGATTCTATGTGCTTCACTTGAATATGAGAAACACGACCAATTTCTGAAGAAGTCTTAACAAATATTGATAAGCGATTAGAAGGAAAATCCTGGCTTGAATAAAAATCTAAAACCACAGAAGAAGATACTTCTGTAATACTAGGAACTGAATCAGAACAACTAGTTAATAACAAGGAAAACAATATTACTGTTACATATAAACTTCGACGCAAAAACAAATCCTTCCGTCTAAAAATTAAATATAAGAGTAATAACGGTCAAGTCACTTGCGGCATATTGATTTACCAAAGATTCAAATTTAACGTTTACCTTTTTACAAGCTTCGTCAAGATAAGACAAATAATACAAACCTAAATCTGTTCCTTCCTGACCTTCTGGCAAATCCCTATAAAAGTCAATCAAAGAACGCTTATTTAAGTCTGCTGATTTTTTTGTTTCAATATTTTCTTTTACTTCCTGAAACTCATCGTCTTTGTTATAAAGGGTTATTTGCAAACGACCTTGCTTACCAATTGAAGTAGAACCACCACCTAATTTCCAGGAAAGGAATACTAATTCGTGGTTACGCTGCATTTCTTTAATAATACGCATACGAATTTCTGGATCATATATCAAAGAATCAACTTCTTCAATACCTCGATACATAATTCTAGCTTCTTTACGCATATTGGTATTTTCACTATTAAGTGCTAATTCCATAACCATAACCGAAATGTATTCTGCAACCTTACTTTTTTCTGTGTAAGAGTTCAAAATAGTTCGGATACGAGATAATATTTCTTCAAATCCAGGTTTGTTAAAAAACTTAGTTATAATAAACCAGTTTAACAAACTCATTCGGTTTAAGAATTTTTCTGTCATAAGCAACTGAACATTTTTTTCTTCTGGAGTAAATTCAGGGTTTTTTAGAATAGCTTCCCACAAAGGATCTAGGATTTGTTTTCTTGCTTTTGCAATGGTAGAATCCATATTTACCATTCTTGAACGCAACTGTGCATCACTCATTTTTGTCCGTTCGTCAATTAGCTGAGATGGATTTGCACGGTTATGTTTTCTAACACAATCAGAATCTGTTAAAGCCACAAATATTTCTCGATCAAATTGTTTGTACAATAATGAAAAAACAATAAGTTTCGATAAATCCATAACTTCTTGTCTAGAAGACCCAAATTCCGACATTGAAATTTCAATCTTAGAAATATAATCTGTAAGAATCATCTTTTGGATAGATTGGGGAGCAAAGGTATCCATAGAAATACCATATTCTTCCACATTATCCGCCAATTTGATGCGCAGAAGCTTTTTTTTATTCTGTATAAAATATGATGAACCTTCTTCTGTTAATATTACTTTCAAAGGCAAATTAAGCAATGTCTTTTTTTCATTTCCGCTCATTGAAAATCTCCAGATTATAGTTATTATATACGAAGGGACTTGAATTGTAAATAGAAAATATTATATTCTTATTGTATGATTTTGTTTAATCGGAAGGTAATATTTCTTTGTTTCGTCTTTATTTTACTTCCGACACTCATACTGTCACAATCCTCTGAAGGAATTATCTTGTCGAATAATCTATTTACCTCTTTTGAAGCTGCCAATTTGTCACCACAAATGCAACAGGTTATTGTTGGTGGAGATGGACAGTTTCCCTACTCTATATTAATATCGGTAAATTCTAATTCAACTTCAGTTAGCAAAGAATATACTTTAACCATTGCAATACCTCAAGAAATAGCTTTACCCATAAAAGAAACCCTTATAAGTTTAATTCAAGAACTAAGTGAATCAGTTTTACCAGTAAATGTTTTATTTCTTTTTCAAGCAGATGAATTTTCTAGGTTACCAGAAGAATATACAAATAACATTCCTTATGGCACAGTTGCATTTTTAAATAAATCTACAGAAAATATGGCTGCAGTTCTTTTAATGCCACCTTCAAAAACTACACCAGAAGAAGTTTCTGTTGTCTTTGGTTCAGAGGGAAACATAACTCCACAGTGGTTATTAAAACAAACTCCTATAAACTTATCTTTTAGCTCACTAATAACATATAGATTAAATCTAAATCCCAGGGATAGTCGGATATCCTATTTTTTCAAACAAGGAATCCCTTCTTTTGGAATTCAGTTTGACCCTGCAAATAATCAACACATAAAAACTGTATGTGAAGGGCTTAAAACTCTAATCTTAAACTTTTCTGTCGGAGAAAAAGATTTAGAAAATAATTCAAACTATATCTTTTTTTCTTTTTTGAATAGTAAAAACATTTGGATTAGCGAAAGAACTCTTTTAGTGATTTATTTATTAATTGCTACCATTGTTTTATTTGTTGCCAGTGGTTTTTCCTTGTTCAAAAAAAATGCTTTGTCCAAACAACAAGATTTTTTACGAATATGGTATCTTATTCCCATAACAATACTTGTTTCCTCATTTTCTCTTTATATTGGGCAATTAATTGCAATGGGAATAAATAAACATATTCCCCTTTCACCTTTTTTTATTATTTCGATAAAAACCTTTTTTTCTTTCCTTGTGGTTTCCTTTTCCTTTTCTATCCTTGTACATTTTGGTATTCCCATGTCTCAGGTTGTATATGGGTATTTACTTTCGTTAATTTCAATTCTTAATATCTTTGTTTTTACAATGATTGATATAATTCTATTAATAGTATTCCTTATTGAATATATAATAATTTACTTCAGTCATATTTCTAAAAGAACAATTCCACTTTTTATATCAACTTTGTTAATGCTTTTACCTTTTGCCCCTTATATTTTAATCATATGGCAAAATGGAGAGCCAGAAAAAATCACTCCATTATTAATTGGAAATTTTGGGTATAATATTCTATATGCCTGTATAATTCTACCCTTTCAAATAATGTGGCTTAGAATATTGATAAGACTTAATGTTTTAGGAAAAAGCAAAAATTTCTCTTCTTTTAAGATATATGGACTAGCCACAATTTTCCTTTTGGGAATTATGTTAGCACTAATCCTACTTTTAATATTTACTTCTGCTTTTGCTACTCCTAAAAAAGATTCTAACACAAATTTTAAAAATTTTATAAATAAAACAACTTTACAAGTAATAGAAAAAGAAGATTTGCCTGTGGAATTATACATAAAACAGAATGATTACCTTGATTTAAGAGATATACAGGTTTTTATTGATTCAAAAATACCTGTTTTAAAATATCAAGTTGAAATTTCTTCTAAAGATGGGTTACCCATATATAGTTCTACCTTTCCTTACGAAATCATTACAAAAGAAGAAGTTGCAAAGGCAGTTTTTTCCTTACCCTACGACCCTGAAAATAAAACATCTTTTTTTTACACGACAAAAAGCAACAAAGAACAAATTCTTATCGCCACTATATTTGTACAGTTAGATGAAACAACTGCAGCAAAAGTAACTAGAACTTGTACTGTAAGCTTTCAAGAAACACGTTTGACGGAGGAATAATGTATCTTCATGTGGATTTAGATGCTTTTTTTGCCTCTGTCGAACAATTAGATAACCCTGATTTAAAAGGGAAACCTGTTATTGTGGGTGCCTTACCTGGAACTAACCGAGGCGTTGTTTCAACTTGTTCCTACGAAGCAAGAAGTTTCGGAGTTCATTCTGCCATGCCCATTGATAAAGCCTATAAACTTTGCCCACAAGGTATATTTCTTGTTCCTAGGATGAAAAGGTACCATGAAAAATCTAGTGAAGTAATGAATGTTTTTTTTGATTTTTCTCCAGATGTAAAACAAATGTCCGTAGACGAAGCCTTTATAGATTTAAGTGGAACCGAAAAACTTTTTGGTCCTCCAGAAAAGACCGCTTTTACAATAAAAGCAAAAATAAAAGAAAAAACAGGTTTAACTGTTTCCATGGGATTAGCAAGCAATAGATATGTGGCAAAAATTGCTTCTGGTATGTCAAAACCAGATGGTTTTTTTTACGTTAAAGAAAATTCTGAATTAGATTTTATTACAACCTTACCATTAAATAAAATTTGGGGAATTGGAAAAAAAACTTTGGAAAAACTAAATAAGGTTGGTTTTTACACAGTTCCACAAATTCAAAAAGCATCCTTACCATTACTTGAAAGTATTTTAGGAAAAGCTGCTGGATTATTTTTATACAAAGCTGTTAGAGGACAAGAAGCAGAAAATTTTTCCAGTGAGGTTCAATCAAAATCCATAAGTGCAGAAACTACTTACAAAGAAGACTTAGTAGATACATACATAATAGAAACCGCATTACAAGAATTAGCTCATACAGTTATGTTTAGATTGATAAAAGAAGGTTGGAATGGTTTTACAGTATTTTTGAAAATACGATATGAGGATTTTTCAACTTGCTCAATACAAGAAACATTACCAATTCCTATTTCTTCAACAGATATGTTATATAAAACAGCCATTAAATTATTTTACCAGCGATATAATGGGAAACCCATTCGTCTTTTAGGAATAGGTACAACAAATTTAGAAAAAAGTTCTTTACCCCAACAAAGTGAATTATTTGACACTGAGAATAAAAAAAAGCAACAAATTGAAATGGCTATAGCCTCGTTAAAAGAAAAAAATCCTAATCTGACTATTACAACTGCTAGACTAATGAAAGCAACAGATATATCTAAAAAAGGAAAATAACTATTATTTCATTTTTCAATACAAAGCGTCAATTTATATAGAAAAATTTTCTTCAACTATTTTCCGAATATGAATATTTCCAGGATATAATTCTAATGCATAGTTAAAATAGGCTAAAGCATTTTCTTTATCATTAAGTTCAAGATATCCTAAACCCAGTGTAGATAAAATGTTAAACAAATCATCTTTTTCTAGCCAAATATTTTCTAAAGTTAATATTTTTTCTAATTCTTTTATACCTTTTTTGTAATTAGAAAATGGAGCTGGAGCATAAATTAACTGGGCATTCATTAAAAACAAGGCAGCCCCAGAACTAGGTTCTTTTTGTAAGGCTTCTTTTGCCAATCCTTTAATTTTAGAACCATACTTTATAACATAAGTCATAGGTTGGAGCAAACAGTTTTGGGAAATATTTTCAGCATACATAAGAATTCCCATACCAGAATCCTTTATTTCTAAAGATTTCTGAGCGTATTCCGCACCAGAAATAAAATGTTTTGCAGCATTTTGTTTATCATTTTCAAATAAATAAGCTCTACCCATAATAAACTCGCAACGTGAAAGAGCAATTAACAATTTATCATCAGAAAAAATATCGTAGGCAACTTTAACAGCCTTATTGTACATTTCTAAAAGATTTGAAACATTAGAAATATTATTATATACACAATCTCGCAAAGAAATATATTCTTGCCATAAAATAAGACTATTATTTACGGTTGCAAAACAATTACCACAAAGTGAAAAAATAAATAACAAAAAACCGAATTTTAATACAATATTTTCAAACATAAAGTAAATGTATTACTAAATTAAAAAAAAGTCAAAATTTTTTGGTAACTTGTAAATAGTAATGTCGCCAGTTTCAATGAACTGATGATGTTTTTTATATGGGAATCTTAAATTTTTTGCCCATATATTTTTGAAGTTCCATTTCAGGCGTTGAGCCATTAAGTATTTTTCTTGGATA
>JAGAOP010000020.1 GCA_017623685.1 Spirochaetaceae bacterium
GTCCTCTTTTTCCAATGAGGATTCCCATATTTTCTCCTTCCATATCAATACATAATGTACCATCTTCATCAATGTCAGAAGTAATTTTTACTTCCATGCCCATTGTTTTTAATACATCATACAAAAATTTTTCACAAGCTTCTTTTGTCTCAGAAGTAACTTCTACCAATTTTTCTTCCTTCTTAGCAACCACTGGTTCAGTTAAAACTTCTTCTTTTACTTCTTTCTCAGAAACTTCTTTTTTCGGAGATTCTTTCTTTGGAGCCTCTTTTTTTACAGTTTCTTTCTTTGGAGTTTCTTTTTTAGAAACTTCCTTTTTAGGAGCTTCCGTATGTTCTTCTTTTTTCCAAGCTTTGATCACTGCCTGTTTTCTTCCAATTCCTAAAAATCCAGCACTACCTTCTTCTATTACTTCATAATCAATTCCTGTACTTGCGATTCCTAACTGGATACTTGCTTCTGTAATTGCATCATTTACTGTTTTTGCTGATACTGTAATACTGCTCATTTAAAACACCTCTATTTCTTTCTATTATTAAAATCACTAACCATATTTGCCTTAGATGCTAAACTTCCCGGTTTTGCATTTGGCTTATAAGAATCTACATTATTATTAGATACTGTTTTTCTCTTTGGCTCCTCTATACTTCTTGTATTCATCTGAGCCATTTCATTTACAAGTCTTGAAGAAACAGAATCTTTATTCTTACGTTTTTTTGCAGCTTTTTCTACATTTTTCTTAACAATATCATCGATTGATTGCTTATCAAGATGTTTATTTACACAAATCTGTTGAATTGTTCTAACAACTGCACTGGTAATCCAGTAAATACCAAGACCTGCAGGCATTGAAAAACACATAAATACTGAGATAAGTGGCATAATTTTCAGCATCATATTCATCTGTTGCATCATGGCATTATCATTGTTATTATTGTCATTTCTATTTTTCGTTGCATTTTGTGCAACTCTTGCACTAATCCACTGTGTAACACCTGCTAAAATAGGGATTAAAACTGCAACAATCATCATACCAACAGAAAATGTTGCAAACGCTGCCTTAAACATAGAAGAAGGAGTTTCCGCAATATTGATTCCTAAAAAGGAATTCATATGAGAAATATTTTCTTCTGTCGAATAAATCAATTCACTCAAACTTGGAAACTTATCAGCCAATGTATCCCAAGTTGATTCTTGGAATTTATACAATACATCTACGATTGTATTTGCTTTCGTATAATCATATTTTTCCGGACTAATTAAAATTGGACTTGCTGAACCGATTGTTTCCATAATCTTCTGGAAACCGTCTGTTGCCATAATTTTTTCAACTAATGGCAAATAAGCTTCTTTTAAACCACCTACATAAGCAGGTACATTTTGAATTACCGGCCATAAAGCAAATAAAATGGGAAGCTGAATAATAGAACCTAAACATCCACCAGTTGGCGAAGTTCCATATTTCTCATATACAAGTTTTGTTTCTTCCTGCATCTTCAGCATCGATGCCTGGTCTTTTTTGTTTGCATACTTCTTTTGAATTGCCTGAATTTCCGGATTCATAACAGACATAATTCTTGTCGATTTCTGCTGTTTGATTGTCATCGGAAGCATCAGTGTATAAATAATAACTGTAAATAAAACAATACATAAACCGATATTTTCAATTCCAATAAAACTTAAAGCCTCGAAAATTCCGTTCATGATAAATCCGAGAAGCTTTGCTATATTTCCGATAATAAAGCCGTCTCTCTGTGTCAATAAAATTCCCATATATTTTCCTCCAATTAATGTTATGGCTAAGGTACCGGATCATATCCACCCTTAGAAAAAGGATTACAACGTAAAATTCTCCACACTGCAAGAAGCCCTCCCTTTAGTGCCCCATACTTTTCAATGGCTTCCAATCCATATTCAGAACAAGTAGGGTAATATTTACAGGTAGGTGCTGTTTTCAGCCCGGATAAATATTTTCTATAAAACTTAATCAGTCCTATCAATATTTTTTTCAATTTTACATCTCCGTCCAAGAATGTATTAACATTCATCTATAATATTATGAAGTTTTCCCAAATGGATCAGTGCACTTTCCAATTCTTGATAGGTTCTCCCCTTTGCACTTGCTCTACAAATAACTACGATATCTAATCCTTTTGGAATCTGCTTTCTTGTAGTCTATAACTTTCTCTCACCAATCTGGTCAATCGATGTCTTACTACACTATTTCCAACTTTTTTACTGACTGAAATTCCCAGGCGATTTTTTTTTTCTTCATTATTTAATACATACATAACAAGATACTTATTCGCATAGGATTTTCCTTTTTTATAAACAATTTGAAAATCTTTGTTTTTCTTTAACGATTCAGAAAAAATCATGTTTCATTCTCCATTTTTATATAGAAGAAAAGGCCACATATATGCGGCCTACGCTGACAACTGTTTTCTTCCTTTTGCTCTTCTAGCTGCTAAAACTTTTCTTCCACCAGCTGTACTCATTCTTGCTCTAAATCCGTGAAC
>JAGAOP010000021.1 GCA_017623685.1 Spirochaetaceae bacterium
CACCCAAAATGTCGGGAGTTCGATCCTCTCAGCGCCCAATAGCCTGATTGTTTATGCATTCAGGCTTTTTTTTTGTTAATATGAATTTTGAATATATAAAGGGGTGAATAATGATTTTTCCTTTGGAACAGTTAATCAAATTTAGAGATAATATTTACGAAATTACATGTGCTGCTAGTCGCAGAGCTTTTCAAATTTCAATGGTTAGAGATGACGTAATACAAGAAAATCAAGGAAAGGTTGTTTCTGTTGCTGCTAAACAGTTGTTCACCGATGAAGTTAAATATCGAATTGAACAATAATTTTTAATTTTATGAATAAATTGTTACAAAGAACCGGCAAAACGCCGGTTCTTGTTATTTTTGCCCCCACAGCCTGTGGGAAAACAGATTTAGCTCTTAATCTGTTTGGAAATTCTTCAACTTCAGAATTAGCTGGTACTGCAGAAATTATTAGTGCAGATTCTATGCAAGTTTATTCAGGGATGAATATTGGAACTGCAAAACCGAAAAGAGAGGTTTTAGCACAACTACCTCATCATCTTTTGGATATTAGACATCCTAGAGAACCATTTTCTGCAGGTGATTTTGTTAAATTAACAGACCAATTATGTTCCGAAATTTATTCAAAAGGAAAACTTCCAGTTATACTTGGTGGGACAGGATTTTATATTCGTAATTTTATGTGTGGATTACCACCCACCCCAGAAGCTGATTTAGAATTGCGACAGAAACTTCAACTTCGATTAGAAAAGGAAGGTTCTAATGTTTTATTTCAGGAACTTAAAGAATTAGATTCTGAAAGTGCGAAAAGAATTCATCCCAACGATAATTACCGAATTATTCGAGCATTAGAAGTTTGTATTTCAAGTGGAAAACCTTTAAGTTCTTTTTTGCAAAAAAACTATGTTAGACAAGATTACGACTTTTGCACAATTATTCTTCAACGTAAGCGAGAAGATTTATACGAAAGAATTAACACTCGGGTTAAAGAAATGTTAAATCAAGGTCTTATGAAAGAAGTTGAGCAACTTATAGCTTCTGGTTGTACTCAAGAAATGAGTGGAATGCAAGCCATTGGCTACAAAGAATTTTTTTCACAAGAAGTAAAAAATGCTTCATGTGAAGAAGAAAAACTTACTATTTTAGAGGAATTGATTTCAAAAAATACACGACATTATGCTAAAAGGCAATATACCTTTGTTAAAGGAATTCCCGGTGCAGTTTTTTTTCATGCAACTGAAGAAAATTTAATAAAAAAGCATATTCTTTCTTTTTTAAGTGTATGATTCTCAAATACCTATTGACGTAAATCATTTTTTAATAGATAATGAATATACTTTTCAATAAGGAGTGCCACTGTGCCTTGCGGAAAAAAAAGAAAGCGTCAAAAGATTGCTACACATAAGCGAAAGAAAAAGCTAAGAAAGAATCGTCATAAGAGCAAATAGTTTCTTTCAATAGTTAGTTATTATGTGTTCTCATTTTGACTATTATGCCAAAGAAGAAGGCCGTGGATTTTGTTTGCTACAACATAAACTACGGTCTTTTTTAATGTATTTTCTGGAGTTTGATTACGATTTTATCTGATATACATAATCCAGAGGATTTAAAAAATCTGGATAATAAAGATTTGCCTCTGCTTGCAAAGGAAATACGAAAAAAAATAATTGATGTAGTCGGAAAAAATGGTGGACATCTTGCTAGTAACCTTGGTGTTGTTGAGCTTACTATTGCTTTGCATAGAAGTTTTGATAGTCCTAAGGATGCTTTTGTTTGGGATGTAAGTCACCAATGTTATGCCCACAAGCTTTTAACTGGAAGATATCAAGTTTTTGATACCTTAAGAAAAAAGGGAGGGATTGCAGGTTTTACCAAAAAAAGTGAAAGTGTTCACGATTTTTTTGATGCTGGCCATTCTTCGACTTCAGTTTCCTCTGCTTTAGGACTTTTAACTGGTCGCAGTATTATTAATTGTGACGGGAAGGTTATTGCTATAATTGGTGACGGTGCTTTAACCGGTGGTATGGCAATGGAAGCTCTTTCCCATGCTGGTCAAATTTCTAAAGATTTAATTGTTGTACTAAACGATAATCAAATGTCTATTGGTGAAAATACAGGTTCTCTTTCTAGATATTTAAGTCGTTTAACGATGACTTCTACCTATCAAAGTTTTAGATACAATATCGATCGTTTTGTGAATAAATTACCCATAATTAATAAGGGTTTTACAAAATTCATTTTTAGATTTAAGCGTGCATTAAAGGCTTTGTTTTATTCTAATAATTTTTTTGTGGAATTGGGTTTTGAATATGTTGGTCCTTTAAACGGTCATAGTATCGAAGAATTAGAAAAAACATTTAAAACAGTAAAAAAATTAAATAGACCTGTTGTAGTTCACGTAGTTACAAAAAAAGGAAGAGGTTATAGCCCAGCAGAAAGTGATCCTGCAACATTTCATGGGATTGGACCCTTTTGTACTTCTGATGGAACAGTTGAAAAATTTGATAATCTTAGTTTTACAGAGGCATTTTCATCTTCTTTGTTGGAACTAGCTGAAAAAAACAGAAATATCGTAGCAATTACAGCAGCAATGGCTAAAGGAACTGGGCTTGCATCTTTTGCAAGAAAATTTCCAAAACGTTTTTTTGATGTGGGTATTGCAGAACAACATGCAGTTACCTTTGCTGGAGGACTTTCTGCTTCTGGATTAATTCCAGTGGTTGCAATTTATTCAACTTTTATGCAAAGGGCAGTGGATCAATTAATTCACGATATTGCATTGCCACAAGCCCCTTCAGTCTTTGTTTTAGATAGAGCTGGTGCAGTTCCTGACGACGGTGAAACTCATCAGGGTATTTTTGATATAGCTTTGTTTCGTTCAATTCCCAACACTATAATGATTGCTCCTGCCTCAGCTATAGAATTAAAATTATGTTTACAATGGGCTGTGAAACGAAACTTCCCTGTAATTATGCGTTATCCAAAATCCGCTTGTCCTTCAGAATTAGAAGAATTTTCTTTTCCAATTGAAGAAGGCAGGGGAATAATTATTTCTGCAGATTCTATTTCAATAGAAGCTGGAAATGTTAAAAATTCCAATTCTTTGCTTTTAGTTTGCACAGGTGGAATTTATCCTGAAACATTAACAGCTGCACGTAATTTAATATTACAAGGTTTTTCTTCGGATATTTACAATTTGCGTTTTATAAAACCTATTGATAAGGACTATTTTTTAAAAGTTGTTTCAGATTATTCTCATATTGTTTTTGTAGAAGATGGAATTGAAAATGGGGGAATATCCCAACAATTAAAACTTTACATAAAAGATGAATTTCCTGAAAAAAAAGTTGCCATATGTGCATTTCCTGATAAATTTTTAGCTCAAGGAAAAAGGAACGAGATTTTAGAAGAAGTTGGTGTATGTCCTGAAGCAATAGCAAACCTTGCGAAGGAGTTATTTTCTGAATGAATTTGCCATTGATAAATCACGGAACTTCACCAAAATTTGTTTCAACTGATTTACCCGCTTTTGTTATGGGAATTGTAAATGTAACACCTGACTCTTTTTGGAAAGAAAGTAGAGCCAGTTCTTCGAAAGCTGCGGAAATGGCTTTAGAAATGATTTCTTTAGGAGCTGATATTATCGATTTAGGTGGTGAATCTACTAGACCTGGTTCAGAATATATTTCATTAGATGAAGAGTTAGATAGAGTTGTTCCGGTTGTACAGGAAATTCGTCGTTATTCTTCTTGTCCTATTTCCATTGATACAAGAAAAAAAAAGGTTATGGAAATTGCTGTTGAATCTGGTGCTGATATATTAAATGATATTTCAGCCTTAGAAGATGATTCAGAAATGGCAAAATTTGTAGCAGAAAAAAAAATATGTGTAATTTTAATGCACAAACGAGGAAATCCTGTTATAATGCAAAGAGAAACCCAATATCAAGATGTTTTTCAAACTGTAAATAGTTATCTTGAAGCTAGAGTAAATTATGCAATTAGCCAAGGGGTTGACGCTAGTAAAATTATTGTAGACCCTGGTATTGGTTTTGGAAAAGATTTAATGGGTAATTGCCAATTAATTACTTCTTGTGGAAAATTATGCCAAGGGCGATTTCCAGTTGTGATAGGGTTGTCTAGAAAAAGTTGTATCGGAGAAATGACGGGTAACGAAATTTCTGATAGATTAATTCCATCTGTTGCTGCTAATTTGCTTGCTGTGCAACAAGGGGCAAAAATTCTGCGTGTTCATGATGTTAAAGAAACAAAGGATATGCTTAAAGTGTTGGAGATTTTATCACAGTGAATGGTTTTGATATTTTAGAAAATATTTATGGATATATTCGCCCCTTGCTTGATATTGGTGTATTAGCCTTTTTGTTTTATAAAGTATATACCATGCTAATAAAGACCAATGGTATTCAGTTGATAAAAGCTGCTGTTTTTTTTGCTATTGCATATTCATTAGCTTGGTTTCTTCAGCTATCTGTTTTACTTTGGTTACTTAATTTATTAGTTCCCAGTTTGATAATTAGTTTTGCTATTGTTTTTCAGCCTGAAATCCGAAAAATATTTTTAAAATTAGGGCAAACTAATTGGTTTTCTTTTCGAAATAGATCAAAACATTCCCATATTGATTCAGTACTTATAGCAGCAGAAACCTTGTCTTCTCAGAGAAGAGGAATGTTAGCTGTTTTTGTTCGTAATACAGAATTAAAAGATATTATTGAAACTGGACAGAAATTAAATGCTGACTTGTCTTCTAGCCTTCTTGTTACAATTTTTGCTCATGATACACCACTTCATGATGGAGCTGTAGTTATTCAAGGTGGAACAGTTCTTGCGGCGGGTTGTTTTTTGCCTCTGTCTGAACAATATGATATAAAAAAGACTTTTGGTACTCGACATCGTGCTGCTTTAGGTATGTCTGAATCCTCTGATGCCATTGTTCTTGTGGTTTCGGAAGAAACAGGTTCTATAAGTTTGGCATATGATTCTAGATTGCATTATGACTTAACTTTAGAGCAACTTAATGAAATCCTAGGCAAGCAACTTGTTGTAGCTCAGGATTCTTTAACCCAAGAGGATACATCAGATGAAAATTGAGTTATTTTTGAATAAAATAAAAAAGGAATGGCTAGTTAAATTAATTTGTTTAGTTCTAGCTTGTTTTACATATTTTTTTTACCAGATGAGTACCTTAGATACTAAAACGATTGTAATTCCTTTAGAAATTTCATCTAATGGTGGAATGTTGCCTGTTGAATATCATCAGTCACAGGTGAAAGTTTCTTTTAAAGGTAAACAAGATGATTTAGCAAATATTAGTAGCAAAGATATTTCGGCTAGTCTTAACATTGATTATTATTCAAAATCTGGAAAATACGATATTCCAGTACAATTAAATTTATCACCTAATCTTCTTGTTATGGAACCCTTAGAAGTTAATGTTATTCCTTCCATTGTTTCCTTGGAAATAGATTCTCGAGCATATGCTCAAATTCCTGTCCAGCCGTCTATACAAGGGGAACCCCTAGAAGGTTATAATGTGGAAGAAATCAAAGTTGTTCCATCTACTGTTGGAATAACTGGGGCTGAGCTATTAATATCCTCTGTACCTTACTTAACAACAGAAACAATTAATGTAGAAGGAAAAAAAGATTCTTTTACATTAAAAACCTCTGTTATAAAAAATAATAACATGATTTCTTTTACAGATGAAACTTCAGTTTCTGTAGAAGTATCTATTGAACCAATTCAAGTTACTCGTAGCTTTAACGGACATGCCTTGTATCTAAATGGTTTGAATCCTGCTTTTGAAGCAAAAATAATTCCTGAAACCATAGATTTTTCTTTAGCAGGTAGTAACATTACTTTAAATAAATACATACCAGAATTGTATACTGCACGGGTTGATTGTTCTTCTATCGAGGCTATTGGTGAATATACTCTTCCTGTTTTATTTTCTATTCCCCAAGGAACAAGACTAGTTTCGCAAAGTGTTTCAGCTGTGAACTTAATTGTTTCAGAAGTAACAGACGATATTTTAACAGAAGATACACAAGAGGATAATTTACAGTTGCCCTTTGCTCAGGAGTAGGTTATTATATTAATTTAGTAATGCTTGAAATACAGAAACTCTATTAAGGAAGGTGAAAATATGGTTTCAAACAAAAAAACTAGTAACGATAAAAAACCAGCCATTTCATTTTACACAAAGGAAAAAGTAGTTTGCCCTGTGTGTAGAAAATCTTTTCCTCGAGAAGATATGCTAAGTGGTGGTGGACGAATGATTGCTGGTGAACTTACAGAAGAGTTACATCGTGTTTTTGAGCCTTCTGCAAAATACGGAGTTGTTTATCCTCTAATTTATGCTATTGGAGCTTGCCCAAATTGCCATGCTGCTTTTTTATGGAATGATTTTAAAACTTTATCTCCTAAGGATGCAGAAGCGATTTTAGACGACGAAAAAGAAAGAAAAAAATCAGTAGAAACTATCTTTCCTCATTATAATTTATCTAAGGAACGAACTTTGCTAGATGGAGCTGCCATGTATTATTTGGCCCTATTATGTTATGAAAAAACATCTCCGTCTTTTTCTCCAACAATAAAAAAAGCAATAATCTCATTGCGACTAGCATGGCTTTGTGGGGATTTAAACAAAGTTTGTCCAGGACGTAATTATGATTATATTCAACAAGTATTTTATAGAAAATCTATGTTTTTTTATCAACAAGCTTTGGAGTACGAAACAGGTCGAGTAGAAAGTATTGCGGGTGTCGCGAACTTCGGTCCAGATATAGATAAAAATTATGGCTATGATGGAGTTGTTTATTTATGTGGTTTACTTGAATATCGTTATGGTCAAACAGAAAATGCAGCTTTGCGTCTAAAAAAACTGGATGAATATAAAAGAGCTATTGCAAGAATCTTTGGTTTAGGAAAATCTTCTAAAGCTAAACCTGGACCTTTGCTAGAACATTCAAGAAATCTTTACGACAGCCTTACAAAAGAACTTAAAGATGCCTCAGAAATAGATTTTGAAGACGATTAAAGATGAAAAACATCTTATTAAAAGTTTCCTATGATGGAACAGATTTTTGTGGTTGGCAACGTCAAGATAAGGCAGATTCTGGGAAACCTCTTCGTACTGTTCAAGGTGAATTGGAAATCGCATTGAACAAAATGCTAAAAGAGCCAATTTCTGTAAACGGTTCTGGACGAACTGATTCAGGGGTTCATGCTTTTGGACAAAGGGCTAATTTTTTATCGCCATATGATTCAATTCCTGCAGAAAACTATATTTTAGCTTTAAATGGATTTTTACCACGGGATATACGTGTTTTAGAATCAAAGGAAGTTCCTTTGGATTTTCATGCTAGATTTAACGCAGTTTGTAGAACTTATCGATATTTTATGTCCAGCGGCACTACTGTTCCTGCCCATCAAATGCGTTATGTTTGGCCATTGAGACACAAACCCAATTTGGAAACTCTTAATTCTATGGCTTCCTGCTTGTCTGGTGAAATAGATTTTACTACTTTTGCTGCAGCTGGTGATTTATGCCCTTCAAAATGCAGATTTATTGAAAAGGCAATTTTTTATACTCAAGAGGATAAAATCGTTTTTGAAATTTCAGCTAATGCATTTTTATGGAAAATGGTACGCTCTATTGTAGGTTCATTAATTTACTATGAACACAAAGGAAAGGATGGAAAATTCTTTTCAGATATTTTATATGCAAAAGATAGAAGTTTAGCTGGCCCTACAGCACCACCTTGGGGGTTGTTTTTATGGGATGTGGATTATGATGGAATTAGGCGCCATTAATTTTATTTAACCTACATTTTAATTTGTATCAAAATTGACATATATTTGTGCTTAAAGTACAATGTCAAAAGTAAGTAAAGAATACTTTTTATTTAAGAATCTTTTGTTGGAGGTTTATGATGTATATTATTCCAGAAGGAAAAAAACTTAGAGTTGCTATTTCAGGAAAGAGTGGTTGTGGAAATACAACTGTAAGTTCTCTCTTAGCAAAAAATCTTGGAATAAAAATGATTAATTATACTTTTCGTTCTTTAGCAGAAGAAACAGGTTTTTCCTTGGCAGAAATAATTGAAAAAGCCAAAACGGACGATAGCTATGATAAAAATGTAGATACAAGACAGGTGCAATTAGCAATGGAAGATTCTTGTGTTTTGGGGTCAAGGTTGGCTATTTGGATGTTAAAAGAAGCTGATTTAAAAGTATATCTTTTTGCAGATGATGATGTTAGAGCTAAAAGAATTTTGAATCGTGAAAAAGGGGATTTAGAAGAAATAAAGCGATTTACTCAAATGCGAGATAACGAAGATACAAATCGTTATAAAAGATTATATAATATTGACAATAATGATTATTCTTTTTGTGATCTTTTTGTGGATACAAATAATTATAATCCAGACCAAATTGTTGAATTAATAATTCAAAAACTTTTAGAAAAAAAATTAATTATTTTTACAGGTACAAATAGGGAGGAAAAATAATGCCTACTATTCCTTGTACCCTAGCAGAAGGTGCCTTTGTTCCTACATATCAATCAGTAGGAGCTGCAGGAGCAGACGTTTATGCATTTATTCCCCAAGATATTTTATTGCAACCAGGAAAAAGGGTTTTGATTCCAACAGGTTTATGTTTCCAAATTCCTGAAGGTTATGAAATTCAAGTTCGACCTCGCTCAGGCTTAGCTGCAAAAAATGGTGTTACCTGTTTAAATACACCTGGTACCATTGATAGTGATTATCGAGGTGAAGTAAAAGTCTTACTAATTAATTTAGGTGAAGAACCTTTTCTTATTCGCAATGGGGATCGTATTGCACAATTAGTTGTTGCTCCTGTTCTTCAAGCTCAGTTTACTTCCGTAGATTTTCTTGACTCAACAGAACGAGGTGCAGGTGGATTTGGTTCCACTGGGGTTTAATTGTGAAGGAAAATAACTCAACTCAATTAAAAAGGCATGTTCTAATTTTTTATCTTGCAAAGGAATTGATGCTTTATTTTTTGATTTTGTTTATTTTCTTTTTTATGGTTTTTTTTGTAAACCAAATTCTTTTAATGGCAGAAGATATTTTACAAAAAAGAGTTCCTGTTAAAGATGTTCTTAGACTTATAGCTTATTCTCTACCTTTTATTATTGCACAATCTGCACCTTTTGCTACTTTAGTAGGTTTTTTAATGTGTCTAGGTAGAATGATGACAGATAACGAAATTCTTGTATTACGTGCTTCAGGTAAATCATTTTCTGTTATTTTAGTTCCGGTTTTAGTTTTGGGATTATTAATTTCTTTGGTATCATTTTTTGTAAACGATTATTTGCTTCCTCTTGGAACTATTTCATACAATAAGTTATATCGTTCAATTTTACTTTCTGACCCTTCCATCGAACTAGAACCTAATTCTGTAAAAAGAACAGACGACACAATTCTTGTTATTGGCCAAGTTGATGATAGCACTATTTCAGATTTGGTTTTTTTTGACAAAGACAGCAAAGGTAGGCAAAGAATAATTATTTCTGGTGAAACAGATGTGATCAATTCTGAAGAACCTGGTGTATTAATGCAACTAGAAATGGATTCAGCAAAAATAATGTCTTTTGAAAAAGTAAATAAAAAAAATTATGATGTTTTGTCCTCTGGAAAAACTCATATGAATATATTTATGTCTTCTGTTTTTTCTAGTACTAGTTCAACAAATCCTAGAGAAATGACATCCTATGATTTAAAGAAGACCATTGATAGATTAGTAGAAGAAGATGTGCTTTCTAATATGCAAATTAATATGTATAAGCTTGAATATTATAAGAAATTTTCATTACCTTTTGGTTCTGTTTTCTTTGCTTTACTAGCAATGCCTTTGGCAATAATTTTTGGAAAGCATAACGGTCAAACTATTGGATTGATAGTTGGTATATTTTTATGTGTTTTTTACTGGGCTGCAATGATTTTAGGGCAAACCTTCGGAATTAGAGAAGGCTTAAGTGGATTTTGGACAATGTGGGGACCAAATTTTGCTGTTGGAATTGCAGGATTATTATTTTACATAAAGTTGGTAAAAAAATGAGATTTTTTAAGTATTTACTTCAACGTTTTTTACCTATTTTTTTAGGGGCTTTATTTTTCTTTGCCTTAGTTCTTGTTTTGGTAGATTTGCTTATGAATCTGTGGAGTTTTATTTCACAAGAAGTTCCTCCTACACAAATACTTCGAGTTATGGCACTATATGTTCCAAAAGCTATGTCCTTTTCTCTTCCTCTTTCAATTTTGTTTGCAGTTTCCTATGTTCTTAGCGATTTTTATGCAAAAAATGAACTTACTGCTGTATTTGCTTCTGGAGTTTCTTTGTTTCAATTTACATTGCCTTTACTAATTTTTTCTTTGCTATTAACTTTTGGCATGTTTCTTTTTGAAGATAGGGTTGTAGTTTCATCCTATGCAGAAAAAGGTGCCCTTCAGTCAAAATTATTAAACAAAGAAGAATCCTTAGATAATGATAATATTGTTGTTATTGCATCTGGAGGGGATGTGGTTTATAAAGCAGATTATTACGATGACAAAGACACTTCGTTAAAAAGGCTTTATATAATAATTAGAAACAAAGATAAAAGCTTACATTCTATTGTTCGCTCTGACTCAGCTACTTGGAACGGATCTAATTGGGATTTGGTAGGAGAGTTGCAATATACTTTAGAAGGAGATAGCCTTGTAACAGGTCCTGTAACACAAGAAGTTTTATCTTTGTTTGATGAACCTCCTTCTACTTTTAGAAATAACACAATATCAGTTGAAACGGTTTCTGTAAAAGAAGCGAAAGTTTATATCAATAGATTAAAACGGGCTGGGCTTCCTACAGCAAAGGCATTATCTGAGTATTATAAGAAATTTTCTTTTCCTTTTGTAATATTCATTGTTGTTTTTTTGTCTATAGGTTTATCTGGAAAAACAAGAAAAAATGTTTTGCTCATTAGTCTTGTTCTTTGTATTGGAGCTGCAGTTTTGTTTTATGTAACTCAAATGGTTACAATGTTGCTTTCACAGTTTGGATATATTCCCCCCGTTGCAGGGGCTTGGATACCGGTTATTATGTTTATAATAATCAGTATAATTCTTTTAAAATATGCTAGAACTTAAGGTGAGAAATGTCAGAGTCTAACAATTTTTTTTCAGTGAATCATTCAGATATTACAAGTAAAGCCCGTACTGGTATTTTACATCTTGCTCATGGAGATGTTCAAACACCTGTTTTTATGCCAGTAGGAACCAATGCCACAGTTAAGGCTATTACCAAAGACGACTTAAATGAAATTGGCTTTCAATTAATTCTCGCAAATACTTATCATTTGTATCTTAGACCTGGTGGAGATATCCTTGAAAAAGCTGGAGGTCTTCATGGGTTTTCTGGTTGGGATAAAAATTTTTTAACTGATTCTGGAGGCTTTCAAGTTTTTTCTTTGGCACCTTTTAGAAAAATAACAGAGGAAGGGGTAAAATTTCAAAGCCATATTGATGGTTCTTCTCATATTCTTACGCCAGAAAGTGTTGTTCAATTACAACGACAATTTAACAGCGATATTCAAATGCAACTAGATGTTTGCACTGGTTACGACATTACAGAAAAGCAAGCAAAAGAGGCATTGCGTATAACAAGTGATTGGACATTAAGAGCAAAAAATGAATGGTTGATAGCAAAGGATTTAGGTTACAAAGGTGCTTTATTTCCTATTGTTCAAGGAAATTTTTTCAAAGAATTACGAAAACAGTCAGCAGAATTTGTTTCCTCTTTAGATTTGCCAGGAATTGCTATTGGAGGACTTTCTGTAGGAGAGCCGGAAGATGTTTATCGAGAAACTCTTGCATACACAGCTGAACTTTTACCAAAAGATAAACCTCGTTATGTTATGGGAATCGGAACTCCTGCATATATTTTAGAGGCTGTAGAAAATGGCATAGATATGTTTGATTGTGTTCTACCAACTAGAAATGCTCGAAATGGCTCTTATTTTACAAGAGATGGAAGTATTTCCATAAAAAATGCTTGTTATGCTATGGATTTTTCTCCTGTAGATAGTGAATGTAACTGTAAGGTTTGCCGACAATATTCAAGAGCTTATTTAAGGCATTTATTTAAAGAACAAGAAATTTTAAGCTCAATATTAGCTTCTTACCATAATTTAGCTTTTTTAAATCAAATGTTAAAGGAAATTCGAGAAGCAATTGAACAGGATAGATTTTCATCCTACAAAGAATCTTTTTTAAAGCGCTATAACAGCGGAAAAAAGAGTGTTTTATAGTGTAACCTGCACCTGTTTAATTATTTTATATTTTAGACGGTTATAATCAGTTTTCAAAATTTTTTGAATTTTGTGTTATTTTTAAATTCTTTTTAGGAGGCGATGATGAAAAAAATAAAAAACTTTTTTTTGTATAATGATGATTTAATTGTACCTAAAGCACAAAGAAATAATTTTGTTTTTTCTTACTTTTGCCTAGGGAAAATTTTTTGTGTTGCATTATTATTTTTTTCATCTTTTTCAGTTTTAATTGCAAAGGATACTGGTTCTGCTGAAAAAACAGAAACTACGGTAGAAATAGAAGAACAGGAATCAGAAAAAGAAAAAGAACTTAACAAAATTAAATATGGTCTAGATGATGAAATTTCTTCTATGCTTGATGAGTTCATAAAAGATGAAACATATTTATATTTGGATGAAATATATGATTTATTTCTAAGAAGTAAAACCACTGGTTTAAGAGAAAAGATAATTACTTATTTTACAAAAGCAAAAGACCCTCGTTTAACTGATTATGCTCTTGAAATTCTTGAAGATCCCTTTGATACAAAAAAATCAACAGTTTCTTTGCTTTTTACCTATGTCTCTGAATTAAAAATTACAGAGGCGGCTGTTTTTGCAAAAAATTTGCTTGAAAATGACAACATGGAATATTTTGATAGTGCTTTATCGGCTCTTGCAGAAATTGGTTCTGTAGAAGATGCAGAATTTCTTGCTGAATATATTGATCGCGATGATTTATCCGTAGGGCAACGGCAATCTGTAATGAAGGCATTAGGTCGTTTAAAAGCAGTTGAAACTTGGGATTCTTTAGTTGAAATTATTCAAAATGAAGATGAAAATTCCTTTGTTAGAATGTATGCAGCAGAAGCAATAGGTGCCATGGAAAAGGCAGAATCTGTTCCAGTACTAATTGATTTATTTGAAAGTAACGACCCAAATTTTCGTACATCTGTGGTAAAAGCTTTATCAAATTACTCAAATGATGAAGAAGCTATTGGCGTAATAATTGAATCTATTAGAGACTCTCACTATAAAGTCCGTTTAGAATCTATTTCTGCTATAAAAAAAATGGAATTAAAAGAAGCAGAGGATTATGTTGTCTACCGTGCAAAAAACGATCCTGAATCATCTGTAAAATATGCTTGTTACGATACTATAGTTGCTTTAGACAGTAAAGAAGGCTTGGATTATTTAGTTTCCATTCTAAAAGACAAAAAACAGGGAGATACAGCAAAATCTAAAGCGGCAGAGGCTCTTTTGAAACATGGTGGAAGTTCCTATGTAAATGCTGTAATAGATTTAGCAAAAGAAACACTAAGTGATACGAAAAAAAAGCAGTTAAGATATGCTCTTGGGAAACTTTTTGCAAAACAAGAAAATTCAGCTTATGCAGATATTTGTTTAGAGTATTTAAAATCTGATGATGTTTCTACTGTGGGAACAGGTTTAGATATTTATGCAAAAAATCACTTTCCTTCTGTAACTCCAGAAGTTCAAAAAATTGCAAATACTGAATCTAAAACTCAGAATGCAAATAAAACCAAGGCTAGAAAAATACTTGACCGTGAATAACATTTCGGTGTATTCTATTTATTAGAAAGAATTTTTTTTGGAGGCATTATGGCTGTTGGTGATGCACAGTTCCAGCTAGTTACCTTTCAACTTGGCGAAGAGTTGTACGGTGTTGATATAATGGATGTAAAAGAAATCGTCAAAATTCAGCCTGTTCGTCCCATTCCAAATGCTCCTTATTATGTGGAAGGAATATTTAATCTAAGAAGCGAGATAATTCCTATTATTAATCTTCATAAACGATTCCGCATAAAAAAGGTAGAGACTGCGGAAGATGATATTGATGACGAATTTCAGGGTGGATTTATCATATTAAGTATTGATGGCTTAAAAATTGGAATAATAATCGATAGAATTGCTCGTGTTATTCCTGTAAAACAAGATGAAGTAAAACCACCACCTCAGGTACTTAGTGGAATTGGAACGGAATATATCCATGGAGTTATTCGTCAAGAAACTGGATATCTAATAATTCTTGATATTCGACGCTTGTTCAAGGCTGAAGAATTACAAAAGATTATTGAAATAAAGTAACATGATTCAAACTTATAGCTCAACAATTCGCCGTAGAGAAATGGACGCCGTACTAACTTGTATGGTGGATGAAAAAATTGGTCCAGGTGAATTAAATCAGCGATTAATTCAATTTGCAAAGGAATTTTTCTCGGTTGATGGAGCTGTGGCTCTACGAAGTCCTGTTATTGCTTTAAAATATGCAATACAGGCTTTGGATTTGCCATTAGATAGTGGTATTATGATTTCTGCCCTTGCCCCATGTTGGCAATATAAAGGAATAATTTCTTTAGGCTATAAACCTATAGTTTTAGATGTTGCCCCAGAAACAGCACTTGTTACATTGGAAAATGTTGAAGAAGGAATAAGACAAGGTGGTAGACTTTTAATTTTATCTGGTACCTTAGGAAACATTTATGATATTGCTCCCTTTTTGGAGTTAGGTGTGCCTATTATCGAAGATGTTTCTCAAAATGTGGGTGCTTTTTATGAATTTCCTCAAGAAGAAGGGGAATCCAAGAAAAAAATGGCCGGAAGTAACGGTGTTTTTTCTATTATGGGGCTAGAGGAAAATGATTTAATAACTGGTGGTGGAGGAGCAGTTCTTATGGCTCCAGCTCGGCGAGAATGGATTGTTTTAAAACGTCTTGTGGATTCAGCATGTAGGACTGATATCTTACCAGATTTAAATAGTGCTTTAGCTTTCGTTCAATTAAAGGAGTTCACCCGAAACCAACAGAGACGACAAGAATTATTTGCTGCTTTTCAGAAGTCTTTGATGTCTAGCCGACATAAAACATTTATTCGTAATCAGAATGGATTGGCTTCTGTTTATACTTTCCCTGTTGTACTGAATAGTGGCTTTAAAGATGTTAAACAATATGCTGCTAAAAAAGGCATCGAAATTCAACCAACTTTTACTGATTCAGTTGTAGATTATTTACAAGATGATTTAGAAGGTTGCATTAATTCCAAGTCTTTACTTTTACGATGTGCTTCCTTCCCATTGTATCCTCGATTGGGGAACACTCAATCAACTTTAATAATTAAGGTTTTAGGAACCTTGCCTTAATTTAGAAGGATACATATGAAAAAATGTCTTGTAATAGTTAATATTTTTAAAGAAGAGTCTCAAAAATTAGCTTTGGAAATTGAGAATTTTTTAGTTAAAGAAAATATTCAGTGTGAGCTTTTTAATTTTGATGGTAAAAATTTAAAATTACCTACTCAAGGCATAGATTTTGTTGTTACCTTAGGTGGAGATGGTACTGTACTTTTTGCTGCTAGAGCTTGTGCTTCTTTAGGTATACCAGTTTTTCCAATAAATTTAGGTCAATTTGGATTCATTGCCAGTATTCAAAAAAACGAGTGGCAAGGAAAACTAAAGGATTTTATACAAGGAAAAATTCCGCTTTCACCTCGTAGTATGATAAGTACTAGGGTTTTTAGAGGCAAGGAAAAAGTTTTTTTTGCAACTGCTTTAAATGATGTAGTAATTGCTGCTTCTGCTGCAGCAAAACTTATTTCTTTGGAATTAAAATTTGAAAATAACTCATTTGGTAGTTTTTGTGCCGATGGAATAATTGTTGCTACTGCCACAGGTTCTACTGCCTATTCAGTTGCTGCAGGGGGTCCAATTATAGATCCTTCATTAGATGCACTTTTACTAAATCCTATTTCACCTTTTTCACTTTCTAATAGACCTTTAGTGTTACCTCCAGAGGGAGTTTTAGAGGCATTAGTTTTACCATCAAGAACAGATAACATTGTGTTAACTGCTGACGGACAAGTTTCTGATAACTTGCAAATAGGGGATAGAATTGAATTTTCTCTGGCAAAAGACAAGGTTTTGTTAGTTGGTTGTTCTTCAGATAGTTTTTACGGAGCATTACGTTCTAAACTTCATTGGTCAGGAGGTCCCCTTGCTTGAAGATGTAAGCATTTCTAATTTTGCACTGATTGAATCGGTTTCTCTTGATTTTGACAAAGGTTTTACGGTTTTAAGTGGTGAAACCGGTGCTGGTAAATCGATTTTAATTGGTGCTCTTTCTTTTTTACTAGGAGGAAAGGGTGGTGTAGAAGCTATTCGTTCAGGAGCACAGGAAGCAAAAGTTTCAGGAACTTTTTCTTTAGATGAAAAAAATAAAGAACCTTTTATTTGGTTAGAAGAGCATGGCATCGAAATAGAGGATAATAGAGTACTAATTCGACGCTTTGTTCGTTTAAATGGCAAATCTGGAGCTTGGATACAAAATACACCTGTAACTCGAATAGAACTTGCAGAGTTTTCTAGCTTTTTAGTTGATATTCATGGACAACACGAACATCAATCTCTTATGCGAGTTTCAGAGCATAGACGTTTTCTTGATTCCTTTGCAGGAATTACAGACGAAGTTACTGCTTTTACAAATTTATATAGTCAACTTGTAGAAAAAAGGCGCCAACTTGAAGAATTATGTTCTTCTGATTCTCAACGAGAAAGACGGATGGAATTACTTAACTATGCTATTTCTGAAATAGAGGAAGCAAAATTACGTCCCACAGAAGAGGAAGAATTAATTGCAGAAGAAAATCGTTTATCAAAATATGAGCAAATTTTTTCTGCCATAGATGGAGTTTCTTCAATGCTTACTGGGGATGGGGTAGGTCAGGAAGGTGTTTCAATCCTTTCTACTTTGAAAAAAGCTCAATCTTATATGAATCAAGCTTCTGGTGCTGACAATACACTTTTAAGTTTAGATAATCGCTTAGAAAGTATTTTTTATGAATTATCTGATATTTCAGATGAAATACGGTCATATTTGCAATCCTTAGTTTTTGAACCCGGACGACTAGAAATTGTTCAAGAAAGGTTAGCTTTAATTTTTAAGTTAAAGAAAAAATATGCTGACTCTGTTAAAGAACCCGTTGCAAAAATTTTAGAATATCAAGAAAAAGCAAAAATTGAACTTGAAAATTTATCTAATAACTTGGTAAATCGAGAAGAATTAACTGCAAAGGTTGATCAACTTTCTAGAGAAGTCTACTCTGCTGCAAAAAAGATTTCTGAAAAACGTAAGGTTGCCTCCGAAAAAATGTCTCAAGAAGTTGAGAATGTTTTAAGTGTGCTAGGTATGAAAGATGCAAAATTTTGCGTTTCCATTATAGAAAAGCCAGAAACTGGCGGTGGATTAATGCAAAAATGCGGCCCCTATGGAATGGATGATATAGAGTTTTTGATTAGTGCTAATCTAGGCTCTCCTGTTAAGCCATTAGCCAAAATTGCATCCGGCGGTGAAATTTCTAGAGTAATGTTAGCATTAAAATCAATACTGGTAGATTCTGATACAGTAGAAACTCTGGTGTTTGACGAAATAGATACTGGTATTGGTGGTGAAATTTCTGTTGCAGTTGGAACTCATCTTAAAAAACTTTCAAAAAAAAGCCAGATTTTCTGCATTACTCATGTGGCGAGTATCGCTGCTTTTGCCGATAATCAAATAAAGATAGCTAAAAAAACACTTTCTGATTCAACGGTAACAAGTGTTCAAAGTATTTCTGGTTCTTCTCGTGTAGAAGAAATTGCTAGAATGTTATCAGGAGACAGTGTTAGCGAAGCTTCTTTAGAACATGCTGAATCCTTATTGGCAAAATTTGGAGGCGAGGAAAATGGCTAAAATTGCAGAAGAATCTCGTGAGTTGCTTAAAGCAAAGAGCGAACCATATAAACAAGAAATTGATAAAATTCTCGAAAAAGAAAAAAATATTCTAAATCTTATTTCCAAAGATACTTCTGGGGTTGCTTATAAACGACTTCTTTTAGCAGAAGATATGATATATATTGCTACAATTTATATGACCATTAATAATCTTTCTGTTGAATTATTATCTACCAAAAATACCGATGCTTTGAATGAAGCAAGAAAAATATTATATAAAGCTGTTATTTATCTTGAAGAAATTGTAACAAATATTATCGACGCCCCTTTTTCTGAATATGAAGATAAATTAGCTCAAATTGCTAATATTCCTTTGGATAAAAAATATTTTATCGTTAGAAAATTAGGTTTAGCCATAAGACTTTTAATGGATGCTTATGGTGAAAATACAAAATGGAAATGGGCCTTTGTAGAATTAAACGGAAGATTTGCAGTAACTGCAAAAAATATGTTAGACATGAAGGCTGTTTCAAAAAATTATTTTGATCCACGTTCCTTAGATTATGATACAACCATTTATTTTGTCCGTATGGTTAGAAAATTAATTTCACAAGCAGCAGACCAATATCGTGATCGTTATGAATTAGCAACCCAACGTATTGATGATATGCGGAATGCTCTTCAGTTTGTTTCTGCCCAACGTCGTTTTTGTATAAATTTGAATGAAAAAGATGAAGCCGAAGAACTTAAGAAAAAAGGCCAAGTTTGGAAGGATAAATTAGAAAACGATAGAAAAAAAGGTCGAGCAAAATAATTCTTTCTCATTTCAAAAAAATACCCACTTGATTTTTTCCCTAGTTTCATTATATTTGTTGATAGCAATTTATTTATAACTAATGATATATTTAAATTAAGCGAGGACTATTATGATAGTAGTATTAAAACCTAATTCTCCACAGGAAGAGGTTCAAGGTTTTATAGATCATTTACAGGATATGGGGTTTTCTGTCCATTTTTCTCAGGGTGTTGACCACACAATTTTAGGTTTGGTTGGTGATACAAGTCGTATTCAGCCAGAAAGTCTTACGGTAAACAAAATTGTAGATAATGTTGTTCGTGTCCAAGCACCTTATAAAATGGCAAGTAGAACTTTTCATCCAGCTAATACCCTTGTAGAAGTTGGTACAAATCAAAAAAATGTTCAACCTGTTATTTTTGGTGGAAAGACTGTTCCTATAATTGCAGGTCCTTGTTCTGTTGAAAGTGAAAAACAACTTACAGATATTGCACAATGTGTAAAAAGATCTGGTGCTAAACTTTTACGTGGAGGTGCATTTAAACCTAGAACAAGTCCTTACAGTTTTCAAGGTTTAGGTGGTCAAGGAATAGAATTGCTTTTAGCTGCAAAAAAGGCAACAGGCTTACCAATTGTAACAGAACTTATGTCCATAAATCAGCTTGAATTATTTAACGATGTTGATGTAATTCAAATTGGTGCTAGAAATATGCAAAATTTTGATTTGCTAAAGGAATTAGGTGGTTGCAAAAATACTATTCTTTTAAAAAGAGGACTGGCAAATACGGTAAAAGAGTTATTGATGTCTGCTGAATATATAATGTCTGCAGGTAACGAAAATGTAATTCTATGTGAAAGAGGAATTCGCAGTTTTGATAATTATACACGAAATACTTTAGATTTAAGTATTGTTCCATATTTAAAAAAAGAATGTCACTTGCCTATAGTAATCGATCCAAGCCATGCTTGTGGAATGAGTTGGATGGTTCCTACCTTAGCTAAGGCTGCTGTTGCTGCTGGTGCCGACGGAATTATGGTAGAAGTTCATAACAATCCAGAATGTGCATTATGTGACGGAGAACAATCCTTAACACCAAATCAGTTTGATGATTTAATGAAAGTGTTAAATAAATATGCTGAAATTGAAGGTCGTAACTTGTGAGTTTAAAATTTCAACAAGCGAAGCATCTTGTTTATGGTTTTGTGGGGCTGGGTCTTATGGGAGGCTCTTTTGCTAAGGCCATTAGACAAAATATATTAAATGCCTGTGATGCTACAGGGGATATTATTGCTTGCGATAAACAATATTCTACATTACAACAATCTAAAGCAGATGGAATTATTTCTAAGGGTTATCTTCCAGAAAATGTAAAAGAAATGTTAGATTGTTGTCATGTGGTTTTTGTTTGTTTATATCCACATGCAACATTACAGTTTATTCAAGAAAATAAAGATTATTT
Source organism: Spirochaetaceae bacterium (assembly GCA_017623685.1). Taxonomy (GTDB): domain Bacteria; phylum Spirochaetota; class Spirochaetia; order Treponematales; family Treponemataceae; genus Treponema_F. The sequence goes on from JAGAOP010000021.1 coordinate 20,315, forward strand.
TAAAGAAAATTCTTTAATTACAGATATTTCGGGTGTTAAATCTGAAATTGCATCTGCTTTACCATTCTGTTTACGAGAAGATGTGGATTTTATTTTAGGACATCCCATGGCTGGAAGTGAAAAAGAAGGTTATTCTAATTCTACAGATTCAGTATTTAATAAGCGAAATTATATTTTAATGCCTCACGAAAAAAATAAAGCTGAAAATTTGGTGTTCTTTAAAAATTTAATTACAGCTATTGGATTCAAACGAATTATAGAAACAGATGCAATTCTTCATGACCATAAAATTGCATTTACTTCTCAATTATGTCATGTTTTAGCAGCCACTTTAGTTGATAGTGCAGAAGACACTGAAATTACAGCCTTTGGTGGTGGTAGTTTTGAAGATTTAACACGTATTGCAATGATAAACGCTCCTTTATGGACAGAACTTTTTTTAGCAAATAAAAAAGAGTTATTGTATCACATTGACAGTTTTGAAAAATCCCTTACAGTATTTCGCGAACTTTTAAAAAAAGAAAATAAAGATGGTATTTGTTCTTTTTTAGAATTAGTAAGAGAAAAGCGAATTGCAATGTCTAGGGTCGAATCTTAATAAAAGTATTATAATATTAGAATTTTTTTTTAATATATTTTTTTTTCTATTTTTTAATACACTAAATTGTTTTATCAAAAATTGCAAACTTGTTTTATTTTTGATAAAATTATTTCTAGGTTATAATATGCTTGATGAACAAACTGCCAAAATTATAGATAGAGTATCATCATATACAGGAATTCAAGTTCCTGCAGTTCTTGCTGATTATGTTTCAACCTATATTGCAAAACATGCCTCTTTAGCATCTTTATCTCTAGAAGAATATTGTGAATTATTAATTCCAGGAACACCTCATTTTGATAATTTAATTGTGGAAGTAACAATAAATGAAACCTATTTTTTTCGTGAAGAGCAACAATTTGAATTTTTGAAAAATTTCTTTTTTCCAAAGTTTTATGGTAAAAAAATGGTTATATGGAGTGGGGCTTGTTCTTCAGGAGAGGAACCCGTTTCCCTTTGTGCTTTAGCCACATCTTGTGGAGTTTATCCAGTTGTATATGCTTCAGATATTGATCAAGGAAGATTAAAATATTTTAAAAATGGAATTTATTCTAGAGCTTCTTTTAGAAAAGAAGGTAAAAAATATTGGTCAATTTTAGAGTCGACTAAATGTGGTGATTTTACCGAAAAAAGTTTTATTTTATCAAAACATATTTTTGATAAAATAAATATTCATTTTTATAATTTAAACGGGGATTTGCCTTGCCCTGTTCCACCATCTGTAAATTTGATTTTTTTACGTAATGTATTTATTTATTTTAATAAAGAAAGTCGAAAAAAAATTTTAACAAAATTATCCAAAGTTCTTGCACCAAACGGATTGATTTTTCTTGCCTCTAGTGAAATTGGTTCAATAACTGAAGATTTGCTTCCAGAAGATATACATAAGGTAAATTATGAATCTATATATTTTTTATCTAAAAAATCAAATCCCGATTTTGTAGTAGACACCCATTTATTACAAGAAAAGATTAAGTTAGAAAAAACAGAACCTGTAAAGAAAATACCCAAACTTAGTTCATATCCAAAAATACTAACAAAAAAACAAAATAAAAAAAATAATGAACTTAATATTGTTTCAAAAAATCTAATTGAAAATAAACTTGACTTTTTTTCAAAAAAAGATGATAAGCCTTTTTCAGAAAATACAGAAATAATTTTCAAAAAAATAAAATCATTGTTAGGAGAAAAAAAACCAGAAGATGCAAGAGATGTTATTCGAAACAATTACCCAGAGAATGAAAATTCACTATATAAAGATTTTTTCTCTGCCTATATCGAAGGCAAAGTTGGAAACTTTTATGTAGCAGAAAAATACTTTATGCAAATTGCAAAAGATCATCCTGATTTTTGGCCTGCAATTTTCTTTTATGCAGTTTTATTAAAAGAATTCAGTAGAGATGAAGAAGCAAAGGTCTTGTTTACTCGATGTGCTACTTTAATTGACACTTATGAAAAATCAGGCTCTTCTCATTTAGATTTTATTGCGGATAATTTATCTGTTGCATATTTATATATTATGTGCTTAAAATTTTCCAATTAGCTATTTTATTTTGCTTTTTTCCAAAGACTATATTTTAGGTATAAATAATTATTTTCTGAGTCTAATTTGTTTTTTCTGGCAAAAAGTAAATTTGCAAGAAGTTATTAATAAACCAAATCTTTTTTATATATAAATTATTCTGTAAGGGTAGAAGTTTAACTATATAAAAATAATATGATTTTCAACAAAATTAAATTTTAATATTTTAGCTTATTTTATCTAAATCAAATGAAATGCTCGATTTTTATTTTAACTCCTAAATATTATAATGTAGCTAGGGTAATTTTAAGATAACCTAAAAGTGAGAAAGATTCTTTTAGAATTTTTTCTTTGCCAATAGAATTTCCATTTTTGTAAAACGGATTTTTTTGTGGGAGTTTTTTTTGATTTTGAATAAATTATTTCTGTTTACTTTTTCCTTTCAGATATTGAAGAATATGTAAGTTCAAGAATATTTATAAACAGGTAAAATAAATTCTTAAGCCCATTAAAATTTTTGGCTTATTGATTTTTGCTTTACCTATTTTTGTTTTTCCGTTATACTGTTACATATTATTTTATGTAGGATTTTTTTATGGAAAGATGTTTTACGTTATTAAAGCCCGGTGTGTTAAATCGTCGTCTTGTGGGCGAAGTTATTTCTCGTATTGAAAAAAAGGGGCTTCAACTTATCGGTATGAAAATGATGAATGTATCTGAAGAGTTGGCTGCTCAGCATTATCAAGAACATCACGGAAAACCTTTTTATCAAGATCTTGTTGATTATATTACATCAGGTCCTGTTGTTGCTATGGTTTGGCAAGGAGATGATTGTGTTTCCTTAATTAGAAAATTGACAGGAGCTACAAAGCCTGAGGAAGCTTTACCCGGTACAATTCGTGGGGATTTTTGTTCTCATACTCAGAGAAATATAATTCACGCTTCTGATTCTGCAGCTAATGGTGAAAGAGAAACTTCTCTGTACTTTAAAGAAGAAGAGTTATGCATTTGGACAGATGAGTCTGTTTGTTGGTATTAAGCAATCATTTTATATCATGTTTCTAGGAGGTGGAATAGATGAGCAGTAAAACAGTAGGTGTTATTGGTGCTGGTGCTTGGGGAACAGGTTTAGCACAGGCATTAGCCAGAGGTGGACATAAAGTTGTTATGTGGGCTATGGAACAGGATGTTGTGGATGGAATCAATAATAAACATGAAAACACTCGGTTTTTACCTGAATATATCTTATCTGATAATATTACTGCTTCATTAGATATAAAAGAAGTTGCTACAAACAAAGAATTTCTAATTCTAGCAAGTCCTTCTTTATTTCTTGCTTCCACAGTAAAAAAAATATTGGATGTTCCATCTATTGCTGATGGTTCAACATGTATTGGCGTGTTAACAAAGGGCTTTGTTCCTTCAGATTCTGGCCCAAAATTGATTTTAGAAACCTTGGAATCTGTGTTACCTCGAGTATATAAAAAAAGCTTAGTTTATATTGCAGGTCCAAGTCACGCAGAAGAAGTTGCCATGGGTAAATTAACCGGATTGATTGCTGCTAGCGAAAACCCTAAAAATGCAATACGTTTTAGAGAACTTTTAAATGTAAAAGGTCTTATGGTTTATTCTAGTCTTGATGTAATTGGGGTTCAAATTTGTGCTGCAGCAAAGAATGTTGTAGCTGTAGCTTTTGGAATCCTTGATGCAGTGTCAGAAACCTCCGATGATTTTGGAGATAATGCTAAGTCTCTTTTGTTTGCAGCAGGATTAAACGAAATTCAAACACTTGGTTTTGCAATGGGCGCTACTCATGCAGAAACTTTTGCTTCTTTATCTGGTGTTGGAGATTTAGATGTAACCTGTCGTAGCCAGTATGGTAGAAATCGCAGGTTTGGACAAGATATTGTAAAAACTAATTTGTTAGATAAATTTAACGATTTAGATGATTTAATTTCAAGAATTAATGAAGTTGGCTATTTACCCGAAGGAGCTGTTGCATGTAAATATGTTCACGAAATAACTGAGCATCATGGTATAAAACTTACAATATGCAATAGTTTGTATCGGTTATTAAATAAAGAATTTTCCTTGGATGATATTTTAAAAGGCTTAATTCCTAATTAAACCTAAAAATTGGAGTTTATAATGAAATTTATAGAAGGTGGAGTTGTTGCTGCAGAAGGATTTTTAGCAAGTGGTTTACTTTCAGGTATAAAAGAAGGAAGAACTAAAGTCGATACTGCATTAATTTATTCAGAAAAAAAATGTACAGCAGCAGGCGTTTTTACAACAAATAAAGTAAAAGCGGAATGTGTAAAACTAAATATTGTAAATGTTAAAAATGGTTCAGCTCAAGCAATAATTGTAAATTCAGGAAATGCAAATGCCTGTACTGGGGCCCAGGGATATCAAGTGGCTCAAAGAATGGGAAAGGCTGTTGGCTCCGAATTAAATTTAAAACCTGAAGAAGTTTTTGTTTGTTCCACAGGAGTAATTGGTCAGCAATTACCAGTTGAAAAAATCGAAGCAAAGGTTTCCGACTTAGTTAAGGGACTTTCTAAACAGGGAAATATTGAAGCCCGTGAAGCTATAATGACTACAGATACAAGATACAAAGAATGTGCAGTAGAGTTTCAAGTAGGTGGTAAAACTTGTAAAATGGGAACAATGGCAAAAGGTTCTGGAATGATTCATATTAATATGGGTACAATGTTAGGTTTTATCACTACAGACTGTGCTATTTCTGCTAATATGTTGGACAAAGCCTTAAGATCTAGTGTTGCAGGTACTTATAATTGTGTTTCTATAGATGGAGATATGAGTACAAACGATACTTTACTTATTTTAGCAAATGGGATGGCAGGTAACCCTGAAATTACACAAGAAGATAGTGACTACGAAAGTTTTTTATCTGCATTAAATGAAATAAATACAATTATGGCTAAGCGAATTGCGGCAGACGGAGAAGGGGCAGAGCATCTTATTGAGTGTTGTGTTACTGGAGCTAAATCTGTTGAAGATGCAAGAATCTTAGCAAAGTCTGTAATACGATCTAATTTAGTAAAAGCTGCTTTTTTTGGAAAAGATGCAAATTGGGGTAGAATCCTTTGCGCTATGGGTTATTCCGGTGGAGATTTTTCTCCAGATAAGGTTGATGTTAGCTTTGAAAGCAAAAACGGGTCTGTTCAAGTTTGTAAAGATGGTATGGATTTAGCTTTTGACGAAGATTTAGCAACTTCAATTCTTTCTGCAGAAAAAACTACTATTTTAGTTCAGCTACAAGATGGCCACTCTGAAGGAAGGGCATGGGGTTGCGATTTAACCTATGATTACGTAAAAATTAACGGGGATTACAGAACCTAAAAGAGTTAATACTGTAAATATTTTTTAGTAATTTAGAAGGATAACAATGAATATAAATAATGCAGACTGGGCAGAGGTTTTGGTACAGGCTTTGCCTTATTTTAAACAATTTGTTGGCAAAGTTGTTGTAGTTAAATATGGTGGAAACGCTATGCTTAATGAAGATCTAAAAGCTGCAGTAATGCAAGACATAGTTTTATTGAATACTATTGGTATACATGTTGTTTTAGTTCATGGTGGTGGTCCTGAAATAAATCATATGTTAGAAAAAGTAGGAAAAGAATCTAAATTTGTAAATGGATTACGCTACACTGACGCTGAAACAATGGAAATTGTTCAAATGGTTCTAACAGGTAAGTTAAACAAAGATATTGTTGGTATTTTATTGCAAAGTGGTGGAAAAGCTGTGGGACTTAGTGGTGTTGATTCTGGTCTGCTTAGAGCAAAAAAAATAGATTCTAATGGACAGGATTTAGGTTTTGTTGGAGAAGTTACAGAAGTTCATCCTGATATAGTTCTTTCTCTATTAGAACAAGGATTTATTCCTGTTATTTCTACAGTTGCTTTAGGTGAACAAGGGGATGAAAGTCGCTACAATATAAATGCAGATACAGCAGCTGCTAAAATTGCAGTGGCATTAAAAGCTGAAAAATTTGTGCAATTAACTAACGTCCCTGGAGTTCTTCGTAATTTAGATGATCCCTCTACCTTAATTAAAAGAATTGCACGGGATGCAATTCCTTCTTTGATTGCTACAGGCGTAATTTCTTCTGGAATGATTCCAAAGATTGAATGTTGCTTTGAAGCTTTAAAAGGTGGCGTTCCACGTACTCATATCATTGATGGAAGAGTTCCTCATTCTTTGTTGTTAGAAATGTTTAGCGACAGAGGTGTTGGAACAATGATACTTTAAGCCGCTATATTTTTTTATTTTAGTTACATCATTTTTTAGCTAGCAAAATGCTACAGATCAAATTGTAGCTTGGGTTGTCAAAGTGAATGTTTCTTTGTATAATAAACAATCTTTTTTATTGAACCTGAGGAGGGTCAAAAATGGAAAATTTTTTTAAGTTAAAGGAAAACGGCACAACTGTTCGTAAAGAAGTTATTGCAGGTATTACAACTTTTTTTGCTATGGCTTATATTGTGTTCGTTAATCCTAATCAAGTTGCAGCAGGTGGTGTCAACGGATGGCTTGTTGCAGAAGGTGCAGACGCTGGACTTATTGGAAAAATTTGGAATGCGGTTTACGTTGCTTCTATTCTAGGTGCCTTTGTTGGTACTATTTTAATGTCTTTGTATGCAAAACTTCCTTTTGCACAGGCCTGTGGAATGGGGTTGAATGCATTTTTCTGTACTGTATTCGTTTCAAATGCTTTCTTTTCAAAGTTCGACATTGTTAAAGGTTACCAAGCAGGTTTAGTTATCATCTTTATTTCAGGTCTTATCTTTTTGTTGCTTTCAATTACAGGTGCAAGACAGTATATTGCAAAGGCAATGCCTACTTGTCTAAAAGCTGCAATTCCTGCAGGTATTGGATTATTCATCGCATTTATTGGTTTCCAGAATGCAGGAATTATTCAAGATAATCCTTTCACATTAGTTCAGTTTTTTGATTTTAACGGTGCTTTTGATAAAAACCTTACAACTTGGATTCCTGTAGTTGTTGCCTTAGTTGGTTTATTGTTAATCGCTATTCTTACAAAACTTAATATTTCTGGTGCAATTATTATTTCAATTCTAGTTTCTTCTGCTTTGTATTATATACTTATGGGACAGGTTCCTAGTTTTGATATGCAACAAATTGGACAGTCATTTAATGATTTTGGTGAAATCGGTATTTCTGCTGTTTTCCAGGGTGAATCATGGAAGAATGCATTCTCTGCAGATTTCTTAGGTGGTATTTTTAATATTGTAATGTTAATCGTTACATTCTGTTTGGTTGACATGTTTGATACTTTGGGAACTGTTTACGGAACAGCATCTCAAGCTGGTATGCTTGACGAAGCCGGAGATCCTATTCGCTTAGAAAAGGCAATGATGAGCGATTCAATTGCTACAGTTTGTGGTGCAGTTTTTGGTACTTCAACTGTTACAACTTTTGTTGAATCCTCTGCAGGTGTTGCAGCTGGTGGACGTACTGGTCTTACAAGCCTTGTTACATCTTTGTGTTTTATTGTTTGTTTGTTCCTTACGCCTCTTGCTTCAATTATTCCTTCATGTGCAACAGCTCCAGCTCTTATTTTTGTTGGTGTTTTGATGATGAAAAACTTTAGTAAAGTTGACATGGACGATATAGCTTCTGCTGTTCCTGCTTTCTTAGCAATGGTAATGATGATTTTAACATATTCAATTTCAAATGGTATTGGAATTGGATGTATTGCTTATACAATCATCACATTGTGCACAGGCAAATATGGAAAAAAAGATATAATGGTTACTGTTATAGCACTTCTATTTGCTATTAAATTTGCATTTGTTACAATGTAATTTTTAACTGATTTGATAGGGCTGTCCATTTCTTGGGCAGCCTTTTTTTTAGCTTTTTTTGTATTGTAAATGTTTTTTTATATTGATATACTAATTATAATTATTAATTCATCTATACATTTTTAATGAGGTTCTTTTTTATGGGATTATTTCCTATAAACAATAGAAAATTTGTTTTATTATTTATTTATGGCTTAATGATTTTTACTTTTTCTTGTAAAAATTATTCAAAAGAAAAAAAACTTTCGCAACAAGAAATTATTTATAAAGAATATGCTTACAATACTTATCTTCAAATAAATCAGGATAATAAGTTAAAAGATGAAGGAATAAAAAATTTTGTTTCTTCCCTTGATTTAGAAGAAAAAATAGCTCAGTTATTTTTAGTAAATCTGGAAGGAAATAAAAGTTTTTACCCTGTGGAATTTGATTTAGAAAAAAAACCTATAATTCCAGGTGGTTATTTGTTTTTTTCATACAATATTGCTTCTTCTCCATCAGAAGTTCAATCTTTTACAAAGTCTATTATGCAATATTGTATCGATAATAATTATTTGCCACCAATTTTAACTTTAGACCAAGAAGGTGGCGTTGTTAATCGACTTAGGGGAATTACCAGTCCTTTACCTTCTGCTCAGTTAATTGCTTCTAGAATGGATAAAGAAAATGCTACAAAATTATATTCATTCCAAGCTGAACAAATGAATTCCCTTGGGTTTCATATGAATTTAGCACCAGTTGCAGAAATTTGTGATGTTTCAAATTATGAATTTTTGGGAAATAGAAGTTACGGTGATATTAAATCAGTAAAACTCTTTGCTTCAGGTGCAGTTCAGGGTTTTCAAAGACAAAAAATTTTATCTGTTGTAAAACATTTCCCTGGAAATACTAACGTAGATCCCCACACTGGATTACCAGAGATTTCATTACCCTGGGATGAGTTAGAAAAGCAATATTTACAAGTTTTTCAATCTATTTTGAATTATGGGCCTAAGGCTGTTTTAATGTCCCACGTTAGAACTTCTGCCCAGGATGCTGAAACTCCAGCTTGTTTATCTAAGTTTTGGATTAATGATATTTTGCGAGAAAAATATGATTATTCAGGGTTGATAATTTCTGATGATATTTTTATGGCTGCATTAGAAAAAAATGGTTTCCCTCCGGAAAAGGCTGTTGTTATGGCTGTAGAAGCTGGAGTTGATTTAATTATGTTATCAGAAAAGCGCTTTTATGATTCATTATTGATTTTAAAAGAAAAGGCATTAATGGATTCCTCTTTTATGCAAAAAATTGATACATCTGTAAAAAGGATAATTGAAGCGAAGGTAAATGTGGGCCTCTTTAATTTTATAAAAACGGAATCTGGTTATAAAATTGAGCCTGCAGAATTAAAAGAAAATTCCATAGAAAAATTTAATGTTGCTTTTTCAGAAGGGTTAAAACTTTATAATCAGTTTTTTGGAGCGAATAAGTGAATCCTTCAATTTTAGATGAAAAATGTGGATTTAATCGAATTATTTACTTAGATAATTATTTTAGTGTTGTGTTAAAGCAATCAGGTGAAATATGCCAAACTCAAGATATAAAATTCGACTTAGCAAAAATAGTTTTACCTTTCGCACAGAAAAAACTAGGTTTTAACTTAGATTTTTGTCAATGTGTTAATCGTTTAGATCAACCTGTTACAGGTCTATGTGTTGTAGCTTTTAACCAAGATATTTTTACAAAAATTACTTCTTTATTTTCAGAGCATAAAGTAAAAAAAACTTATTTGGCTATAGTGGAAAAAACTGAATTTTTACAAAAAAAATTTTCTGATAAGCCTTGGTTTTCAGAAGAATTGACAGGCTATATTAAGTTTGATAATAAAAAGAAAAAGGCTTTTATGGTTCAAAAGGGTAAATCAGGAGGAAAATTTGCTTCATTAACTTATGAAATTATAGGTGAAGGAGACAGATACTTTTTTATAAAAGTTGAGCCAAAAACAGGTCGAACACATCAAATTCGTTGTCAATTAGCAGCTGAAGGAATGTTTATAAAGGGTGATCTAAAATATGGAGCTAAAAGGTCGGAAAAAACAGGTGGAATCAGACTTCATGCTTGGAGATTAGAATTTGTTCACCCTGTAACAAATAAAAGCCTTTGTTTTACATCTCCTCCAGCATTTGTTGATGGATTATGGCAGGCTTGCCTAGATTGCCAAAGGGAAATTTTATGTGCAGCAAAAAAATAAAGTCAGAAAAATTAAAAGGTGCTGAAGGGTTTGAATCCTATTACAATGATTTATACGGTGAAAGATGGTCTGTTTTAAAGGAAGCTTTGCTATCTGAAAAAGATGATTTTGCATGGCAATACAATGACAGTTTGCCAAAGTATTATTTAGACAAAGGTAGCGTTTTTGCTGCATTGAGCCTTCCGTTACAAGATGCTCAAAATATACTGGATTTATGTGCTGCTCCTGGAGGAAAAACTTTGGTTTTAGCTTCATTAATGGAAAATGAAGCTATTTTACATTGCAATGAACGCTCTTTTGAACGAACAATTAGATTAAAAAAGGTAATTGCTGAACATTTGCCTCAGGAAATTAATCAAAGAATTGTTGTTACTTGCTCAGATGGAGCTAAAATGTGTCTTTCTAAACAAAACTACTACGATAGGATTCTTTTAGATGCTCCTTGTTCATCGGAGCGTCATGTTTTAACTTCTTCTAAGCATTTATCCTTGTGGAGTCCTGCACGAATAAAAACCTTGGCTGTATCCCAATGGGCTTTACTTTCTTCTGCATATAGAATGTTAAAACCTCAAGGATATATTTTATATTCTACTTGTGCACTTTCTTCTGTAGAAAATGACCAAATAGTTTATAAATTAATTAAAAAGTTTAAAGATGTAGTTATTGTTAAAGAATTAAAAGAAATTAACAGCAAAGCCTGTTCATTTTTTAAGGGTACACTTCCGAAATATGAACATACTGAATATGGTTTTCATATTCTACCGGATTTAGCAGAGGGAGCAGGTCCCTTGTATTTTTGTCTTATTCAAAAAAATTGCCAGTTTTAATTTAGGTTAGACTTCTCAAAAGAATTTTTATATTGCAAAAAAAGATTAAACTATGCTAATATATTTATATGTCACGTTCCTATAGATTTTCATATATAGCCCTTCGAGAGTTGAGGCATAAAATATTAGTTGTAATTGCAACTGTTTTTTTAGTTTTAATTTTATCAAATTTAGTTTTTACCTTTTTGTTACGCCCCGTAATGATAAAATCTACTTCAATGTATCCTACATCTGTAAAAAATAGTATGATTTTAGTTTCACCTCTTGGTTCAATAAATCGAGGGGATACAGTACTAGTTGCTCCAAAGGAAAAGGAAGAACTTAATCTTTTTCAAAAATTAATTAATCAAGTAGTTTCCTTTTTTACTTTTCAACAATATGTTCCTATTTCAGACAAAAATATGTTTTCAAAGACACAAACTCTTCGGCGAGTTATTGGTATTCCTGGTGATACAATTTATATGAAAGATTATGTTATGTATATAAAACCTGCTGGTTCGCAACATTTTCTTACGGAATTTGAACTTTCAGAAAAGGATTATGATATAAATATCTCTAGTGATTCTCGCAACTGGGATAATTCCTTAGGTGTGCTTGGCACTATGGAAGAAACTGTTTTAGAAAAAGACGAATTCTTTCTTTTGTGTGACAATAGAGTTCAGGGTATTGATTCAAGAATTTGGGGAGGTGTTCAAAAAAAAGATCTTGTTGCTAAAGCTCTTTTGCAATATTTCCCCTTTAATCTTTTTGGACTTATGTAACTGATGTATTCAGTGTCCTCTGTTTATATCCACATTCCTTTTTGTCGCTCAAAATGTGCCTATTGTGATTTTTTCTCCGTACCTGTAACAAGTATTCAAGATGCTTACGTCAATGGAATAATTAACGAATTTGATTATTATAAAGATAAGTATTCATTAAAAAAAATTGATAATCTATATATTGGTGGTGGAACTCCCAGTCTTCTTTCCAGTATTCAACTGAAGAAAATAATATCAAAATTTTTTCCTTTTTTTTCAGATAATGCTGAAATTACTGTAGAAGTTAATCCAGAAAGTCTTACTCTTCAATTATTAGATGAAATGTTGAATATGGGGATAACAAGAATTTCTTTGGGTATTCAATCAATGGATGATAATTGCTTATCAACTGTTTGTAGATGTTGCAATAGTAGTATTAATCGCAACGCTCTAAGAATTTTGTCAGAAAAAGAAATAAATTATTCAGTGGATTTGATTGCAGGTCTTCCACCTCAAAATGATGATGAGTTTATTAAGGGATTAAATGAAGTAATTTCTTATAACCCGAAACATATTTCTTTGTATGGATTAACTCTTGAAGAAAATACTGCTTTATATAAGCAAGTTTCTATGGGAAAGATAAAATGCCAAGAAGAAAAAATAGAATCTCAGTGGTTTGCAGGATGGAAATTCTTAGAAAAACATGGTTATATTCAATACGAAGTTTCAAATTTTGGGATACCAGGTTATGAAAGTCGCCACAATATAAATTATTGGAAACAAGGTTCTTATTTAGGTCTTGGTGCTGGAGGAACTGGCACTTTATATCAGTTTGATACAAATGTAGCAGAAGGACTACGTTATACAAATTCTTCAAATATTGATAAATATATAGATTTTTGGAATGGTGCTAAATTTTTTGCTGATAAAAATATAATTCCTTGTGATAAGGAGTTTTTAGATCAAAAGATACTTGCCTTTGAATTTTGCATGCTTGGATTACGTATGAGCCAGGGAATTTCATTACAAGAATATTCAAAACGATTTAGTGATACTTTTCCCATAGAACCTTTTTTACGATGGGAAAAGAAAGGTTTAGTTGAAATAAAGAAAACTGAAAAGGGCGATACTTTATTTGCAATGACAAAAAAAGGATTACCCTTTTTAAATAGTTTTCTTTCTGAATTATAAACTTTTACTTTCTAATATAATCTTTACAGCTTCTTTTGTTGTTATACCTTCAAATTGTTCCCTTGTATGCAAGTTTTTTAGGGTGAATTTGTTTTCTTTGGCATTTTCTTGATTTACAAGAATTCCAAAGGGGATTCCTTTTTTTTCTGCATAGTTATATTGAAAAGCGATTTTTTTAGGATCAGGAAATACTTCTGTGGAAATATTTTGTGTACGTAATTCAGAAGCAATTTGTTGGTAATGGGTAGCAAGATTTGACTCTGTACAAAATATTTCTACATCAACAAAGCTTTTTCTTTGTTCTAGTTTTCCTAATTGTTCTAGAGCAGCAATTAAACGGTCTAAACCAATGGAAGAACCTACACCAGGAACTCTGTCTTTCATATATAATCCTGCTAGGTTATCATAGCGACCACCTGAACATACAGAACCAATAGAAGGTAAATCATTTAGAAATGTTTCATATACAACACCTGTATAATAATCCAAACCTCTTGTTATTGAAGGATCTAGAACAAAGGTATCTTGGATATTTGCTGCCAACATCATTTCTCGAATTTCTTTTAATCTTTTGCTTTCAGGACTTTCTCCACCGGTCATAGATTCCATTTGAGCTAAGGTTTCTTCAAAAGTGGGTAGAGTTGTAATGTATTTTAGTATATCATTGGCTAATTCTTTAGAATTAGTTAAGTTTGTCAACTGATTAGAAACTTCATCTTTGCCAATCTTTGCTAATTTATCTACGATACGAAGTATTTCTTCGCTTTTATCTGTTAAATTCCTTTGTTTCAAAAAAAGGTTGAAAACGCCACGATGGCTCATGCGTATAGTTATATCTTTTACACCGATGGCATCAAGGGCAGTTTTCATCATAGATAATATTTCAAAATCACTTGCGGCACTATCTGATCCAACGCAATCAAAATCACATTGAACAAACTCTCTGTAACGTCCTGCTTGAGGTTTTTCACCACGCCAAACCTTTGCAATATGATATCGCTTAAAAGGGAAATATAATTCTTCTTTATGTTCAGCTGTGTATCTAGCAAAAGGAACTGTTAAATCAAAACGCAAGGCAACATCTCTGCCACCGTTATCTTCAAAACGAAATACCTGTTTTTCTGTTTCACCATCGCTTTTTCTAAGCAAAATTTCTGAATATTCCAGAACAGGGGTGTCAATTGGAACATATCCAAATGAACGAAAAACATTTGTAAGTTTTTCTGTAAGTAAAGACCTTGTAATTTCAGCTTCAGGCAAAAAATCTCTAAAACCTTTCAAAATTTTGGGTTGTATCAATGTTTCCATATTGTTATACTACAAAAAATAGGATAAAAATACAAGTTAATTTGAATTGATTAAATAACGACTTTAGTAAACTATTTTTAGATAATTGATATTGATGATATGGGAGAAAAAATGCTTTTAGCTATTGATATGGGAAATACAAATATTGTTGTAGCTGTTTTTAATCAGGAAGAGTTAATTAATACTTGGAGAATTTATACTGACACTAGAAGGACAGGGGATGAATACGCTTCAATTATTGCTTCTTTTTTTAGAGAAGCTAACCTTGATATTAGTCAAATCGATTCTTGTATATTAAGCTCTGTTGTTCCTTTATTAATTGGACAGTTTGTTGGTTTAATTGAACGATTAATCGGCAAAAAACCTGTACTTGTAAATCCTTCTATTTTTTCACACCTTCCAATTAAAATCCCAGAATCTGCTGTCCATGAAATTGGAAGTGACCTTGTTTGTAATGCAGTAGAAGCCTATTGTAGATATAAATCAGCTTGTATTGTAGTAGATTTTGGGACAGCTTTAACTTTTACCGCTGTAGATAATTCAGGATATGTGCAAGGTATTGCAATAGCTCCTGGTATTGGAACGGCTAGAAATTCTTTATTTAATAATACAGCCCAATTACCTTCTGTTCCCTTAGAGGCACCTGAAAATAGTTTAGGTACAAATACAATTCACTCAATTCAAGCAGGTATTGTTCTAGGTTATAAAGGTCTTGTTGAAAGTTTAATTTCCAGAATTAAAGATGACATCAATGATAAACTCAATATTAATAAAGATGAAATACGGGTAATTGCAACTGGTGGATTAAATAGTGTATTAAAACCTATTACCTGTGTTTTTCAAGATGTGGACAAGGAACTTACTTTGCGAGGGTTAAAACGTATTGCTGATATTGTTAACTCTGCAAATTAATATTTAATATTATAAAAAAGAATCTTTTCATATATAATTACATATTATTCACCTTGTTGACGCTTTATCGGTCTGCATGATATACTACGATGTAAATTTGTTTTTCCTATAATAAAGAGGTTTAAAAATGAGCAAAGATAAGGTAATTTTGGCATATTCTGGTGGACTTGATACTACAGTTATTATTCCCTGGCTCAAAGAAAACTACAATTATGATGTTATTGCAGTTTGTATAGATGTGGGGCAAGGAGATGACTGGAAAGGGATTAAAGAGCGTGCATTGAATACTGGTGCAGCTGCTTGCTATGTAGTCGATGCTAGAGAAGAATATATTACTCAGTATATTTGGCCAGCTGTTAAGGCAAATGCCGTATACGAAGATCGTTATTTATTAGGCACTTCCACTGCAAGACCTCTTATTGGCAAGATTCTTGTGGAATATGCTAGACAAGAAGGTGCAGTTGCTATTTGTCATGGTGCTACAGGTAAAGGAAATGACCAAGTTCGTTTTGAACTTGCAATTAAGGCATTTGCTCCAGATTTGAAGGTTATTGCTGCTTGGCGAGACCCAAAGTGGGATATGGATAGCCGTGAAGCAGAAATTAAATATCTTGAAGATAGAAATATACCTGTTCCCATGAAAAAAGATCAGTCTTATAGCCGTGATGAAAATATTTGGCATTTATCACATGAAGGTCTTGAATTAGAAAAAACTGAAAATGAACCAAATTGGAAGCATATGCTTAAGCTTACTACTGTTCCAGAAGAAGCTCCAGAAGAAGGCGAATATGTAACAATCGATTTTGAACAAGGAATCCCTGTGGCTGTAAATGGCAAAAAAATGTCAGCCTTAGACATAATGATTGAGCTAAATAAAATTGGTGGACGTAATGGGGTTGGATTAGTTGATATTTGTGAAAATCGTTTTGTTGGAATGAAAAGCCGAGGTGTTTATGAAACCCCAGGTGGTGCAATCCTCTATTATGCTCACGAAATGTTGGACCATTTGTGCCTTGACCGTGATACATACCACTACAAGCAGTTGGTTGCACAAAGAATGAGCGAATTGATTTATGACGGCAAGTGGTTTACTACATTGATGGATTCTCTTATGGCATTTGTTGACAAAACCCAGGAAACCGTTACAGGTTGGGTAAAATTAAAACTTTATAAAGGTTCAATCCGAGGTGCAGGTTCTTATTCACCATATAGCTTATATAATGAAAGTATTGCAAGTTTTACAACTGGTGAACTATATGACCACAAAGATGCCCAAGGTTTTATTACTTTGGTAGGACTTCCATTAAAAGTCCGAGCTATGATGGAACAACAAACAGGAAAAGGTCAAGCTGTAGTTGATAGTGCATCTTTTAAAAAAAGACCTACAGAATAATCTATAAAAATAATTTTTAGCGAGGTATATAATGTTGACCCTTAAATTCGGCGGTACTTCCATGGGGAATGCTCAACGAATTCTTAGCTCTACAGACATAATGATTTCACGTTCTCAGCAGGATAGAATTAGTGTTGTTGTTTCTGCTGTAGCTGGTGTTTCAAATAAATTACAGGAAAGTATTGACGGCTGCCTTGAAGAGAAAAAAGCTGAATCTTTTATAAGTGATTTACGTCAGATTCATTTAGATATTTGTAATGAACTTGCTTCATCTTTAAAGGGTTTTGACTCTTCTAGCGTAATGAAAACAATTCAGCCTAATTTTGATGAATTGCAACGTCTTTTAGAAGCCGTATCTGCTTTTGGTGAATGTCCTTCTACTGTGTATTGTAGAATTATGGGAATGGGGGAACTATTATGTGCTCCTATTGTTGAAGCAGTACTTTTGGCAAAACAACAAAAGGTTTTGCGCCTTGATTCAAGGGAATATATTTATACTATAGGAAATCAACAAGAAGGTGACCCTGATTATGTCAAAACATCAGACGCTTTCGCTAAACATCGAGATGGTGAAACAAATAATCAGAGTCGCATTTTACTATTTCCAGGTTTTATTTGTTCATGGAGAGAAAAATCCACAGATTCAACTTGTGTCCCAGGTCTTTTAGGTCGTAACGGTTCAGATTTTTCTGCAGCTATAGTAGGTTATGCTTTGGGTGCAAAAAAAGTTGAATTCTGGACAGATGTGGATGGTATATATACCGCTGATCCTCGAATTGTTAAAGATGCAATTCTTGTTGATGACATGACCTACGAAGAAGCCATGGAACTTTCCTTTTTTGGGTCAAAGGTATTGCATCCTAAAACTCTTGCTCCTCTTGTAACAAAGGGTATTGAGGCTTGGAGCCTTAACAGCATGAATCCTGCTGCAAGAGGTACTAGAATTGGACAAGGACCTTTCCCCAGCACAGAAACAGGTCCTGCTAGAGGAATTTCCTGCCTTAAGGGAACTGCTATGGTTAGTGTGTCTGGTTCTGGAATGAAGGGGCGTAGTGGAATGGCAGCTAGAATTTTTGCTGCTGTTTCACGGGGTGGCATTTCAATCTTACTTATTACCCAATCTAGTTCTGAATATACAATTAGTTTTTGTGTTCGCCAAAGTCAGGCAACTGCAGTTATGGATATTTTAGCCACAGAATTTGACCTTGAAATTCGAGAAAGAGTAATTAATTTAATAGAAGTTCAAGAAAATTGTGCCATTGTTTCAATTGTTGGAGATGGAATGAAACAAAAACGTGGTGTGGCCAGTACTTTTTTTGAAGCATTAGCTAGTCAGGATATTAATATACTTGCTATAGCTCAAGGTTCTTCAGAACGTTCAATAAGTGTTGTTATTTCTGGTGATGATGGTGATACTGCTGTTAGAATTTCTCATAGATTTTTCTTTAACACAGCTCAAACAATTGAAGTTTTTGCTTTCGGAGCTGGAACAATTGGTGGTTGCTTAATTGATCAGATTCGGGATCAACAAGAAGATTTGGCTTCTCAAGGAATAGATATTAAGGTAATGGCAATCGCTACAATTGACAGAATGATTGTAGCTCCTGGTGGAATTGATTCTAAAGGTCTTGACCTTGCAAATTGGAGAAAGGATGTGGATTCATCTGAAATTCCTTCTTCTGTTGATACAATTCTTGAATATGTTAAAGAAAAGAAGCCTTTAAACCCAGTTTTTGTGGATTGTACTGCTTCTTACGATTTACCAGAACGATATACAGAAATTCTAGAAGCTGGAATGCATATTGCAACTCCAAATAAACGGGCAAACTCTATGTCAATGGAATATTATCACAAACTTAGAGCTACTGCAAACCGAATGCATCGTCTCTTTTTATACGAAACAAATGTAGGGGCTGGTTTACCTATTATCGATACGCTACAGAATCTATTTTCTAGTGGTGACAAATTGACAGGTTTTTATGGAATTATGTCCGGTTCTCTTTCCTACATATTTGGTCGCTTAGACGAAGGTGCTACGTTCAGTCAGGCAGTTCTTGAAGCCCGTGAAAAACGCTACACAGAACCTGACCCACGAGATGATCTTGCAGGTTTAGATGTGGCTAGAAAGGCTTTAATTATTGCCCGTGAAGCAGGTCTTTCTTTGGAGTTAGAAGATATTGTAATCAATAAAGTTTTTCCAGAAGACTTTGATGATACAGGTTCGGTTGATGAATTCCTTAAAAAACTTCCTCAGGTTGATTCTCATTTTGAAAAGGTTATGCAGCGTCTTAAATCAGAAGGCAAAGTTTTACGTATGGCAGCTTCTATTAAAGACGGAAAGTGTAGTGTAGGTATGATGGAAGTTGATTCAAATCATCCGCTTTATCCTGTAAAAGGCTGTGAAAATGCTTTTGTTTTCCACACTCAGCGTTATAGTCCAATTCCTCTTTCTGTTATGGGCTATGGTGCAGGGGCAGGGGTAACTGCTGCTGGTGTTTTTGGGGATATTTTAAGAACTGTTTCCTGGAATCCAGAAGTTTAATTTATAAGAAGGTCTATAAAATGGTAATCGTACTAAAAAAAGGAATCCCAGAGCAAGAAAAAAACAACTTGCGTGATTTTTTGATAAGAAATAAATTTCGAGTGAACGAAATTGCAGGGGATGAAGATACAATTTTTGGTGCAGTTGGAAAACTTTCTATTGATCCAAGAGAAGTTGAAATTCTTCCTGGGGTTGAAAGAGTAATTCCAATTTCAAAACCATATAAAATGGCTAGTCGGGAATATAAAAAAGAAAATTCAATTTTTGAAGTTCCAAATAATCGTGGACAAATTATAAGAATTGGTGGACAAAGAGTTGTTGCTATTGCCGGTCCTTGTGCTGTAGAAAGCCTTGAACAAATGATGGCGGTTGCGGAACGAGTTTCTGCTGCAGGTGCTGTTATGCTAAGAGGTGGTGCATTTAAGCCAAGAACTAGCCCCTATGCTTTTCAAGGTTTAGGTGAAGAAGGTGTAAAAATATTAAAGCAGGCTGGAGACGCTTACGGATTACCCATTGTTACAGAAATCGTTTCTGCGGAACATATTCCTGTGATGAAGGATTATGTTGATGTATACCAAATCGGTGCCAGAAACATGCAAAATTTTGAGCTTTTGAAAAAAGTAGGAGCTTTAGGTATACCTGTAATTTTAAAACGTGGTCTTTCTGCTACAATTGAAGAATGGCTTATGGCAGCAGAATATCTTCTTTCAAGTGGAACAGATAAGGTTGTACTTTGTGAAAGGGGTATTCGTACTTATGAAAAAGCTACTAGAAATACTTTAGATTTATCTGCAATACCGATACTTCGTTCTTTAACCCATTTGCCAATTATTGTTGACCCAAGCCATGCTGTTGGAATTAGAGACAAGGTACCTCCCATGGGGCTTGCTGCTATTGCTGCTGATGCAGACGGAATTATTGTGGAGGTTCATTGTGACCCAGATAAGGCTATGTCTGATGGGGCTCAATCCTTGTATCCAGAGCAATTTGAAAAACTTATGCGAGACATTGATGTACTTGCACCGGTTGTAGGAAAAGAAATTGCCAGAATTAGAGGATTGCCTAAGCCAAGTGTAATTCATTCCGAAAATCATACTGAAACAGACAAAGTTATTTGTGCTTTTTCTGGCGGAAGAGGTGCTTATGCAGAGCAGGCTATCGGATTATATTTTGGACAAGATGCAAAGCCTTTAGCTGTTAATTCATTTAGGGAAATATTTCAAGCTGTTGCAGATGGTAAGGCTGATTTTGGTATGGTTCCCATTGAAAATAGCCTTGCAGGTTCTGTTTTTGACAATTATGATAATTTATTAAGATTTCAGGATATTAGCATTAAAGGTGCTGTTACTTTGCGTATAGAACATTCACTTTTAGCAAAGCCAGGGGCAACTTTAGATACGATTAAAAATGTATATTCTCATCCCCACGGTTTTCCTCAATGCAAAGATTTTTTGGATAAATATAAATGGATTCACATTGATTCCGTTTCTACAGCAACAGCAGCTCAAATTGTTGCAGAAAAAGATTCAATAGAAAATGCTGCCATTGCTTCTGGAATTACCTCTGAATACTATAAACTAGAGGTACTCGCTTCTGGAATTGAATCAGATCCAAGAAATTATACTCGCTTTGTTGTAATTGCTCCAAACCATGTTTCTATATCTTCTGTAGCAAAGGATTCAATGTGTAATTGTGCAAATAATATGGCAAATAAGGCTTCCATTGTTTTTGCTACGAAAAATGAACCTGGAGCTTTGTATGATTGTCTTGGAATTTTTCATCAACGGCAACTTAATATGACTCGTCTTGAATCTCGACCAATACAAGGCCAACCTTGGAGATATATGTTTTATGTAGATTTGCAACTTGAAACTTCAAAGTTTGCAGATTCAAAAAAATTAATTGAAGATGCTATTGCTAGCTTAAAAAATAAAGCAGAAGACGTAAGACTATTAGGATTGTATAATGAAAGGAGCGTATAATATGCAAAGATATGTTTTGTCCGTTTTGGTAGAAAACCATGCAGGTGTATTAAGTCGTGTTTCAGGTCTATTTAGTCGACGTGGCTATAATATTGATAGTTTAACAGTAGGTGAAACTCACAACCCCGGTCAATCTCGTATGACTATAGTAGTTAGCGGAGACGAATATATTTTAGACCAAATAAAAAAACAACTTTCTAAATTGGTAGAAGTTATTTCGATTATTCACTGTGTACCATCAGAAACAGTTGTAAGAGAAATGGCCTTGATTAAGGTTTGTGCTGCAGGTGATAAAAGAATTGGTGTTATTGAAACTGCAAATATTTTCCGTGCTAGAATTGTTGATGTTGCAGTTGAGTCTGTGGTGATAGAAGTAACCGGTAGCGAAGACAAGGTTGCAAGCCTTATTCGATTACTAGAACCATACGGAATCAAAGAACTTGTACGCACAGGTCTTACCGCCATGGGAAGAGGCGAAGGTATTTTGGAATAGAATTATGTCCATGATTTTCCCCATGTTTTTTTTATTCACCGTATATGGAGTGGTGAGTGCTTATTTGCCAATTATGCTTAGGGGTATTGGTTATTCTGTAAGTCAAGTTGGTATTTTAATGGGGATTTTTGAAGTTGCAGGTCTTGTGTTTCCGTTAGCAATGGGCTCTTTAGTAGAAAAAAAAGGCAACTATGGTGTGCCTATGTTGCTTTTAGCTTTTTTGTTAATGATTATTCCTTTGCCTATGATAGGTCTTAAAGGATTTTGGGTTACTTCAATTTGCCTTAGTTTATATGCAATAGGTTACAAAGGTTCTGTTCCAGTGGTGGATTCTTTTACCAACCGACTTTTGGGAGAAAATCGAAACAATTACGGTAAAATTCGAGTGGCAGGATCCATTGGTTTTGTGATGACCACATTATTACTTCAGTTTTTTGGTAATTCAAATACTAGTACTTTATTTGAGTATCAGTTATGGTTTATTATTCCTGGTTCATTATATACAATTAGTATTTTTTTTGTTCCAAAGGTATTTAAAACTGATTCAAAAGAAGTTGCCACTAAACTAGAGTATCACAATGTTTCAACAGATAATTCTAAGTTTTCATCAAGATATTGGATTGGGTTGATGCTAATTTTTCTTTCCTTTTTAGGATTAACACCTGCAACAAAACTTTTTTCTCTTTATGTAACTGAATTTCTTAATTCCAACATGGCTCCAGCCTTGTGGGCTTTATCTGCTGCATCTGAAATACCCTTTATGTTTTTTTCTGGAAGGTTTATAAAAAAATTTGGCAGTTTTGGATTAATTATTTTTTGCACAGGAACTGTTGTGCTCAGAATGATTTTATATATTCTTTTCCCATCAATTTTTGGAGCCATTTTAGGTCAATTATTAAACTCTATAACCTATGGATTATTTCATCCTGCAGCAGTTATTTTTGTTACAGAAAATGCACCCTCTGGTAAACTTATGATTAGTATGTCTATGTATTCAATTTTAGCTGTGGGTTTGGCAAATGTTCTTGGAAATTCTTTTGGTGGTATAATGATAGATAATTTTGGATACACAGTTACCTTTTTGTCCTTTGGGATGTTGCCCTTTGTGGGACTTATATTTTATTATTTTACACGGAAAAAAATATGCTAGCTGTTTTTGTAAATTGTGGTGCAATAATTTTAGGCTCAATTATTGGTCTGTTATTTTCAAAAAAAATAACAGGTGAATTGTCTTCTATTGTTCAAACAGGTGCTGGTGTTGTTACCATAGTTATGGGTATACAAATGGCATTTGAATATCAAAATATCATTTTTCTAGCAGTTTCTTTAATTGCAGGGGGAATTCTTGGTACTTTGCTGGACATAGATGGAAAAATTTTTCGCATGGGAGAAGCCTTAGGTCGTCTTACTTTACGAAAACAAAGAACAGTTATAGAAGAAATTGATGTTGCTACAAGGGTAAAATCTGGTTCTAATGGGGATGAACAAAATTCAACAAATTTTGCCTACGGTTTTTTAAATGCTTCTGTTCTTTTTTGTGTTGGAGCAATGGCAATTCTCGGTTCAATGAAAGCTGGAATAGATAAAGATTACACAATTATTTTTACAAAATCGGTACTAGATGGTTTTATGGCTATAGTTTTTACAGCTGCAATGGGAATCGGCACTGCTTTTTCTGCGATTTCTGTATTTATTTATCAAGGTGCATTAACTTTACTTGCCACCCTTGTTGCTCCCTACGCAGATGAAGTCCTTATTGCTGAACTTACTGCTTCTGGTGGCGCTTTAATTGTAATGATTGGAATCAATTTAATTGGTATCAAAGAAATTAAAACTGCAAATTATTTACCAGGGGTAGTTCTTTCTGTTATATTTGTTTTAATTCAAAGAGTTTTTATTTCATAAAATAATTTTATAGTGTATAAAATTTGAATATAATGCTGTTTCTCATTACATTAGGAAGCAGTAAAAATAGGAGAAGTGATGAGTAAAGTAGTTGTTAATAATTACAGTAGTTTCCAAGTTGAATTTGTTCAGGGTACAGGTTCAACCTTAATCGATACAAATAATAAAGAATATATAGATTTTGTTTCAGGTATTGGTGTTAATTGTCTTGGGCACAATCATCCTAAATTGGTTCAGGCCTTGCAAGATCAAACTACAAAGATGATTCATATTTCTAATTATTATCATTCTGATATTGGTGTTGCTTATGCAAAAAAAATTCTTTCTGCAACCAATATGGAAAGAATTTATTTTGGTAATTCAGGGGCAGAAGCCAATGAATGTGCTATTAAATTGGCTAGAAAATATGGATGGCTAAACAAAACCCATGAAAATGCCGAAAAAAATATTATTGTAACACTAAAAAAATCTTTTCATGGAAGGACATTGGCAACATTAAAGGCAACTGGACAAGATAAATTCCATGTTGATGCCTTTGCACCTTATCCAGAAGGATTTAGATACATCCAAGCTGGTGACTATCAATCTTTGGATTCTATTTTTGATGAAAGAGTTTGTGCCTTTATGTTGGAATGTGTTCAAGGTGAGGGTGATGTAAACCTTATTGATAAAGAATGGGCAAAGGCTGCATCTAGTGCTGCAAGAAAGGTTGGAGCATTGATTATTTGTGATGAAGTTCAAACGGGAATGGGTAGAACTGGACAATTACTTGCTTCCAATGATTTAGATATTAATCCTGATGTAATTACCTTGGCAAAGGGAATTGCAGGGGGTATTCCCATGGGAGCTTGTATTTTTAGAGGAAAGGCAGCTGATGTATTTGTGGCTGGTGATCATCAATCTACTTTTGCAGGTAATCCATTGGCCTGCAGGGCAGCAAATGTGGTTTTAGATGAATTAACGGCTCCAGGTTTTTTAGAGAGGGTTCAGAATGTGGGAAATAAAATTCGCCAAACTGTTGATTCATGGAATCTAATATGTATAAAAGAGATTAGAGGTAAAGGGTTAATGATAGGAATTGATGTAGAACAAAATGCTTATGAAATACAAAAAAAGTGCCTAGAAAAAGGTTTATGTATTTCAACAGCAGGGGCTAATACATTAAGATTTTTACCTCCTCTTGTAATTACTGATTTAGAAATTGAAAAAGGTTTAGCGGTACTAAAGGAGGTTTTGAGTTAGAAAACTGTCTGTTTTATTTGTTATTTATCATTGACAGGCTTTTTTTTCTATTCTAATATATTATTATGGATTCCTATACATCATTTGATCGATTGGTTTCAAGGTTATCATCATCTGAACGAACTGCTTTGCTTGAAAAACTTCAAACTAAAGTTGATCCTGAAAGTCAGTCTCTGGTTTCTGTTGAACTTTCTGGGGGGGGATCATATAAGGATATTGAATTACAATACAAATCTGAATCTATTTTTGTGCGAATTTGGTTGTTTCTTAAATCAATTTTTTCAAATACTGATGTTAAAGTTTTGTATAATGCCCAATTAGTTTCAGGACGAGCTAAATACGTAGAAAAAAATTATCCAAATTTAATTGATTCTTATAAGCGTGTTTTTGTTCAAGGTTTTTACGAAAGATTAGAAGAATTAGCTTCATGTGCTGATTTTTTTAAAGACGGAATTTCTGCCTACCTGTCAGATTCTGGGGAATTTTATGTTTTCCTTTCATCTTTAATAGCACCAGAAATTGCTCGCCAAATTTCTCAAGAAGTTAATCCATCTAATTTACCATTTGATCGAGAAGTTACAAATGAATTGAGAGTATCTCTTGTTCGCAAAATGGAAAATATAATTCAAAGTTTGCCTGCTGTAAAAAGAGCAGCTTTATATAATGCAGTTTGTTGTGTAGATTGGCTTCGATATTTTGTGCAATTACCTTTTGCCAGAATTTTAAATTCATTTTCAGATGAAAACGGAAGAAAGGTTTGTTCTTTTGAAACTATAAAAAATGATATATCTATACTTGCAAAAGTTTTATGTAATGGAAAATGCATTGAATCAGAGGTTTTGGAAGCATTATTTGTTTTTTCAGGCAATAGAGATTCTGAAACCAATGAAAACTATTCTGAGCAGTTTGAAAAATATATAGAAACTGCATCTTCTAGAATTTCCATGATAAAAATGTTTATAACAACTGTTCCACTTCGTTCTATTGGTGCTGTAGTGAATATGGATGCTTTTTGGTTACCAGATAGACCTGAAGGATCAGAAGATTGGTTTGTTAAATACAAAAATACTTGGCGAAAAGCCTTTGATAAGCAATGGGAACAATGGCTTTCCGATAGAAAAAAAGATGTAATCCTTTCTTCTATGACAAAAACTTTTGGTTTCCAAAATATTCCTTTGTTGCCAAATCGTCCATGGGCAAAAATTTTCGGTGGTGTACATTTTGCTTATGATTATTCAATGGGTTTTATTTATGAGTTTTATAAAAGTGTATATCCTGAATACAGAAGGATTCTTAAGGTTTTAATGCTAGAAGGAGTTTTTTACTTAAAAGATAATCTTGTGGAACTTACTGATTCTTGTGCAGAAATGGACCATCAAGAAGAATTATTAAATAAACTTATTATTCGACTTGAAGAAGATGGTGAAACAGGTCTTTTATTTGAAAAACTAAAATACGATAATCTTCACACCCCTAGAGGAAAAGCTCGGTTAGATTCCTTAGTGAAATCTCTCGAAACTGAATCTGCTGTTATTTTAGGTCAATGGTGTGGGTCAGCTCGTTCAATTCAAATGATTTTAAATGGTGTAATTTCAGGTGTTAGAAATAATAGATACGATACTATTTCTAACCTTGCTTCTATTCAAGGAAAAAATAATAGTGATTTCCGCAAAAAAATGATAGAAGTTCAAAGTGGATTTATTACTGCTTTAGAAGCAATTAAAGAGCTAGAAACTTTGAAATAGTATTAAGATGTCTGATTTAATATACACATCTTCTGTTTTTGACTGTAATTTTTCATCAAATCAAGGTTTTGTCTCTTTCCCCTTTTGCTATAAGGGAAAATTAATGACAAATTCCACTGATTTTCCTATTTGTAATCTTACTCTAAAATCTTCCGGTACAATGAGGTTTAGATGGAATGAAGTTAATTCTAATCGAGATGATTTTATAAAAAACAATTTTTCTTCTAAAATTCCAATTCCTATTGAATTAATTCATTCTAAGATTGTATACGCCATTGATTTAGATAATGAAGATAATTTAATACTTCTTGATTCTTATGGAAATACTGAAGCTGTTAAGGAAGTTAAAATAGGTGACGGCTTATTATCTTGTAATCCCAAAATTGTGCCTTTGGTTACAGTTGCTGATTGTTTACCTATTTATTTATTTGATCCTGTTACAAAGGTCTTTGGTTTAGTTCATTCTGGTTGGAAGGGTACTGGAATTGCTACTAATGCCATTTCTTTAGCTTCTAAAATTTACAATTCTAAAGTTTCAGATTTTTGTGTAGTTATTGGTCCTCATATTCATAAATGCTGTTATAAGGTAGATTTAGAAAGAGCAAACTATTTTTCTTCTACCTATGGAAATAATTGTGTTTCAGTAGATACTAAAAATCAAATTTCCCTTTCTTTAGTTCAATCAAATATTAATTTGCTTTTAAAAATAGGTGTATCAAAAGATAATATTTTGCATTGTTCTGACTGCACAAGTTGTGATTCTAGATTTGGTTCATTTAGAAGGGAAACTACTAGTTTAACTCAGAGTATTTCTTTAGAAGAACCACAACTTAATTTTACACCTATGGCTGCATTTTTAACTTTTCCCAGTTAATTATTCATTAATAAGTGCTTTACATAATCCTTTAACTACTAAAGGAATTTGATTTTTTTTTAATGAAGAATAATTTATCACAAGTTTAGATTTTTCTGAATTTTCTATTTTTTTATTTTCATTTTGAATATAATCAGAAATAAAAGATACTTTTATACCTTGATTGTCAATTTTTTTTGCTAAAATATCATCTTCTTCGCTGCTGTTAATTTTTAAGATAAAGTGTAATCCTGCATCTTTACCTTCTATTTTGGAAAGATTTTTTAACGGACTGTTCATTATTTCAAATATTAGATTATCTCGAAGGTTTCTATAATAATTTTTCATTCTAATTAAGTGTTTTTCATAAAAACCCATACTAATAAAACTTGCTAAGGTCATTTGTTCAATACTAGATACGGTGCAAGAATAAAATCCCAAGTTCTGTCTAAATTTTTTTACTAATTCCAAGGGTAAAACCATGTAACTTATTCGTAAAGAAGGGGAAATCGTTTTTGTAAATGTATTTATATAGATTACTTTGTTTTGATTATCCATACTAAACAATGTATCTATTGATTTTCCAGTAAAACGGAATTCGCTATCATAGTCATCTTCTATAATGAATCGATTATCATGTTTGCTACACCAGTTTAATAATTCTTGACGTCGGCGAACTTGCATGATTGAACCTGTAGGAAAATGATGAGCTGGAGAAACATGAACAACAGAAACATTGCTATTTTCTAAAGCATCTACGCTTATTCCTTTTTTATCCATAGGAATTGGAATACATTCTATATTGTTGGATTTTAAAATAGATGTTATTTTTGTGTAACCAGGATTTTCCATTCCGTATATTTTGTTTTTTCCCAGTAATTGTAAAATTAAGGTATATAAATATTCGCTTCCAGCTCCAATAATTATTTGTTCACTTGAAATATTCATATTTCTAAATTGTGAAAGATGAATAGAAATTGCATTTCGTAATTCTTCTATTCCTTGAGGAGGTAAGGATGAAAGAATTTTTTCTTTTGATTCTTTTAAAACCAACTTCATTAATTTTGCCCAAGTTGCAAAGGGGAACTGTTCTAGGTTTATTAAATTACCAGATAAATTTATTTTTTCCGTATCTTTATTTTTTTCAAAAAGAATTTTATCCATATTTTTTATTTCTAAGTTTTTTATAAGTTGAGAATTTATTTTTTCTTTTTTTAAATGAATAAAATTTTCTTCTAAAGGAGTGACGTAATAACCACTTCTTTCAGATGAAAAAATATATCCTTCTGCAATAAGTAATTCATATGCATTTTGAGTTGTTATTACGCTAACTCCAAGATGATTTGCTAAAGCTCGTTTAGAAGGAAGTTTTTCGTTGGGTTTTAGTATTTGAGAAATAATTTGTTCTTTTAGTTGTGAATAAATAAATTCAGTTAAAGAAGAGTTTTTTCGTTGAGAAAAATCTATTGTTACCATAAATCTGAATATATCAAAATATACATAAAATGACTATATCAATATTATCAGTTTTATATTATTTTTTATATAAACAGGAGGTAAATTCTAAATATGGATAAAAGAATTTTAACAATTCAAGATATTTCATGCGTAGGACAATGTTCTTTAACTGTAGCTTTACCTATTATTTCTGCCTTTGGAATTGAAACAGCTGTTCTACCAAGTTCCGTTCTTTCAACTCATACTGCAGGTTTTTCTGGATATACATTCAGAGATTTAACAGATGACATGCCTTTAATTTTAAATCATTGGAAAAAAGAAGGTTTAAAATTTGATGCTTTTTATACAGGTTATGTAAGTAAAAGCCAAATTCCAATAATTTTAGACATTATGAATCAGGTTGGTTCTGAAGATTCAATTAGGATAGTTGACCCTGTTATGGGAGACAATGGAAAACTATATCCAGGCTTTGACGAAGATTTTCCATCAGAAATGGCAAAACTCTGTAAGGGTGCAACGATTATTTTACCAAATTTAACTGAAGCATCTTACATGTTAGGAATTCCCTATGTTGGGGACAATAAAGATTCTTCAGATTATGATAAGCCTTATATTGAAACTCTACTTAAAAAATTATTGACGTTAGGTTGTAAAAAAGTTGTACTTACAGGTGTGAGTTTTGAAAAAGGAAAATTAGGTTGTGCTTGCTATGATGGCAAAGATATAGAATATTATTTTAACGATAGATTAGATGCTCAAATGCATGGAACAGGGGATGTTTTCGCCTCTAGTTTTACAGGTTCAATTTGTAAAGGGTACTCTTTATTACAAGCTACAAAGTTAGCTAGCGATTTTGTTGTAGAATCAATGAAAAAGACTTTAGGTGACAAAAATCATTGGTATGGTGTTAAATTTGAAAAAGCTTTACCATGGCTTATAGGTCAAATTGAAAAATAATGTTAATTAAAATGTAAAGAGGCAAAAAAAAACTGTTCTTTTTTGAACAGTTTTTTTTGCGGCGAACCTGACTTGAACAGGCACAGCTCTCGCCACCAGCACCTCAAGCTGGCGTGTCTACCAATTCCACCATCGCCGCTAGATTTTTAATATTTTAACAAAAAAGATATTTTATGTCAAGTTAGATAGATATAGGTTAATTAGTTATGTTTTTTTATTGATTTATGCTAGATTGACTTTTTCTATAATAGACTTTACAATTAAAAAATACTTAAATAAATGAAGTTTTTTTAATTTAACTAAAGAGGGACTAAAATGGGAAAAACCATTGCACAAAAAATTTTTGAAACCCATGTTGCGGAAAAACCTTTTACTGATACTTGGGTTTTGAAATTAGATCGAGTTTTTTGTCACGAAATTACAACACCTGTTGCTATTACAGATTTGGTAGAAAGAGGAAAAGATAGGGTTTTTGATGCTACAAAAATAAAAGCTGTTATTGACCATGTTACTCCTGCAAAGGATTCAAAAACAGCTCTTCAAGGAAAAATCCTTCGTGATTGGGCAAAACGTAACAATGTAAAAGATTTTTTCGACATTGGAGCTAATGGTGTTTGTCACGCTATTTTCCCAGAAAAAGGATTTGTTCGTCCTGGTTTTACAGTTATTATGGGGGACAGTCATACTTGTACTCATGGTGCTTTTGGTGCTTTTGCCGCAGGGGTTGGAACAACAGACTTAGAAGTAGGAATACTAAAGGGCGTTTGTTCTTTTAAGGAACCTAAAACTATCCGTTTTATTCTTAATGGCAAATTACCAGAAGGGGTTTTTGCAAAAGACGTAATTCTTTATATTATAGGGCAAATTGGTGTAAATGGTGCAACAAATTGTGTTATGGAGTTTGCAGGTCCTATAGTTGAAGCTATGTCTATGGAAGCTCGAATGACAATTTGTAATATGGCAGTAGAAGCAGGAGCAACAAGTGGTATTTGTATGCCTGATATGACAACGGTTGAATATTTATGGCCTTTTATAAAAGACGATTTTTCTTCTAAAGAAGAAGCTCTAGCTGAATATTCAAAATGGATTTCTGATCCGGATGCAGTATACGAAAAAGTTTATACCTATGACCTTTCTAATTTGGAACCACTTTCTACTTTTGGATATAAACCAGATCAAGTAAAATCCATAAAAGAAATGGTAGGAACAAAAGTAGATCAAGTTTATATTGGTTCTTGCACAAATGGTCGTATTGAAGATTTACGTGCTGCAGCTCAAGTATTAAAAGCAGCTCTAAAAGAAGGAAAACATATTGCAGAAGGGGTAAGGGGAATTCTTTCACCAGCTACACCTGCTATTTATCAAAAAGCCTTAGAAGAAGGAATAATTTCTACTTTTATGGAATTTGGTTTTTGTGTTACAAATCCAACCTGTGGAGCCTGTCTTGGTATGAGCAATGGAGTTCTTGCTGAAAAAGAAGTTTGTGCTTCAACAACTAATCGTAATTTTAACGGAAGAATGGGAAAAGGTGGAATGGTTCATCTTATGAGTCCTGCTAGTGCAGCTGCTACAGCTATAACAGGAACAATATCAAATTCATTACTTTACAAGGGGTAATAAAATGAAGCAATTTGGGGGACAAGTTTTATTTCTAGATCGTTCAGATATAAATACCGACGAAATAATTCCTGCAAAATATCTTACAGAAATCAGTAAGCAAGCATTAAAACCTTATTTGTTAGAAGATTTAAAGATGGATGGTTTTGATCCAAAAGCTGATATTCCTGGAAAAAAAGTAATTATTACTCGGGAAAATTTTGGATGTGGATCTTCTCGTGAACACGCTCCATGGGCTTTAGAAGTAAATGGTATTTATGCTGTTGTTGCAGTAAATTTTGCTCGTATTTTCCGTCAAAATATGTTTAACTGTGGAATGCTAGCTATTGAACTTTCTAAAAAAGATATTGACGATATGTTCCGAACTTTTGCAAATAAAGATACTGAATGTTCCATTGTAATTAATGATGATGGTACAGCTAAAGTCAAACTTATTTCTGGTAGTCTATCAAAAAGCTATCATTTCCCCTTAGATGGATTTGAAAAAGCTTTGATTTTAGATGAAGGTTGGCTTGGTTACGCTGAAAAAAAATACTAGTTCTATGTTATCTATAACAGAAATTACTAATAAATTAACAGAAATAGAGCGTTCAAAAAATGAATGTTCTATTTCTGAAAATATTTATAAGCAACTAACTTTTATTGCAGAAGTTGATAAAATTAAACAAATATTTCGTCGAACCTTATTAACTGACTCATCAAGACAAGAAAATGATGCGGAACATTCTTGGCATTTAGCTTTAATGGCTATATTATTGGAAGAATATGCTAGTGAACCAGTGGATATGAAACGTGTCCTTAAAATGGTTATTATTCATGACTTAGTAGAAATATATGCTGGGGATACTTTTGCCTTTGATGAAAAAGGTAATCAAAATAAAGTCGAAAGAGAAATAGCTGCAGCAGATAAATTATTTACTTTGTTGAATAATCAACAAGGTGATGAATTAAAAGAATTATGGCAAGAATTTGACGCTATGGATACTGCAGATTCAAAATTTGCTGCAAGTCTAGATAGATTGCAACCTTTTATACATAATGTGCTAACTGATGGATATACTTGGAAATTAGGAAAAGTTTCAAAAAATCAAGTCTATAAACGAATGGAAATTGTACAGACAGCATGTCCTAGGTTGTGGCCTTGGGTTCAGGGGCAAATTCAATTAGCAATAGAAAAGGGATATATAAACAAGTAAATTATATGCGAATTCAACAAAACCATGGTAAATAAAACCAAGTTTTGTGAGAATAAATAATTTAATAAAAAGAAAAAGATTAATTAACCGATTACATCAACGCCACAACCAGAGATGGCATTGTTTATAGCATCTTCAACACCGGCTGCACCTTCATCAAAATTAACAAGAACTTGAGATTTTGTAGCGTTTGCGGTACATGATGTTACACCTGCAACAGCAGAAACTGCTTTCTGTACAGTTTGTTCTGTTTGTTCATCAAACATTCCGACAACGTATATTTTTTTTTCCATAGGTGCACTCCTTCAAGATATCTTATTTTATAATTATATAGTACTTTTCTTATTCATTCAAGTGTTATTTTGCCAAGTTGACCACATGCACCACCAATTTTTCTACCTCGATGGGTTCTTAATGTTACGTTTATTCCTTCTTTTTCTAAAATACTAACAAATTTTTTACATTCACTAGCAGTAGGTGTTGAAAAAGGTATGTTAGGAATAGAATTCCAAGGGATTAAATTAATATGAACATCAAGTCCTTTTGCAAAATTTGCCATTTCTAAAGCACTATCAGTTGTATCATTTGTTCCAGCCATTAATGCGGCTTCTAAAGTACAACGTTTTCCTGTTTTTTTTGTATAATATAAAATCGCCTCTTTTAATTGGGATAGGGGATTTGTTTTTGTTACAGGCATTAATTTTTCTCTAAGCTCTGGATTTGCTGTTGTTAAAGAAACTGCAAGTCTTAGTTGAGGTCCGTTATCAGCTAAATCATAAATTCCCTTTATAATCCCACAAGTAGAAAGAGTAATTCTTCTTGTTGAAAGGGCTTTACCTTCTGGGTGAGTAAGTATTTCTACGGCTTTTCGAATTTCATTTAGGTTGAGCATTGGCTCTCCCATGCCCATAAATACAATATTGTCTAAATTTCCAGCTATTTCTTCTAAAAAAAGAAATTGTTCTACAATTTCACTGGCAGTTAGGTTTCTGCCAAAACCTAGTTTTCCGGTTTGGCAAAAAGCACAATTCATTCCACACCCAGCTTGACATGAAACACAAGCTGTTTTCCGTTGGCTTTTATCCGTCAACAAAACGGCTTCTATGCATCTATTGTCAAAAAGTGTAATTTGTAATTTTATAGTTCCGTCTGTATCCCGAAGAACTTGTGAGATTTTTGAACTTTTGATTAAAGACTTATTATTTAACTTTATTCGTAAATCCTTTGGCAAATTTAGCATTTCCTCAAAGGAATTTACTCCCTGTGATATCCATTTGAAAATCTGTATGCCACGGAAACTAGGACTAATTTCAAACTTAGAACATATTTCTTCAGGTAACATTCCTGCTAAATGAATTTTCTCTTGTTCAGCCAAAATTACACCATTAGTATGAGTTCGTTTGAATTTTTTCCAACATTTCGTTGATTGCTTGACTTCTTATTCCCAGTTTTTGAAAATTTTCTAAAGTTTCAATAGCAGCAGTTTTTTTATTGATTTTCATATAACAATCCGCTAAATCTATGTAAAAACGATAGTTTTTTGGATCAGATTGAATCAATCTTGTTAAACTAGCAATAGCTTCATCGTATTTACCTTGACCAATGCTAATCAAGGCTAAACCTAATACTGCATAAATATCGAATTCAATGTCTAAAGCCTTATTGTAATATTCAACAGCTGTTTCGTAATCTCCGATATTGCGATATGCATCTCCAGCTCTTGTTAAAATAACCTTATTGTTTGGATCACGTTCAAGAATTCTATTCCAATATTCGATGGAACGGAATTGTTGATTCATTCCACGGTAACAGTCGGCTAAGCCAAAAAGAGCATAAAAATTATCAGGTTCTGTTTCTAAGGCTCTTTCAAAATAGTATACACCTTTATCATAAGTCTTTAGTTTTCTGTAACAGTTTCCGATTGAAGTTAAAACTCGAATATCAACATTATTTTCGTTTAATTCAAACATTCGTGTCCAATAATAAAGGGCATCTCTGTATTCCTTAAAATCATAATGCAAATGACCTAAACCAATTAAAGCATAGGCATTATTTTCTTCCATGTCTAGAACTCGAAGATATAATTGTTTTGACTTTCCAAAGTCTTTAATTTTTCTGTAAGCATCTGCAACACGAGTTAAAACTGTAATGTTTCTGTCATCATGAATTAAATACTTTTCCCAAATATCTATAGCTTTGTGATACTGATTTAATGCTTTATAACAGTCAGCTAAACCAAAAAGGGCATAATTGTTGCCAAAATGATAATCAAGACATCTGGAATAAAATTCAATAGCTTCTTTGAAGTGACCTTGTTTTCGTTCTGAATCTCCTAGACCAACTAGTGCATAGTTATTGTTTTCTTCTAAGTTAAGTATTTCGTTAAAGGCTGCGTTTGCTTCATGAATTTTGTTTTCTTTTAAAAGATGATATCCTTTTTTAGATAATTCTGCAATTTCGGCAGCTTTTTTATCTTGAGGCGACATTTCATCAGATGGTGGAGGTGTAATAAATTCCTCTTCTTGCTCTAGTTTGTCAGACATAGAAAATAATCCAGAATCTTTCATTATTTATCCTTTTCAATAATTATTGAAACAACTTTGGCTATTTTTTCCAGAAGTGGTTCCGATTTTCTTTTGTTATGTGCGAGTAGATAAAGCTTTAATGCATCTAACTCTTTATTTTTTTCCATATATTTGTCTGCAACTCTCGAAAGACCATCTGAATAACCAGTTGCTAAAAAAATCCTACGAGCTTGCTCAATGTTTCCTTGATTAAAAAAAACATTCCCTTTGCGATTTAGAATAACTTTTTGTTCAGAAGTGAGTCCTATGGTAGGTTTTTCATTTGTTTTTATAAATCCTATATTATTTGAATTTGCATTGTCGATTGTTTTTTTTAAATCTTCATCCATGAAAAAACCTTTCTATAATTTCTATATTATAAAATAGACTTTTTATTGTCAATTCCTTTTTATTGTATTTGATAAAAAAATATTTATATATTAATTACTGCTATAAAAATCTACTATGGAACGACCATAGACTCGTCTATCAGATAAAAGTAATTTTCCAACTGAATCAGGCATTGGTTTTTCTTCTGGTCGATGAATCATAGCAATTCCATTAGGATTAAGTAAATTTCGTTTATCGATTCTTTCAATTAAGTTTAGGTGAAACTTATAGGGAAAAGGTGGGTCTAAAAAAATATAATCATATTGTTTTTTACATCGTTCTAGAAATAATTCAACCGGCATAAAGTGACAATTTATTCTTTTGTTCATTTCTTTTTCTGTAATTGAAACATTAGAAATTACGGTTGTAGTTTTGATTCTGTCTTTTTCAACTAATTCAATAAAATCAGCACCACGGGAACAGGCTTCTATGGCAATAGTTCCAGAACCTGAAAATAAATCTAAAAAGGATTTTCCTGATAAATCTCCAAGTATAGAAAAAACAGATTCTCGCATTTTATCCATAGCAGGTCGAATTATGCCATCGGGGCATTTTATTATACGACCTCTAAGTTCTCCACCGGTAATTCTCATTATTTCTCCAATAAAAAATAAATAGTTTTCACTGCAAACTTAAATAGATAAAATACGACGAAATCACAGTCATTTTTTATCTTAATCTGCTTGAATTATGGTTTAATTTTGTAAATATTTTATCATATGAAATACTTTTGTGTATAGCCTATATTAATTATCTGTTTAATATCATTTGCGAATCTAATAAACATACACATTCTTCTTTACTTGACTTGCATACTAATAAAACATATTATATATAACTGTGCTAATTAGATATTCTACAGATTCAAAAGGTCGACCTGTAAAAAAGGCTGTTGTTTATACAAAAGAAGAACATTTTATTACTCGTGAAAAAATTGATCCTGATGCATTATATGTTATTAATCAACTAAGAAGTTATGGTTATGACGCTTATATTGTAGGTGGTGCTGTCAGAGATTTACTGATTGGGAATACTCCAAAAGATTTTGATATAGTAACAGATGCAACTCCTACTAAAATAAAAAGACTATTTCGTAATTCCAGAATTATAGGACGACGTTTTCGTTTAGTTCATGTTTTTTTTGATGATAAAATCTTTGAGGTAAGTACATTTCGTTCTATTTCTGATGGAACTGTGGGAAATAGTTTTGGTACTATGGACGAAGATGTTCAACGGCGAGATTTTTCCATAAATGCTTTATATTTTGATACAGAAAAAGAACACATCATTGATTATGTAGATGGAGTAAAAGACATTCGTAAATCTGTGATAAAACCTGTTATTTCTTTGGATTTAATTTTTGCAGAAGACCCAGTTAGAATGATTAGAGCTGTTAAATATGCTGCAACAACAAATAGCCACATGTCCATTTCCTTAAAACGTAAAATACGAAAATCTGCTCATTTATTGCTTCCAGTTTCACCATCAAGACTTACAGAAGAATTTATTAAAATACTAAATAGTGGTCATGCTTATGATATAATTAAAATTGCAAAAGAATTAGATTTATACATGTATTTACAACCCATGGCAAGCGCCTTAATGGACGAAAATAGCGAATTTGAAAAAAAATATTTTAAACACTTAAAACAATTAGACTCTTTACATAAAAGTAGTAATTCTGTTCGTTTAGGGGAAAAATTAGCTTTTATCATTTGGGATTATATTCAAGAACTTACAAATTGGGATAAAGAAATTGAATCAAAAACTGCCGTTGGTGAATTGTATTCTAAAACATGGACACAATGTAGAAATTTTGTTCTACCTATGAATCCTCAACGAACAGAATTGGAATATGGAATCCGAACTGTATTAAAAGCAATTGGAGTTCCTGTTTATCTATCAACTTCTAAATCGGAAAAAAAAGATACTGATAAGCCTAAGAAATCTTCAAATCCTTACAGAAGACATTCTAGAAAAAATAATCTAGCCTTAACAGAATCTGTTGTGTGTAGTTCAAAATAATTTTTAATATTGGGTTATTTTATCGATAATTATGCTAACTTCTTCGATAAGAATACCTGTATAACGTTCAATATTATCTATGACATAGGTTTGAAGATTGTGTATTTTCCCTGTTAATTGAGTGCCAAATGGAATATCGATGGTAATAATTAACCTGTAACCTCGAGTGTCTGTTTTTATAGTTAGTTTTTTTACTCGAATTTGAGAATCGTATTCATTAACACAATGCATAGCCATTTGTGTTAAGGCAGCTTCTGAAATTTCTACTCGCCCTTTTTTTAAAAATTCTGGTCTAACAACAGATTTTTCATAATGTTTTGAATCTTCATTAACAACGTTTTTTTTCTTATTGCGATTAAGAAAAACTTTTACAGAATCAAAAAATATTTTAGGATAATCTTTTTTTATTTCTATAGATGGGACAGGAATAACATGCTTTCCTTCAATTTGTCTTGAACGAATAGCTTTTTCAATTTCTTCTTGAGAGGCTATATCTTCAATTTTTATTATTTTTGAAGGTGCAGGAAGTTGTAATCGCATGGCAATTTTTTGAACCATTTTTTCAGAGGTGCCAAGAATAAGAATCTTTTTTATCTTCATTTTTTGAAGATTTTTTGCAACTTGATCTCTGTGGGCTTTGTCATCGAAAAGGGCACATCTTACTGCCCCCATATAATTTTTTTCTCTTTTTGCAGTGTGACCCGCAATAATTTTATCATTTTGAATTAATAATCCATCATCAATAATTGTATCAATTCCATATTTTTCAGCAAGCAATTTTGCACGAAAACTTTTCCCAGTTCCACTGGGTCCTACAAGAGAATAAACAGTTGTTCCTGAAAATAAATGTAAAAAATTTGAAAACATATAAGTACTACTTATTATACGATTTGATGTTAAAATCAGGCAAGTGTTTTTTTATCATATTTATAAAATTTAATGGAATTGGGCATATAAAAGTT
Source organism: Spirochaetaceae bacterium (assembly GCA_017623685.1). GTDB lineage: Bacteria > Spirochaetota > Spirochaetia > Treponematales > Treponemataceae > Treponema_F. Next base: position 58,829 of record JAGAOP010000021.1, read on the forward strand.
TCATAAATCTCTAAAGGATTATCTTTTGGCAATTCCATTGTCCAACAATGAAGAAAAAAATCTTGGGATTCCCAAATTTTTCTACCTCCGTAGGCAGTATCACCTAAAAGAGGATGTCCGTGAATACTGGAATGAAGTCTAATTTGATGTTTTCTACCAGTTTCAATAAAAATTCTTGCCAATGTAATTGGCTTATTTTTATAGGTTCCTAGGCTTAGGGGTTCAACATGGGTTATTGCTTTTAATCCAGCTTCATTTTCTTTGGAAATATAAAAACCATTTTTTATTTTATCCCTCTGGTTAGAAATAGAATCGCACCACAATTTTTTTTCATTAAAGTGTCCTTCTAAAATTGCAAGATAACTTTTTTTTATTTGGTTAGCTTTTAAGGCTTGGGAAAACCATCTTGCTCCAATTAAGTTTTCAGAAAAAACAAGTAAGCCTGTGGTTTTTTTATCTAAGCGATGTAATGCACCTGGCCTAAAAGATAGGGAAGAGGAATTTTTGTTTTCATCATAATAGCTTTTTGAAATTATATCACAAAGATTTTTTTCTTTTTTCCCACTCTGGACAGAATAATCATAGGGTTTGTTTATTACTCTAAGATATTTATTTTTGAATATAACTTGGATTTTTATTTCTTCAGTTTCTTTTGGTATTAAATTAGTTTTTTTAGATGTCTCCTTGTTATTTAACAAAAAGGCAGCAATTTGTATTTTATCTCCACAAAAAACTATAGATTCTGGCTTTTGTTTTTTTTCATTTAATTTAATAAATCCTTTTCGAATAAGCTTGTATATAGCTGAAAGAGATTCATCTTTTAAAATACGACGTGCAATTTTATCAAGTCTTCTTTCGTTATCATTTTCTGTGGCAATAAAATGTATAAATTCCATTGTCTAATTATATACATAATTTAATACATAATCCACTAGACAAAAGTTTTCTTTATAGTAAAATATAGATATGTCCTCTACTGTTATTAATCAAGTTAAGATGCTTTTTTTAAACCCTATATTTATATCTTGTATCCTCAGTTGGCTTGCTGCCCAGTTTATTAAAACTTTGATAAAGCTAATTAGTGGTAGAATATCAAGTTTAAAGGATCTTTTTGAACTTTTATTTTGGCGAACAGGTGGAATGCCTTCTAGTCACTCTGCTTTAGTGTGTTCTCTTTGTACTGCAATAGGTTTTAATTCAGGACTTGATTCTGATGTTTTTATTTTGTCTTTTTGTTTTGCATTAGTTGTTATTCGTGATGCTCTTGGAGTAAGGCGTGCAAGTGGTATTCAAGCTCGTGTTTTGAATGAAATAGGCACCACATTGGATGAACAGGACATTCTAAAGTTCAAGCCGGTAAAAGAAGTACATGGTCATAAACCAGCAGAGGTTTTTATTGGTTGCTTTCTTGGAATAGCCATCGGGGTTGCTTTTTCCGTGCTTTAACATAGAAAATCGGTTCATCAAATGAAAAAGAATTATTTCATTATTGTTGCTTTTTTCATAGTAATTTTTTCTCTTGTTTTAATATTTTTTACTGGTTCTTTTTCTTTCTCTTCTTTGTGGAAAGGTTATATCGTATTGTATACTTCAAAATCTATTCCCGAAAATGATGTTTTATCTATTCTCGAGAAAAATGGTATTTCAAATGTAATAACTTTGTCAGCTCAAAAAGTTCCTTATGTTTCAAAGGAATCTCCTGTTCAACCAGAATATACAAAAAAATATCTTGAGCAAAGGAAAGCTTATTTTTCGGATAAAAATGATACCCTTAGACTTTATTATATTCCAGAAAAAAATATATTTTTCATAAAAAATGCGATTAATGAGTTGTCTGAATTAAAAAATCAAGGCATAGTAGGTTTAGATTTAAATACACGTTATCCATGGATTATACCTTTAGTTTCTTTAATTGTATTAATATTATTAACTATTGCTTCAAGATCAAAGGGTTTTGTTTTTTTAGGTTGTTGTTTCCCCTTACTATTTTCTTTTTGCCACCCTCTCTTTACAAATGGTGCTGCTGTTATTTTATTTATGTATGCAATTTATCTTATTTCAAATTTATGGCCTAGGCAACGAATGAAAAAGGTTTTGTTAAAATCCTTTTTTACTTGGTTATTTTTAATTTTGCCTTTAGTTTTGCTTTTTATTGTATCCATAAAAGAAGCGTTAATTTTCCTTTTAGTTTATCTAGCAACTTTTTCACTTTTGCTAATAAATAATTATTTTAGAAAACGTCGTCTTAGTCGATTAAGATTTAAACCAATACCAATAATTACTGCAAATATGATTCCTTTAAAGACTTTAAAAAATGCAAGACTACTTCTAGTTCCCGCTTTTGGGGCAGGAATTTTTTGCATTTTTTATATTTTTTCTAGTTTTTTTTATGTTGACAATTCAGAGAATGACTTGTTTTTTCCTGCCCCAACAAGGTATACTGAAGCAGGTGATTTCAATATGTCGTCATACGAAGCAACAAGAAAAGCAAAATTAATAGCACAAGAAGTTGAATCTCTTCCAGATTTGGTTGACTATGTTTCTTGGGTGTGGAATACAGGTAATTTTGCTTTTCAAAATCTTAGTTCATCTAAAGAAAATAATTTAGTAGAACAGGGGGCTTCTGTTTTTATGCCAACATATAAAACTGATTCCAATGGAAAAATAGTGAAAAAGGATTCATTGATTACTATTTTGATGAGAATTTTTTAGCTGAATGTATTAATTCTATTCAAGAAGATAATGAACAAATTGAATCTTTACTTAGAACTCAAAATAGATTTGTAAGAGTTTCTTATTTGCATAGAAGTAACTATGGTGGAAATAGTTCTAATCAGGGTTTAGATATTATTACACTTTTACTTGGAATGATTATACCTATGCTTTTTGCTTTTTATATCTGGAGGACAAAATGATGAAAATTCGTGCTAATGAAATTTTACCCTATGTTCCTGTCCGGTACACTGAAATGTTAAATGCCTTTATTCCTTCAGAGGCAATTATTTCTTTAACTCAGGATGCATTAGGTCAAACATCTTGTTTAGTAAAAGAAAATGATGTTGTAACAGAAGGACAAATAATTGCTACAGGGCGAGGTCTTCGTTCTTCTGTAATACATTCACCACTTCCTGGAATTGTATCCGGTTTTATTTCTTGTTCAATGCCAGATGGTCGTAGAACAGAAGCTGTAAAAATTAAAATGAAAGGTGAATTTTCTTTATTTGGGAAGCCTAAAACAGAAACAATTTGGAAATCTTTTCCTTCTTCTTCTTTACGTAGAATTATTGCAGATGCAGGAATTATAAATACCTTTGGGAAATTTTTCCCATTAGCTTATCAGTTAGAAAAACATATTGAAAAAAAGATTCCTCCTGTATTAATAATTAGAATGTTTGATGAAGATCCTAGCAATACTGTTGATAGGTTTATTGCAGAAAAATATAATACGCAAATTACAGAAGGTGCTGCAATTATTGCTAGTGCTTTAGAAACGGAGGATATTGTTTTTGTTTATCCTTCCGATTTTTCTGGAACGATTGCTTCCTTGCCTGAAATTAAAAATGTTAAAACTATATCTATGGATACCTCTGTTTACCCTTGTGGAGGTTCTAAACAACTTCTTCAAGCTATTGTTAAAAAAGGTTTTTGGGGTACAGATTCTTTTGATGATAAATTGTTTTTAGATAGTTCAACTGTTTATTCTGTTTACGAAGCTGTTGTTCATGGAGTTCCTGCTATGGAAAAAATAATCCAAGTAGGAGGAGATGCTCTTGTGGGTGATGGTTTATTAAAAGTCCGTTTAGGGACAACAATTCGCTCTTTAGCAAGTGAATATGGAGGTTTTGAAACAGATAATCCTAAAATTATTATTAATGGACTTTTAAAAGGTACAAATATTTCGGATTATGACACTCCAATTACGAAATATGTTAAATCTATTTTTTTTATGAAGAATAAAGCATCTATGAAGCCTAAGTCCTATGAGTGTATTAAATGTGGTAGGTGTAGATCTATTTGTCCTTCAAATATAAAACCTGATATTCTTTATTCTAGTTATCATTTTAATCAAAATATTTCCCAAGAATATATTAAAGTTGCAAAGGATTGTACTGATTGTATGCTATGCAATTCTACTTGTCCTTCTAGATTACCTTTATATCAGACAATTTCAATATTAAAAGAGGTAGAGTAATGAGCCGAAATTCGTCAGTTTCTTTAAAACCTTTTTGTTATATATTTCCTTCTTTCAATATGATTACTTCAACTATGCTTATAGTTTTGGTTCCTCAGATAATAATGTTATTTATAACAAAAAGTTATCAATCTTTGATCCTTTTAGCTAGTTCTATTTTTGCATCTCATTGTGCAGAAGCTTTAGATAAACTTGCTATAAGAAAAAAAAGATACGATTTTTTAATTGCAACTTTCCAAGGTTTGGTTATAGGAATGTTTCTTCCTGCAGGATATCCTCCAGTAACAATATTTTTTATTGTGTTAGTATCTTTGCTTATTTCAAGATATGCCTTTGGAGGAGTTGCTAGTTCTTGGATGAATCCTGTTGCTATAACAGTTATTGTTTCTTATGCGGTGGGTTCAGTTTGGTTTCCTGCTAATGTTGTAACTTTAGATCACTTGCAAATACAGAATACATCCTTAGCACTTATTCAAGAGGGAAGTTTACCTGTTCATTCTTTTGATTCAACTATTACTTCGTTTTTGAACGAAAATATTTTTTCTTTAATAGGAATATCTATTCCAAATGGCTTTGTTTCTTTAATTTGGGATTCGGGATCTGTAATACCTGCTTTTAGATTTAATTTGTTGACCCTAATTGCTTCTTTATTTTTATTTTCTGTACAAATAATTAATTGGAGTGTTACAGGTAGCTTTTTGCTGGTGTATTTAATTCTTGTTAGGCTTTTCTGTCCTTTAATTGTTGGAAATCCTTTCGGTACAGGGGATATTATTCTTGCATTAATGACAGGGGGAACCCTTTTTACTGCTTTTTTTGTTTTAACTTGGTTCGGAACAGTTCCTCTTACCACTGGAGGAAAAATCCTTTTTGGTAGTTTAGCTGGCATTGCAGCCTTTTTTATTTCTGGTATTGGAATGTCATCAGCAGGAGCTATGTTTACTGTTTTTTCAGCAAACATCTTATCTTTGTTTATTCAAATGTTTGAACAAAGACATTGTTGTGATAATCAATCTGTAAAACAAATTGTTGCTGAAAGAAATTAAGGTGGATTATTTATGGATGTAAAGAAATTTTTAACAGAATATGGGTTGTTTTTAAGTTTTTTAGTTGTATTTTTTATTGTGATTTTTTTCATGTGTTTTTTAAGCAAAAACTTTTGGAGCCGTGGAATAGAAAAACAACTTGAATCTTTCCTTAACAAATCCTATCCAGAAAAATATCAAGTAAAAGAAAATATAATTGTAAATTCACCTTTTTCTGTGTCAATGGCTGCATATGAATTAAATTCTAAAAACGAAAAAAATCAACAAGAAGACTCTATAGCAGTGGTAATAAAAATTACAACAATGTATGGTCCCTTACCTGGAGTATATGAATATAAATCTTCAGGGGAAGTCGATTTTCTTGGTATAATTGGCTTTGATGGAAAGTCTAAAAAAGAAAAATCCATTCTAGATGGGCTAAAAAAATCAATTCAGATTCTTAGATGGAAAGAAAGAATTCCAGACTTGTTACCTCTAAGTTATTTAGATGAAAACATAGGAGGTTCAATTTGAAAAAGAGCAATATATTTTTGTTCATCGCAATATGTTTAGCTATTTGTTTACCCATTCCAGGGCGTTTTGGATATGGAATAATTGTAGCCTTAAGTATGAATTTTTATATGCTTTTAATTTGCTTAGTTGGTAAATTGATTGATAAAATTAAACTTACTTCTTTGCGACCTGTGTGTATTCTTTTTACTTTAGTTTGTTCAGCTGTATTTTTTAGACAATTAGTTATTATTTTTTCACCAATTATTGCCCTTTCACTGGGTCTTTTGCTTTATTTCCCAATTTTAGGTGTTTTGATGATTTGTGATTGTTTAGAAAAAGATGAATTTTCACTAAAAAAATCTTTATCAACAAATATGATTATGTCTGGAAAGATTTCTATATTTATTTTAATTTTCTTTTTAGTCAGAGATATTGCAGGTTATGGTACAATAACAATACCTATACCATCTGGTCTTTTTAAGATTTACTTACCCCAAATTTTAAATTTTAGTCCATCTGTGTTTTTTGCAACTATTTCAGGGGGACTTGTTTTAGCTGGAATTTTTCTTGCATTAATGACTTTAGTTCATAGAAAATGCAATATTATTTCTAGAAGTTCAGAACTTCAAGAGGAATTAACAAATGCTGACTGAGTGTATCATTTTTTTATTTACTTCTGTTTGTTTTTATGGAATAGGAATGAACCGAGCTATTGTTCTTTCTCAAAATACGAAAGGAATATTCCTTGGATACTTTAAATCTTTACTGACTACTACTTCTTCTGTTGCATTATCCTATCTTTTAATTCAGGGAATAATAGTGCCAATCGGTATGCAAGAATTATATCCCATTATTTGTATTTTAGTGTTTATTTTTTCAGCATCTTTTTTTGAAGTTATTATTCGTTTAACAACAAAAATTGATGTAGCTGAACTTTCTGTAAGTTTTATGAGTGTTGTACTTGCTATAAACGAAAGTATAAACTTAGCAGAATCAGTTTTGTTTGTAATTTGTTGCATTACTTCTTTTTACTTACTTGTTCCTGTTTTGTATGGAATGAGAAAAAGAAATGAATCAGCTAATAGTATCTATATATTTAAAAATTCTTTGGTTTTACTCGGTTTTGCCGCTTTAATACTTTGGTTGTTAGTTTTTGATGTTTCATGGTTAAGCGGAGGGCTGCTAAAATGATTTTTTCTATTTTATTTTTATTGCTTTTTTTTGTTTCTGTAGCACTCATTATTTTATTTGTTTTTTTAGTACTTATACCTTCTGTTAATCAACAAGAAGGTTCTGTGTCTATGTATGAATATTTATTAGCACCTGACGAAAAGAATAAGCAAAAAACTCAAAGGAATAGATTAAAAGATACAGGACTAAGAGCTGTTGTAAAGTGTAGTTGTGAAAAACAATTTGCCAAACAAAGACTTGAATATTCAGGTTTAAAAGATTGTCGCCTTTTTAATCAGTTGTATCAATCTGAATATGACTGTTTGTTTCAGTGTATAGGTTTTGGGACTTGTGTAAATTCTTGTCCCCAGCAAGCAATTAAAATTCACAACAATACAGCTGTGATTCTGAAAGGTTGTATTGGTTGTGGTCGCTGTGCAGAAATCTGTCCTAAAAATATTATTGATATGGTACCTGTAGAAACTGCCTCAAGTGCTATTCGGTGTAATGCAGAAAACGGTGATACAACTTGCTCAGATTATAAAAAATTTGGAAAAAATGAAATTCCTAAAAGAAATATCTTTAAATTTTGGCGGTTATGTTATAGCATATTTTATAAGGAAAACAGGTAGCATAATATGGAATCTGTAAGTCTTTGTTTCCAAATAAGTGATTACGTAAACTGCTCTCAGAAAAATGCTGTTTCTGAGGGAATTAAACTAGATGCATTTTTTGAACAACAGTATCAAGATTATTACAGACAAATTGCTCAGTTTCTATATTCAGAAACTTTTTTTAATTTTTCTTTTTCCTTTACAGGTTTGCAAATTGAATGGCTAGCAAAAAAACATAAGGAATTTATTTTATTAATCTCCACAATGACAAATCGTAAACAAATCGAAGTTTTAGGTGGAGCATATAATAATCCTTTGTTGCCCACATTGCTTTCTGTTGACAGAGTTGGTCAAATTGAAGCTATGACAACTTTGATTCGACAGCAATTTGGTAAAAAACCTAAGGGGATGCAGTTACCCAGTAATGCTAGGGATTCCTCCTTAGTTTCTAATTTAAAAAATTGCGTAATGGATTTTATTTTTGTTGATAGAAATTTAATTCCTGCCGAAAAGGATGATTTTTTACCATACATCGTACAAGATTCTGGAAAAAACCTATGTATTCTTGCAGAACACCAAAATTTGCAACCTGATGTTAGTATATCACCCTATGAATATTTAGCTAAATTAAAAAAACTTGTTGAACGAAAATGTAAAGATGTATTAAAGCCTGTTATTTGTTGTTCTATTAGTCCTGGTCAATTATGTGAATTAATTAGTTCTGGCTGGTTGTTGGAATTAAAAAATGCAATGCTACAACCATCTAATATACCTTTTTTTTGGGATTTACCTACAAAATATGTTAAATCTGTTCAACATTTTCAAAGGGTTTATATTCCTTCTGGAATATATTTACCTGATATGAAAAAACCTTGTAACTTATACGATTATTTATTAAGACAGCCAAATGTTTACATGCTTTATTCAAAAATGATGTACCTTAGCTTATTATTAAGTCAATCTAGGTGCGACAAAGCAAGTAAACAAGCAGTAAGGGAACTATTGTGGCAAGGTCAAGATGCAAGAGCTTTTTCTGATAAAGATTTTTTTGAAGAAAAGAATGAACATAATTTTAACGCTTTCCATTGTTTTATTGAAGCTGAAAAAATTTTAAGAAAAAATACTGATTTTTTTGATTCAGTTACATCCTTTGATTATGATTCTGATGGATGTAGAGAATATATATGTCAATTTGGTAATTTTAATTTATATATTCAAGCTAGAGGAGGTAGCGTTTTTGAATTTGATGTATTAAAAAATGCATATAATTATGCTGCTAACTCTTTAGGTCATACAGGACTTTTTCTTGATTATTTAGGAGACAAAAACTTTACTGATAAAACAGATGTCTTTACTCGACAGATTTATAAAGAAATTTCTTTTAACAGTAAGTGTCGTGAAATAAAGTTACAGGCTTCTGGGAAAATAGGAAATTTGCAACAGTCAGTTTTGTTGAAGAAAAATTATTATGTAAATGCCCATGGGGTTCAAGTTCAATATATTATTAAAAATGATAGTGAATCAGATTTAATAAAAACTTTTTCTGTTGAATCTAATATGTTTGTTCAAATGAATGAAACAGAAGGTTTGAGAGTAGAAATCATTTCTGGGGATAAAAAAGAGTTACAAATTGTTAATTTAATTTCTTTCCAAGACCCAATACGTGATGTTTCACTCGTTAGATTTTTTGACGGAGAAGTTACATTTGTATTTGAATTAAACGAAAACGCAAATATTAAATTCTTTACAGTATCAGGTAGACTAACCTTGGTTTTATCTTGGGATATTGAAGTTCTTCCACAACGTGAAATTGAAAAAACTGTAAGTCTTTCTGTTATTCCTAAAAATGCTAGACAAAAAAACAAGAAAAAATAGATTTTTTTCTATTTCATAATTTCACTGTTAATGCATAGTCTGTACATATTTTTAAAAAAAGTATATATTATTTTTCGTATATCAAGATATAAAAATAAAGAGATGTTATGAGATTTACAGAATTGAATTTACATAATGATTTACAAAAAGGAATAGAGGCAGCAAATTATATAGAATGTACCTCTGTACAAGAACAGGTTTTAAATGCTGCACTAGACGGTTCTGATTTATATGTTCAGTCCCAAACAGGAACAGGCAAAACAGCTGCTTACTTAATTTCTGTTATTCAACAAATGTTGAATTTATCTAATGCAGAAAGAAAAAAAGCTTTGGTTATGGTGCCTACAAGAGAATTAGCTGTTCAAGTTGAGCAAGAAGCAACAACTTTACTTTCTTTTTCAAATCTTAAGGCTGCAAGCTTTTATGGTGGTGTAGGTTATACGCAACAAACTGCGTTACTAAAACAAGGTGTTGATTTTATAATTGGAACACCGGGTAGGGTAATTGATTTACAAGAAAGTGGTGATATGGATTTAAGTAATGTGGCTTATCTTGTAGTTGACGAAGCTGATAGAATGTTTGATATGGGCTTTTATCCTGATTTACGAAAATTAATAAAAGTTTTACCTAAAAGCAATAATCGTCAAACCATGCTTTTTAGTGCTACATTAAATACTTATGTAAAAAATTTAGCATGGGAATATACGGAAGATGCCAAGGAAATAACAATTGAATCGGAGCAAATAACTGTGGAAGAAATTGATCAACAATTACTTCATGTAGCAAGTGATTCAAAGATGAAACTTTTACTTGGAATTCTTAATTCCGAAAATCCAGAAAGCGTTATTATTTTTTGTAATACAAAACGCAGCTCCGAAGTTGTAGCAAAAAGGCTAGAAATAAACAACATCCATAGTGAATTTATTATTGGCGATTTACCACAATCTAAAAGGTTGCAGGTTCTTGATTCTTTTAAAAATGGCACATTAAAATGTCTTGTTGCAACTGATGTTGCAGCTAGAGGAATTGATGTAACTGATTTAGCTATGGTGGTGAATTATGATTTACCTAACGAAACAGAAAATTATGTTCATCGAATAGGTCGTACTGCAAGAGCTGGAAAATCAGGTAAGGCTTATACATTTTGTAGTGAACAGGATGTATATAATTTACCAGCTATTGAACGTTATCTTGGTACTTCAATTCCATCTGCTGTGGCATTTGATGATATGCTAGCAGAAGATAAAAGTGAAGGAATATTTATTCGTACTGGAGATTATGGAAATGAAGAATATGTCAATAATCATAAATCTAAGACTTCCAGACGTAACCAAGGTTCTAGTAAAAATTATTCTACCAAAAAAGGATATAAAGGTAGAGTTAAGGGAGAATTCAACAAATATTATAACAACACTAAATTTAATGAAACTTTAGCTACAATGTCCTTTGATGAAAGAATGAAATTTTACAAAGAAAAATATTGTTCTTTTCAAACTGAAACTGTTTCAGACAAAGATAAAGTTTTTAACAAAAATAACTCTCAGGATAAATCATATAATAAGGAACGAAAAGCAAACCAAAATACAGGTGAGAATAAAAAAGTTGTTTCTGTTAATAAATCAAATAAAAGAACAGGACTTTTTTCTTGCTTAAAAAAATTTTTTAGTAAAGAAAAAAATAATATATAAGGAATACAAATGATTACAGTAAGCGATGTAAGTTTAAAATTCGGGGATAGACCTCTTTTTAAGGACGTAAATCTAAAATTCACTGCGGGAAATTGTTATGGAATCATAGGTGCTAACGGAGCTGGTAAATCTACTTTTCTAAAAGTACTTTCTGGTGAATTAGAGCATGATTCAGGTCAGATTTCAATTACTACAGGTGAACGAATGGCTGTTTTGAAACAAGACCATTTTGCATATGATGAATTCTCTGTAAAAGATACAGTAATGATGGGATATCCAAAGTTATATCAATGCTATAAAGAAAGAGAAAGTATCTATGAAAAAGAAGATTTTACAGAAGAAGATGGAATTAGAGCAAGCGAACTAGAAGGTGAATTTAGCGAACTTGGGGGCTGGGAAGCTGAAAATCAAATTGAACAAATGCTTTCTGGTTTAGGTTTGGAAGAAGAATATCACGATAGAATGATGAATGAATTAGATGAAAGTCGTAAAGTTCGAGTTCTATTAGCTCAAGCAATTTTTGGTGAACCGGATTTACTTCTTTTAGACGAACCTACTAATGGTTTGGATTTAGAATCTATTACCTGGCTAGAAGATTTTTTAATTGATTTTCCAAACACGGTTATTGTTGTAAGCCACGATCGTCACTTTTTAAATTCAGTTTGTACATATATTTGTGATATTGATTATGGTAAAATCAGTCTTTTTAGTGGTAATTATGACTTTTGGTATCAAATGAGCCAAATTATGCAAAGACAAGCAAAGGATCAAGCAAAAAAACGTGAAGAAAAAATGAAAGATTTGAAAGAATTTATTCTTCGATTTGCTTCAAATGCTGCAAAAAGTCGCCAGGCTACAAGTCGTAAAAAAATCTATGACAAATTAGCTTTGGAAGAACTTCCTGTTACAAGTCGCAAGTTTCCATATGTAAATTTCAAACCTGATAGAGATATTGGGAACAATGTTTTACGAGTTGAAAAATTAAATTACAATTCAGAAGGGATACAATTATTAAAAGATTTTTCAATAACTGTAAATAAAGTTGATAAAATTGCCTTTGTGGGAATTGAACATAAATCAAAGTCTGCTTTTTTTGACATCATAACAGGAAATCTAAAAGCTGATTCTGGGGATTATTATTGGGGACAAACAATTTCTTATTCATATTTAGGACTTGATAATGCTAAATTTTTTGATACTGATGCAAATATTACAGAATGGCTAAAACAATATTCGCCTGACCAAGATGACGCCTATGTTCGAGGCTTTTTAGGAAGAATGCTTTTTAGTGGTGATGAATCATTAAAACCTGTAAAAGTTCTTTCTGGTGGTGAAAAAGTTCGTTGTATGCTTTCAAAATTAATGCTTAGTGGTGCAAACTTTTTAATTTTAGATGAACCCACAAATCACTTAGATTTGGAAGCCATAACAAGTTTAAACGAAGCTTTGGTAAATTTCCCTGGAGTTGTATTGTTTAACAGTCATGACCACGAATTTATTTCTTCTATTGCAAATAGAATTGTAGAAATTACTCCTAATGGAATTATTGATCGCATGATGAATTTTGACGATTATCTTTCAGATGATCATGTTAAACAATTACGCAACGAATTCTATGGTGATACTGGTAAAAAAATTCGATTTTAATTTTTTTCGTTTAATTTGCACCCTGTTTTAATGTTAAGCAGGGTGATTTTTTTTTCATTTTTAGTTCTTTTTGTCAAATAATATTTATTTTTTTATTAATTTTTTACTTGAATTATTGGTAAAATCGTTTATAATTGAATTTCATGGATGTTAAAAGGCGAAAATTTGGACTTTTGTCTGATGGTTCTAAGGTATATTTGTATACTGTATCTAATGGCCAGGTTGAATTTTCTGCTACAAACTATGGTTGTGTTATAACTTCTTTGATAGTTCCTTCAAAAGATAGGGGCTTTCAAGATATAGTTTTAGCACCTCCAACCTTTGACTTCCTAGTTAGTTCTTATGCCTGTTTTGGTGCTTTTGTTGGTCGTTATGCTGGACGTATTGGTGGAGCTAGTTTTAAGCTAAATGGTATAGAATATGTTCTAGATAAAAACCTTAAAGGAAGTTGCCTGCATGGTGGCTTTTTTCGATGGGATAAACAACTATGGAATTCTGAAATTATTGAAAACTCTCAAGGAAAGGGTATTCGGTTTTTTAGAACATCTCCAGATGGAGAACAGGGGATGCCAGGAAATTTAGAGGTTGAAGTTTCTTATATGTTAAATACATCCAATGAACTAATAATTCATTATGGAGCTTTAAGCGATAAGGATACACCAATTAATTTTACAAATCATTCCTATTTTAACTTAAAAGGACAGGGCAATGGTACAGTTGAAAATCATATTCTACAAATGAATTGTTCATCTTATTTGGAAACTGATGATTGCCAAGTGCCAACTGGAAAAATCTTACCTGTAGAAAAAAGTGTGTTTGATTTTAGAATTGGTAAATCCATGGGAGAAGACTTATCTTCTTCTGAACTTACTGCTACAGGTGGATATGATCATTGTTTTTGCATAAATGAGGATTTTAAATATTCAATTCCTTTTGCTACAGTTTTTGAACCAGAAACTAAAAGAACAATGACAGTTGCAACAGATATGCCAGCAGTTCAGTTTTATACAGCTAATGGCATGGGAAAAACCATAGGGAAAAATGGTAGCATTTATTTTGATCATGGAGGTTTTTGTTTAGAAACTCAATTTTTTCCTGATTCACCAAATAAACCTAATTTTCCAAATTGTATACTTAAGAGTGGGCAAAGGTTTTCTTCAACTACAATATATGGTTTTAAATGGTAATTTATACAGCTTTATTTAGCTGTCAAAGATATGCATTAATTTATTAAGGGGTCATAATGGACGTTCAACTACAGGAACTGATCGATAAGATCAAAAAAGACGGTGTTGCTTCTGCTGAAGCTTCTGCTGCTTCAATTATTTCAGAAGCAGAAAAAAAGGCGGCAAGTATTATTTCAGAAGCAGAGACTAAAGCCGCCGAAATTGTAAAGCAAGGCAAGACAGAAACTGCTCGCATGGAAAAAGCCAGTATTGACGCAATTCGTCAGGCAGGTAGAAACTTGATTCTTTCTTTTCGAGATAGCATTTCAGCTGAACTAAATGCTATTATATCTACTAAAACAGCTTCAGTTTATTCTGCTGATATGTTAAAAACTTTAATTCCAGAGACAGTAAAAGCTTGGGCAAAAAACACTGAAACCGAAGATATTTCTGTACTTTTGCCAGCAAAGGATGTGGAAACTCTGGAATCAAGTTTTAAATCTGCTTTAAAAGCAGAATTGGCTAAGGGGCTTGAATTAAAGGCAGATAAAACTTTGGATGCTGGTTTTCGAATCGGTTCAAAAGATGGTTCAGCCTATTATGATTTTTCTGCAGAGGCAGTTGCGGATCTGTTCTCTGCTTACCTAAATCCCAAAACAGTAGCAATTATGAAAGAAGCTGCACAGCAAATTGGGGAAGGAAGCAATTAAGTGGGTAATTGGTATTATCTTATGTCACAGTTGCCATCGGTTACCATTTCTATGGATAAACCTTTGCCTGTAACAGAAGAATACTTTATGGATTTGTGTTCTCGTTTTCTAGATAATAAATCTTTTACTATATTAAAGAATTTGTCTTTAGAGCCTCCTCGTGAAGGGAAAAAAACAGGTTCTGCTTTTTTAGATGCTTGGTATGAAAACGAAAGACTTCTAAGATTTGCGCTGGCAAAAATCCGTGCGCTCAAATTAAAGAAGGATGTTGAATTCCCCATGCTTTCTATTTCACCTGATATTGTTCAGACAGCTAGAACTGCTTGTGGAATGGAAAGCCCCCTTGCTGCGGAACAATTTTTGAACGAGTCTCGTGTTCAAATGTTGGATCGTTTTGCACCCTTTGATCAGTTTTCAACAGATGCGGTATATGTTTATGCCCTAAAATTAAAACTGGCACAAAGAATGAAGTCGTTTACAGAAGAAGCTGGTGCTGCTTCCTATCGGACGATATATGACCAGATACTTGGAGAATCGAAATGACGGATACAAAAGGAAAGGTAGTAGCTGTTAATGGAAACATGATTAGCGTTGCATTTGACGGCAATGTTTCTATGAACGAAGTTGGCTACGTACACGTTGGTGGAAAAAGACTTAAGAGTGAGGTAATCCGTATCAGAAACGGAAAAGCTCAGCTTCAAGTCTATGAGATGACAAAAGGAATCAGCACTGGTGATGAAGTAGAATTTACTGGTGAGCTTTTGTCTGTGGAACTAGGTCCTGGTCTTTTAGGACAAGTTTTTGATGGTTTGCAAAATCCTTTACCAGAGCTTGCGGAAAAAGCTGGTTACTTTTTGGAACGAGGAATTTATCTTGACCCAGTTCCAAATGAAAGGATTTGGAGTTTTACTCCTATTGCTAAGGTTGGAGATGTTGTTCGTCGTGGTGATGTGTTAGGTTCTGTTCCAGAAGGACCTTTTACACACAAAATTATGGTTCCCTTTGGTATGTATGGAACCTACACTGTAGCTTCCATTAAACCTACTGCTGATTATAAACTTTCAGAAACAATTGCTGTTCTTAAAGATGAAAAAGGAATTGAAACAGAAGTTTCTATGAGTTTCCAATGGCCAGTAAAGCGTGCCATCGATTGCTATGCTGAACGTTTAAAGCCAGATGAAACAATGATTACTAAAATTCGTTTGATAGATACTTTTTTCCCAGTTGCAAAGGGTGGTACATATTGTATTCCTGGTCCTTTCGGTGCTGGTAAAACCGTTTTGCAGCATACAACAAGCCGAAATGCTGATGTTGACGTTGTTATTGTTGCAGCTTGTGGAGAACGTGCAGGTGAAGTTGTAGAAATCCTAAAGGAATTCCCTGAATTAAATGACCCAAGAACAGGTCGTTCCCTTATGGAAAGAACTATTATTATTTGTAATACATCTTCTATGCCTGTTGCAGCCCGTGAAGCTTCTGTTTACACAGGTGTTACTTTAGCCGAATATTATCGCCAAATGGGACTTCATGTTCTACTTTTGGCAGATTCAACAAGTCGTTGGGCTCAGGCTTTGCGTGAAATGTCTGGTCGTTTGGAAGAAATTCCTGGAGAAGAAGCTTTCCCCGCTTATCTTGAATCCTATATTGCAGCTTTTTATGAACGAGCTGGAATTGTAAGATTAAGTGATGGTTCAACTGGTTCTGTAACAATTGGTGGTACCGTTTCTCCTGCAGGTGGTAACTTTGAAGAACCTGTTACACAAGCAACCCTTAAAGTTGTTGGTGCTTTCCATGGACTTTCTAGAGAACGTTCAGATGCTCGTAAGTATCCTGCTATTAATCCCTATGATTCTTGGTCAAAATATAAGAGTGTTTTACGCAAAGATTGGGTTGATTATGCTAGGAATTGTCTTTTCCATGGAGCTGAAGTTGGTTCTATGATGAAAGTTGTTGGTGAAGAAGGTACAAGTTTAGATGACTTTATCGTATACCTTAAAAGCGAATTCTTAGATGCTGTTTATTTACAACAGAACTCTTTTGACGAAGTAGATTCAGCAGCAGATGTTGAACGTCAGGCATATGTGTTCAAATTACTTTTGAAAGTTCTTGGTTCTAACTTTCAACTTGAATCTAAAGATGATGCCCGTGCTTATTTTAACCAATTAAGACAGAAATTTATTGACTGGAACTATAGTTTGTGGCAAAGTGATGAGTTCAAGAAAAACGAAGAAGAAATAATTGAGCTTTATGGATCAAAATCAGGCAAATTGACAACTGTTGTAGTAGATTTGTTGAAGGACGGTGAATAACTATGAATAAAATTTATAGCAAGATTGAATCAATCAGTGGTAGCGTTATTACAGTCCGAGCAGAAGGAGTTAAGTACAACGAACTGGCTGAAATTGAAACTGCTTTCGGTACATCATTGGCAGAAGTAAACCGTATTGATGGTGATTTGATTTCTTTGCAGGTATTTGCTGGTGGTCGTGGCGTTTCAACAGGTGATAAAATCCGTTTTTTAGGAAGAGAAATGCAGGTTTGCTTTTCTGAAGATTTATTGGGTCGTATCTTTAATGGTTCTGGAGAACCAAGAGATAAAGGACCAGCTCTTAGAGATAATCCTGTAGAAATTGGAGGTCCCTCTGTAAACCCTTCAAAACGTATTATGGCACGTCGCATGATTCGTACTGGTATCCCAATGATTGACATGTTTAATACATTGGTTGTATCACAAAAGTTACCAATCTTTTCAATTTCAGGTGAACCTTATAACGAATTATTGGCTCGAATTGCTATGCAAGCAGAAGTTGACGTTATTGTTTTAGGTGGTATGGGACTAAAATACGATGACTATTTGTATTTTAAGAATACTCTAGAAGAAGGTGGGGCTTTAAGTCACACTGTTATGTTTGTTCATACTGCAGCTGATCCTACAGTAGAATGTTTGAAGATTCCAGATATGAGTTTGGCTGTTGCAGAACAATTTGCTCTTCAAGGAAAAGATGTTCTTGTTCTACTTACTGATATGACAAACTATGCTGATGCCATGAAAGAAATTGCTATTACTCAAGAGCAAGTTCCTTCTAACCGTGGTTATCCTGGAGATTTGTATAGCCAATTAGCAGCACGATACGAAAAAGCTGTAGACTTTGATGATGCAGGTTCTGTAACAATTCTTGCAGTTACAACCATGCCAGGTGATGACGTTACTCACCCTGTTCCAGATAATACTGGATATATTACAGAAGGTCAGTTTTATCTAAAGGGTGGTCGTATTGAACCTTTCGGAAGTCTTTCTCGTCTAAAGCAAAACGTAAACGGAAAAACTCGTAACGACCATCGTGCTCTTATGGACGGTATGATTCGTCTATATTCAGCATATAAAGATACTTTGGAAAAGAAATCCATGGGATTTATGATGTCTGAATGGGACGAAAAATTGCTAAAATATGGCGAAATGTTTGAAAAAGAAATGATGGACTTGTCTGTAAACATTCCTTTAGAGGGTGCCTTAGACAAAGGTTGGTCGATTCTTGCTTCTTGCTTTAATAGTGAAGAAACAGGTATTAAGTCAGAACTTATTGCCCAATACTGGCCAAAAAACTAAGAGGTTTAGCTAATGGCAAATATTAAGCTGACAAAAAATGAGCTAAAGTCGCAAAAAGATGCGCTGAAAATGTATCAGCGATATCTTCCGACTTTAACCCTTAAAAAACAGCAGCTTCAAACTGAAATCCGTTCTATTGATGCAAGGGCAAAAGAAGTACGTGAACGACGAAAATCCTTAGAAGCAGAATTTGCTCAATGGATTGCCGTTTTTGGAGAAGCAGATGCCTTTAAAGCTGATATGGTTCAGGTTAAAAACATACGTAAAGGGGTAGGAAACATTGCAGGTGTTACTATTCCTATTTACGAAGGTGCTGATTTTACTCGTGGAGATTACGATTTATATTCAACTCCATTATGGGTAGATTTAGCCGCAGATCGTATGGAACAGGCTCTTTCTTTGGATTTAGAAGCTGATGTTTTGGAAGAACAGGTTAGATTGTTGCAAGTTGAGCTAAGAACAACAACGCAGCGTGTTAATCTTTTTGAAAAGGTGAAAATACCTGAAACTAAGGCTAATATAAAAAAGATAACGGTTTACTTAGGTGACCAACAAGTTGCAGCCGTTGTTCGAGGTAAAATTTCCAAGAAAAATCTTGAGATTGCAGCTCAAAAGACAGCAGAGGAGGCCAACAAATGATTGTGCCTATGAAAAAGGTGTCCTTCGTTGTTCTTGAAGCAGAACGAAAGGAAGCTCTTAAAAAGTTACGAAAACTTGGAGTTGTGCATCTAGAAAGATTAAATGGAAATAGTGCAGCTTTAGCTTCATTCAGGGATTCATATAACACAATTGATCGTGCATTTATGATTCTTTCGGAAATTAAACTTGCTAAAAATGTAAAATTACCAACTGTTCCAAGTTTCGATAGAGAACAAGTTTTAGCTAAAGCCGAAGAAATAATTGCTTTGTCTGAACGCAAAAAACAGTGTGTTGAAAATATTGCTTCATATACTTCTGAACTTGAAAGATTTCGTTTTTGGGGTGATTTAGATTCTGCTGATTTTAATTATCTTGCAGAAAAGGGTATTTTGCTTTCAATGTACGAAATCCCAAGAGATGCCTATATTTCTTTGCCTGAAACTTTGGAAACAATAGTTGTAAACGAAAGTAAATCACAAGTTCGTTTTTTACTAATTCAACATACTGACGGTTCAATAAAACCTGAAGCTGCAATTAGACCTTCTGATTTACCAGCAGAAGCTTTTGCAATTCCTATGATTAGTACATCAACAAAACAGTTGTGTTCTGACATAGAATCTATGAAGAAAGAAATTGTTACTATTAACGAAGCTTTAGAATCTGCTGTTGCTTATAAGTCTTACCTTCAAAAATGTGGTTCTATTGTTTCAAAGGATATTGAGTTTGAAAATGCTTTTTCTGGTATGGGAAAAGAAATTTCTTCTGAAGAAGAAAAAAATATTGCACCTTTAGCATGGCTATCAGGATTTGTTCCAACTGTTGATTTGCCAGCTGTTCAAGTTGTAGCACAACAGGAAAGCTGGGCTATGGTAGCAACTGACCCAACAGAAGAAGATGAAGTTCCAACTAAACTTAAAAATAATAAATTTGTTAGTTTGATTTATCCAGTTTCCGATTTTTTAGGAACAGTTCCTGGTTATCGAGAATACGATATTTCTGCTTGGTTTTTATTGTTTTTCTGTGTTTTCTTTGGTATTATTTTTGGAGATGGTGGTTATGGCCTTTTGATGGTAGTTGTAGCTTTGCTAGCAGACATTTTTGCTATTATTAAGGGAAAGAAAATTCCAGCAGCTTACAATTTACTATTTTTGCTGGGATTAACTACTATGGCTTGGGGTACTGTTACTTGTACTTGGTTCGGTATTCTTCCTGAAATGTTGCCAGATTGGTTAAAAGCTTTGTCTTTTCAGCCTATATCTAATGCATATTCTGCCTTATCCCCAGAAAACGAAGCTTACGTTAAACAGAATTTGCAAATTTTCTGCTTTATGTTAGCTTTGATTCAGCTTTCAATAGATCACCTAAAGGGCATAATACGATTTATTCGCTCACCTAAGTGTCTTGGAGAACTAGGTTCTTTATTAATGGTTTGGGGGATGTTTTTTGTAGTATTGAATATGGTTGTAAAAGTACCAGTATTCTTTGGTGTTGAAACAATGGGGTTACCTGTTATAGCTATTATCGGAGTAGGATTTTTGCTTAGTTTTGTCTTTGCAAACTACGAAGGTAGCTTAGGTGCGTCTATTTTAGACAGTTGTAAAAACATTGTATCTGTTATTTTAGGAGTAGTAAATGTTTTCTCTGATATAGTTTCTTACATTCGTCTTTGGGCTGTAGGACTTGCAGGAAGTGCTATTTCTTCTACAATTAATGATATGGCAGGACCTACTCTTGGTGGGGCTTTGATTTTTGCAGGAATATTATTGTTGGTGTTCGGACATGGTTTAAATATGATTTTGAACGTATTGTCTGTTATTGTTCACGGTGTTCGCTTGAATACGTTGGAGTTTTCTAGTCACTTGGGAATGTCGTGGTCTGGTTTTTCATATGAGCCGTTCTGTGAATCGGCTGATAATAAATAAGCAATTAACTTATTAATAGGAGTTATACTATGGGAATGTTTGGAGCAGCTTGTGTTCTTGGTATTGCAGCTATTGGATCTGCAATTGGTATTGGATTTGCGGGACAGGCCGCAATTGGTGCATGGAAGCGTTGTTATATGAATAATAAACCAGCACCATTTATTTTGACAGTTTTTGCTGGTGCACCTCTTACTCAGACAATTTATGGATTTTTGCTGATGCAAAATATGATTACTTCTCAAAAAGAACCTGGATTCCTTTTGGCTTTAGGTATTTTTTCTGGTTTAGCTATGGCTGCATCTGCTGTTTTCCAAGGAAAAGCTGGTGCTGCAGGTTCAGATGCACTTGGTGAAACTGGAAAAGGTTTTGCTCAGTACATTATGGTTGTAGGTCTTTGTGAAACTGTTGCATTGTTTGCAATGGTATTCTCTATGATTGTATGCGAAATTGGTGCCGCTGTGTCTTATACAACAAATAAAGTATGGATAGGCAGTTCTGGCAAGACAAAAAGAATAGGAATCGGTGGTGATTCTCCGATTTCTATTCAAACAATGTGGAAAGAGGGCATTACCGGTGTACTTAACCACCGAGATGCCCTTTTTCATCTTGTAGAACGAATAGAACAATTACATAGTTTGGGTTGCGATATACTTAGATTTGCAGTTCCTGATATGGAAAGTGCAGATGCATTAATAAAAATTGCTTCCGAAACATCAATGCCATTAGTTGCAGATATCCATTTTGATTATCGTTTGGCTCTTCGCTGTCTTGAAGGGAATATTGCTAAGATTCGTATTAACCCAGGAAATATTGGTTCAATAGATAGGGTTGAATCAGTTGTTAATAAATGTAAAGAAAAAGGTGTAGCCATTCGAATCGGAGTTAATACAGGAAGTTTACCAAAAGATATAGCACTTCAAGTTGAACAAGGAACAATGACACGAGCTATGGCCTTAGCTGAAATTGCAAGTCGAGAAGCTTTAATTTTTCAAAAATTAAATTTTGATCAATTTGTAATTTCAATGAAAGCTTCTTCTGTAAACGAAACAATTGAATGTAATCGTATTTTTGCAAAAAAACATAATATACCCTTGCATATTGGTGTTACAGAAGCAGGACCTTTAATTGGGGGAATTGTAAAAAGTACCTTAGCTTTTAATTCTTTGCTAAAAGAAAATATTGGAAATACAATACGAGTTAGTCTATCTTCTTCGCCTGAAAACGAAGTAATTACTGCAAAAGAAATTTTAAGAGAAACAGGAAAAAGAAGTGGAGGGGTAAAAATTGTATCTTGTCCCAGGTGTGGACGTAACGGATTTGACGTTCATGGGTTTGTAAATAGATGGCAAAATGAACTTTTATCTTTAGATAAGGATATTACAGTTGCCGTAATGGGCTGTGTTGTTAATGGTCCAGGCGAAGGAAAACATGCTGATATTGGCATTACAGGGGCAGGGGATAAAGTAATGATTTTTAAACATGGAAAAATAGTGCAAACAATTTCAGCAGAAGATGCCGATAATGTATTCAGAAAGGAATTATTAAGTCTGTGAAAAACATTATTAAACATTTTATTCTTTTATTTCTCTTATTTATATTGAACATTGGTGCTTTTGCTATTTCCTATCCTTTGTTTCAAACTTCTACAAGAATTTTAGAAGATGCATATTTTGCTTTTGATTCAGAAGATTATGGAAATGCATTAAAGTTTGCAGAAAAAGCAAAAATCATGAGACGTAATGAAGCTACAGATTGTTTAGAAGTAATTAACCAAGCATTAAAACCTTTAGCGGTTCAAAAAGCAGGTGATTCTATTACAGAAATTTTAACAGTCTTAACTGAACGTGATATTTTTGATGCAATTGAATTAATTGAATATATAATTGATTTAAAAGGTAAAGCATTTTTCCATGATTCCATTACTGAAATGCTAAATTATCTTGAAGGAAAAAAAATATATCCAGAAACATCTTACCTTATTGCAAAGATTTATGAACTTGAAGGCGAATATGAATTAGCTAACCAATATTTTACAGAAGCTTATTCTAATGCTTCTGCATTAGATATTTCTGATATGAAATACGACATTTTGTATGATAAAGCTATTTTAGCCTTCAATTTTTCTAATATTGAGGATTGTGAAAATTCTTTGCTGCTGATTGTAAAAGAAGACCCTTATTTTTCAGATTTAAATTATAATTATGCAATAAAAAATTCTATTGCTAATAAATATTCTCCTGATAAGGTTTTTGAACTTTATCGAACAGACTGTTATCGCTCAATTCCTTCATTTTTTAAATTAACTGAATTATATATTAGTCAAAACAGATTAGAAGATGCTTTTTCTACCGCCTTGTTCGGAGTTTTAACTTCTTTTACCAGAATGAATGAAGTAATTGAAAATAGAACTTCTGAATATTTTTTTACAGGTCTTGAAAATTTCTTTATTTTAGCCATGGACCATAGTGATATTTCTACTTGGAGCATAGATAATGGGTTTTGGCGTTGTTTTTATCGCTTAGGAGATTTAGGTTGTAAGTTATATCCTGAAAGTAAATTTGGTATGGAAATATTTGATGTTATTTCAAAAACAGCGCCAGAAGAATATTGGCGACAAATTTCCTTATCTAAAATTGTTAAAGATAATTAAATATTAAAATAAAAAAAGACTGTTCTAGAAGTGTTCTTCAGTTAAGATATCTTTACTTCAAGACAGTCCTTTTTTTATTAATAATGTAAGCCAATCCCTATTTCTATTTCTTGTTTTGGACCACTTCGCCACTCAGATTCAAATAATATTTGACCTAAGTCTAAACCTAAAGAACCTCGTACAGATATACTTCTCCATTTTGTTGGGTGAACAATTACTTCAATGCCACCACCATATAACCCGTCTTTAGGAGAAAACATAGTATCTGTAAAAGTATTGTTTATTAAAGCAATATCAATAAATGGTGAAATTTGAAGTTCAAAATCAAAGATACTAAACCAATTTGGCATTTCTTTATTAAAAATTGCTTTTCCAAAACCACACCAATCTGTTTGAACTATTTTTACAGGAATGTCAAAATTAAATATTATTGCTGAAGATGTTTCGATTTGTCTAGAATTATAATTTTTACTATCTCTTACGCCTCTTAATCGACTTCCAATATTATCTTTTGAAAGTTGCTCCATGCCAAAGTATGTAAATCCATATATTCTTGAATTAAATCCTACATAATTTGTGCTATAAAAGCCTTTCAATTCTCCAGAAAGTTTTGGCTTAAATTTATCATTTTTTCCGTTAAATTTTTCAAGGTTATGTCCAAGATGTTGAGTTAAATTAAATGTAAAACCACGTCTAAAGTTACTATACCAGTCAAATTTTCCCAGGTTAAAGCTTATTCCATAACCAAAGGTTGGACCTAATAAATCAATGTGATTTACTCCGTCTAAGTCCCAATCGTAATCAAAAGAAATATAGGGAGTTATTGAAATATTTCCAAGTAAATTACTACTTCTGAATAAAACAAAGGGAACGCTTAATTCTACTGATTCTGTAAAATATAATTCATCACCAGTATTTTCATAATCTAAATCTTGTTGAACGCTTTGTTGAAAATCTAATTTTAATGTACAGTTACCTAATGGGTAAGCAAGACCAATACCTGTGGAAAAATCAAATTCAGGTTTATCATTTCCTAAAGTGTAATCAATACCAACATCTATATTCCAAGTTGAATCTATAATCCACATTGAAAACGGTATTTCAAAATTAAAGCCCATTCCCAACAAGTGATCTTCACCCTCATTTTCTTGTGAATAACTAATTTGGAAATCTAATGGTTCCATTGAACCAAAAAAATTATAGTCTTTTAGTTTTAATTTGAATTCAAAACCGTTGTTAGAATCATATTTTGTGTAAGGCACAGGAAGAAGATTCCAAGTGTCTTCTGCTTGAATAAATAAAGATACAGGTATTACTTTGTTTTCGTCTACAGGACCTTCTGTATATTCTAATGTTGCCGTTTCTAAAACACGTTGGTTAGTTAAATCGTGACGTAAATATTTGATATATTCATCAAATTGGGTTTTTGAATTAAAAATTTTATTTATTCTAATATCAAGATTTTTATTTAATGCATATTCTCTTGTTCGTCCGTCAATATCATATTCAACATGAACAATTTTATATTTAAAACTATCTTCGATAGTAGTTGTTTCGTTTTGAATTAAATTTTCTTCTGTTATTATTGAATCAGTAGTTGTTTGTGAAAAAACAAAAAAATTAAAGGTGAGTAAGACAAAAAAAGTAATAAGAAATTTTTTCATTTTAATAAGCTCCTTTTCGTTTTAAAACAACCCAAATAGTTTTTACATAAATCCAAATGTCTATCCAAATAGACCAGTTTTGAATGTAATATGTGTCAAGAAAAATTCTTTCTTCGTAACCTGTATTTGAACGACCTGAAACTTGCCATAATCCAGAGATACCTGGTTTTACAGATAGAACAAAATCTATGGCATCTCCATATTTTTCAAGTTCTGATTCAGTTACAGGTCTAGGACCAACAAAACTCATTGTTCCATTAATTACGTTCCAAATTTGTGGTAGTTCATCAAGACTTGTTTTTCTAAGGAATTTACCAATTTTGGTAACTCGTGGGTCATCTTTAAATTTTCTTTCTTCTTCCCATTCCTGACGACGGACAGGATCTTCAGCAAGAATTTTTTCTAATAATTCCTGTGAATTTATCACCATAGAGCGAAATTTCCAAACAGTAATAACTTTTTTATTTTTACCAATTCTTTTGTGACCGTAAAAAACAGGTCCTGGAGAAGTTATTTTTATTGCTATAGCGATAATAATTGTGATTATTAATATTGGAATACTAATAATTAATAAAACTAGAATATCAATGAATCTCTTAAAAAAAAGTTCGCTTTTTTTTGTCAATCGATGGGTTGTTGAATATCCAATTATTCCGTTAATATCTCGTACAGATGAATATAAGGAACGAACATATTGATTAAAGGGAATATAAACAGTGTATCGATACATTCTCATTATTGAAGAATAAAGTTTATCGTCTTTATCTAAAAACTTTGAATTATTTTCAACAATAATTGCAACTTTAATATTTAATTTTTTTATTTGCTCATTTAGTTCTGGTGAAGCGTTGTATATCGGTACATTTCTGTATTCTGTTTGGTTTAATTTGTCTTCGCAAATGATAACGCAGGGGCGATAACCTAATTCTGGATGATTAATTAATCTGTCTATTACGGTTGGGTTATCTAAGTTCTTGATGTAAATAACTGAAGGAACTCCCCAGAATTTAAATTTTGAAAATATACTTCGAGTAACTTGTCTTCCAAAGGGTAAGAAAATACTAGCTATAGGAATTGCTAAAATTAATGCTCCACTAAGTATAAAATCATAAGAACCTGGTTCAAGTAGAACAGCCAAAGCAATTCCTGCAAAACAAAACATAGAAGAAAGAGAAAATTTTCTTACTTCATCTGCAGGAGAAAGAACTATACCAGGGTATAAATTTGCTACGTAAAACACTAAAAAAAAGAAAGGTAAAAAAATCCAATAATCCACAAAGGATTTAAAATTAATCAAACTTCGATCAATAAAATTTATTATAAAAAAACTAAGTCCAATACTTAGCATAATCATTAAGAAATCTACCCAAAGTAAAGCAAAACCGGAGAAGAAAGAACTTGTATGTTTAAAATTATTTTTAAAATATTTTAAAAAACTATCTATATTATTCATATTAACTAATATTATAACATTACTTTACTGTTTTGTCTATGAATTAAAGAATAAGTATCCTATCGTATCTCAACATTTGTTATTGATTTAGACGCTATGGTTAAAAGATTGTTATATTCATCGTCACTGTATGGTTGAATATTGTTATAGTTTGAATCTAAACATTCTCCAGGACGAAAGCGACTTAACCTCCAAGAAGCATCTTTTGGTAAAAGTCTTGCAATTTGCTGTATGTCCTTTTCTGAAACTAGACCAGGAACTAACACTGTTCTATATTCCCTTTTTTTTTGTGGAAGGGTAGACACAAGATTTATTGTTTCAATTAGATTTTTTTCTAGTATGTCACCCTTTGAAC
Organism: Spirochaetaceae bacterium; assembly: GCA_017623685.1. Lineage (GTDB taxonomy): Bacteria > Spirochaetota > Spirochaetia > Treponematales > Treponemataceae > Treponema_F. The sequence goes on from JAGAOP010000021.1 coordinate 85,719, forward strand.
CAGGTAACATTAAGTCATATCTACTTGGGGATGTTTTTATATCTAAAGCAATAAAATCAGGTTTTGCTATTGGTGAATCTAAGAAATATTTTATTTTTTCTGGAAATATTCCATTTGTATCTAGTTTTATGTAATATCCAAGTTTTTTAGCTTCATAAATTAATTGTTCTGTATAAGGGGAAATTGTTGGTTCTCCTCCAGAAATCACAAATCCAGATAATACATTTCTTCTTTTTTCTAAATGAAGCATTACTTCTGAAAAAGTATTCATATCTGCTTCTGGCGGAATACTTGTTACTAAATCTTTATTATAACAGTATGGACATCGGAGATTGCAGCCACATAAAAATAACGCTGCTGCAACTCTCCCAGGAAAATCCACAAAACTAGTTTTAACTAGTACACCTATTTTTTTCCCTTTTTCGATATCCATTGTGGTATGTTAGCAAGCAGAAGCTACAGGTTCAAATAAAACAGATAATTCTGCTACACTATGAGCTCTTGCAATTTCCATGCCCTTTGCGTCATAGATAATAACAGTAGGAGCTGCAAAAACACCTTTTTCTGCGGCTATTGCTAAACCTTCTTCTGTATCAACATCAACAAAAGTTCCTAAAACAGGACTGTTAGCAAGATATGCTTTTACTGGTGGGCAATTAGGGCATGTTTTTCTTGCGAAAAATTCATAAGAAATATCCTGATTGCTACAGTTTAAATTTGAGGCTTCTGTTTTATTAATTACAGGTGTAGCCCCACCACAAGCACAACTTGTGTCTGCTTCAGTGGGAACATATACATTGTCCCCTCCGTATACGAACTGTTTACGATGGTTATATTCGTCCCTCTTACCTTTATTCCAGTTGCGAACTGAACGGTAATATCCCACGATACGAGCATAAACTTCTGTATCAGTTCCTTTTACATTTTCTAGAGCATTTTTTGTCTGCTCAATTTCTGCCTCGATGGTGGCCAAGCTTTTATTTGTCATTTGTTTCCTCCCAAAAACTACACTAAATATAGTGCTTTTTGTTGTATATGTCAAGTATCGGACACTATATTTATTATCTTTAACAATATTTTATTGTTGCGATAAAGAATTTGCAGCAATAATTTCTTCCCTTTCTTTTTCAAGGCGTGAAAGTTCAGCTTTTAGTTTTTGCTGGGCTTCAGCCTTACATTTAGGACATTCAAAATGTTCTCCGTTTAGATAACCATGTATGCGACATACAGAATAAATTGGAGAAATTGTAAAGAAGGGAAGTCTGTATTTTGTTGCAATAGTGCGAACTAAGTCTCTACAGGTTTGCCAGTCTTTTAATGCTTCACCTAAGAAAACGTGAAACATTGTACCACCGGTATACTTTGTCTGTAAGGATTCTTGGTGATCTAAAGCTTCAAATACATCTTCTGTATAATCTACAGGAAGCTGACTTGAATTTGTATAGAAAGGGTCCTCTGTACCAGATGTAATAATGTCTGGATAATGAAGTTTATCATGTCGTGCTAATCGATAAGAAGTACTTTCTGCAGGTGTTGCTTCCAAATTAAAAAGCTCTCCTGTTTGTTCTTGGTAATCTGCTAATTTTTGTCTCATATACGAAAGTACTTTTTCAGCAAAACTTTTACCTCTTGGTTCAGAAATATCACAACCTAAGAAGTTTAAGCAACATTCGTTCATTCCACACAATCCAATTGTGTTAAAGTGATTATTTAAAGTTGAAAGATATCGTCTTGTATAGGGGAATAGTCCTCCGTCTAAAAGTCGCTGAATAACTTTACGCTTTGTACATAAACTATCTTTTGCTAAATCCATAAGATAATCAAGACGGGCAAAAAATTGTTGCTCTGTTTTTGCTAAAAAGCCAATCTGTGGCAAATTAATTGTAACAACACCTAATGAGCCAGTAAATTCATCAGCACCAAAAAGACCCCCTCCTCGGCGACGTAGTTCTCGTTTATCTAATTGTAGGCGACAACACATAGAACGTACGTCGCTAGGATTTAAATCTGAGTTTACAAAGTTTTGAAAGTTAGGAGTTCCATATTGAGCTGTCATTTGAAAAAGTAATTTTGCGTTTTCACTATCCCAGTCAAAATTCTTTGTAATATTGTATGTTGGAATTGGGTATGCAAATCCACGTCCTGCGGCATCACCTTCGATCATAAGTTCTATAAAGACCTTATTGATAATACCCATTTCTTTTTGGCAATCTCCATAGGTAAAGTCCATTTCTTTACCACCTACTATTGCAGGTTTATCTTTTAAATCATCTGGACAAACCCAGTCCAGTGTAATGTTTGTAAATGGTGCTTGTGACCCCCATCTACTAGGTGTATTAACACCAAATATAAAACTTTGAATACACTGACGAACTTCTTTTTCTGTTAGATTGTCTTTTCTGATAAAAGGAGCAAGATATGTATCAAATGAACTAAAAGCCTGAGCTCCAGCCCATTCATTTTGCATAATTCCTAAAAAATTTACGATTTGGTTAACTAAAGTAGAAAGATGGGTTGCAGGTGTTGATGTAATTTTATCAGTGACACCACCTAAACCTTCTGCTACTAGCTGACGAATAGACCAACCAGCACAATAACCAGAAAACATAGATAGGTCATGGATATGAAAAGCTGCGGTTTTATGAGCTTCTGCAATTTCTGGAGTGTAAATATTTTTTAGCCAATAGTTAGCTGTTATAGTTCCAGAATTGTGAAGAATAAGTCCACCTAATGAAAAGTTTACATTAGCATTTTCGTTTACACGCCAGTCTGACTGACTTAAATAGCCATCCATTGTGCTATTTATATCCAACATTAGGTTTTTTGTATCTCGAATAGCTTCGTGGCGAGCTCGATAAAGAATGTATGCCTTTGCAATAGCAACTGCATTGTTTTCGATAAGAACTGTTTCAACAACATCTTGAATTTCTTCGATGGCAGGAATTGAATGTTCATGACGACCAGCCATAAACAAGCGTAATTTTTCTTCTGTTGCTACGGTAAGTTGTTCCGCCTTGTCTGGATTAGGCCGTTTTTCTACAGCTTCAATGGCTTTGCTAATTGCAGAATAAATTTTGGATCTATCATAAGGTTTGATTTCTCCAGAACGTTTTACAACATTTCGCAAAAAGGTTTCTGATTCTCCATTTTTGTTCCCTTCCAAAAAAACGCTCCATTCTGGAAACACAGCTTGTTTATTCATTATTTCCTCCCAATTTATGCTCTTCGAGCTTGTTTACTTCGTTTACAAATTCATCCAGATTTTCAAAATGACGATATACCGATGCAAATCTGATATAAGCCACCTTATCTAAAGGATAAAGTTTTTCTAAAACTAATTCACCTAGTTGAGAAGTAGAAACTTCTCTGCTTGCTTTGCCCATTATCAAGGCTTCATCTTCTATTTCTGAGACAAGATTTTCCATCGTAGTGGTGGAAACTGGTCGTTTTTATAAAGCCCGAGTAATTCCTTTTTATAATTTTTTTCTGTCAAAAGGCTGTCTTCTTCCATCTCGTTTTACAACCATTAAAGGTTTTTCTTCTATACGTTCGTAACTTGTGAATCTATAGCCACAACTAATACATTCACGTCTACGCCTTATACTTTCTCCAGCTCCAAGGGTTCTAGATTCTATAACTTTGTCGTCTAAACTTCCGCAGTACGGACATCTCATAACAGGGTTTCCTTTGATACTGTATGTGGTGGGTAATCCCACATAAAAAGAATAATACTACACTAGATATGTATTTTCAAGTGGGTTTTTAAAAATAAATTTAACTTTATTTTCGACCTTTATGATGTTTTGCTATTGACAATTTATTTGTGCTGTGCTAGCAAAAAAATATTTTATAAAAATTAACTATAAAAGGCTTACAGGATCCATATCAACTTCGATATATACGTTTGTTGGTGATTTATATCCATACAAAAATCTTGAACAAACCTGTTGTAATGGAGTAGGAGAAATTGCCCGTAATAATATTTGCCACCTGAAATTTGCTGCAATTTTATAAATGGGACATTCTGAAGGACCTAGAATATCCAACTCTAATTTCATTTTTTTTGTTTCGATAGAAATTATTTGAGCAGCATCTTTAGCGGCTTTTTTTGATTCCTTTTCGTTTGCAGAACGAAAAACTAATCTTAACATTCTAGAAAAAGGTGGGAAACCTAAAAGTTGTCGTTGTTCGAGTTCTTGTTGATAAAAATCTTCCGTCGAGTTTGAACAAGCATAGGCAATAGCTTCTCGTTCTGGAGAAAAACTTTGAACAATAACCTTTCCGTCTGGGAAAAATCTTCCAGCCCTGCCTGCTACTTGAGTTATTAAAGCAAAGGTTCGTTCAGAGGCTCTAAAATCAGGCATATGCAATCCAGTATCTGCTAAAACAACCCCTACAAGTTTTAGATTTGGAAAGTTTAAACCTTTAGCCACCATTTGTGTTCCTAGTAAAATATCAATTTTTCCTGATTTAAAATCTTCTAGTTTTTCTTGTAGCTCACCTTTTTTAGAAAGACTATCTGTATCAATTCTACTTATCCTTGCTCCTGGGAATTTTGCTTCAACTTCTGCTTCGATAAATTCTGTACCAAATCCTGAATAGCCAACATCCATGGATGTACATTCTGGGCAAAGGGATGGGGGCTCTATAACCCAACCACAATAATGACACCGAAGTCGTTTTTCTGATTTATGGAAGGTTAGGGGAACAGAACAATTTTTGCATTTCAGTTCATAATTACAAGTATTACACCTAAAAAAATGGGTAAAGCCTCGTCGATTAAGAAACAAAATAGTTTGTCTTTTTTCTGCGAGAGTATTTCTAATCTCGTCACATAAAAGAGGAGAAAGACATCCATCTGCAGTATCAGTTTTAGATAAATCTACAATCTGAATTTCAGGTGTTTTTCCTCCTGCTAACCTTTTACTTAATACATGACGTTGAATTTTACCAGATTCCATTAAGTGCCAAGCTTCAACAGAGGGAGTTGCGCTTCCCATTACCAAAGGAATTCCTAGGGTTGCACAGCGATACATAGCAACCTGTCGTGCATGATATCTAGGAGTATTTCCTGATTTATAAGAACCATCATGTTCTTCATCAATTATTATCAAGCCCAAATCTGGAACAGGAGCAAAAACCCCACTTCTTGCTCCAATTACAACTCTTGCTTCTTTATTTATAATTCTATGCCATTCTTTTAGTCTTTGGCTAGGACTTAATTCAGAGTGAAGAACCGCTGCCGTTTGACCAAAGCGATTTACAACTGCTTCTACTACTTGATGGGTAAGTCCAATTTCTGGAACAAGATAAATTACGCCTTTTCCCTGTGTTAAAAGTTTTTCTGCAGCTTCTAAAAATACTTCAGTTTTACCTGTTCCTGTGGGACCATATAAATAATGTAATTGTTTTTTTTGATGAATAATTTCATTTGCAGCATTTTTTTGTTCTTGGGAAAGTTCAAATTTCTTTTCAAAAACAGATTCATCTTCAGGAAAAGAAAAACTAGGAATCTCAGATTCTCTTCGTCCAGAAGGAATTATTGTGGCTAAGGCTTCTCCAGTACTACATAAATAATATTTTGCCATCCAATTAGAAAGAGCTATCTGTTCTTCTGTGAAAATCACATCTTTATCCAATATTTTTAATATTGGTTTAATTTTATCTTCAGTTATGGGTAAATTTTTGGGTAGCTCTGTACTAATTGACAAAACATATGCTGTCATTCTTCGATTACCGAAACGAACCTCAACTCTTTTTCCTACAGCAATTTCTTCTGTTAATTCATCTGGAATCTTGTAGGTAAAACTTTGATTAATTGGTACATTTAATACAGTTTGAATAAATAAAGTTTTAGAGTTTAGCATTAAATATTTTCCACTTTAAGAGAATTATCGTAGAAAGGAGCTAATTCCCGCAGTTTTTCTCTAAAAACCTTTAAATCATTCCAAGCAGGACGTTTTAAGTCTTCGTTTCGTAGCAAAGCACTAGGATGATATGTAGCCATAAAGGGAATACCCTTATAGTCTAGAATTTGACCTCGTAATTGACCAATTCCCTGAGTTGTATTAAGTAAACTTTGTGTAGCGACTCTTCCTAATGCTAAAATCATTACAGGTTTTAATACTGCAATTTGAGCCGACAAATAAGAGGAACAAGCTTCAATTTCCTCAGGTAGGGGATCTCGGTTTTCTGGAGGACGGCATTTTACTATATTAGCTATAAAACAATTTGTATCTCTAGATAAATTTATAGCAATTAACATTTTATCTAAAAGTTGGCCTGCCTTTCCCACAAAAGGTTTGCCACTTTCATCTTCCTCTGCACCAGGTCCTTCTCCAATAACCATTACAATTGGATTTTTAACTCCAACTCCAGGAACTGTCTTTTTTCTTTTTTTACACAAATTACATCGTGTACAATTATTAATTTTAAGTGCAATATTTTCTATAACAGAATTATCATCTTTGTAATTAGAAATTTTATCTTGATTCAATAAATTTGATTTTATATCATCATTAAAAATAGGAGTTGAATTTTGATATTGTGGGGATGGATATTCATTAATCCAATCCGACAATTTATTTAACATGGTGTAAATTTGTTTTTTTTCTGTACCAGTCATAAAAAAGAGTATACAACCAAATATTTGGAAAATCTAGTAGCTTTTTTTTATTCTTTTTTCAATCTGCTTGATTTTTTTCTTATTTTCGTATAAAGTTTATAAACCCCTTGGAGCATTTGCTCCCAATTTTTGTCCATAAGGAGATGACATGAGAAAGTATGAACTTATGACTATCTTCCCTATAGAGGAAGAAAAGTACAAGGCTGGCCTTGATGCAGTTCGCTCTGTTTTAGGTGAATTTGGTGTCGAGATTGAAAAAGAAGAACCCTTCGGTGAACGTGAACTTTGCTACGAAGTTAAAAAGCAAAAACACGGTCGCTTTTTGTTTCTTATTATAAAAGCAAACCCAGCAAAATTGGTGGATATTGATCGCCAGTTTAAATTGAATTCGGATTTGTTAAAGTTTATGTTCGTCAAAATTGATGAATAGTTTGTCTAGGAGGCGAATATGGCAGCGGATTTAAATCATGTTGTTTTAATTGGAAGACTTACTCGAGATGCAGAGTTAAAATATACAACATCTGGTTTTGCAATTTCAAATTTTTCCGTAGCTGTAAATCGCAGACGAAAGAACGGAGAACAGTGGATAGAAGAGGCTAGTTTTTTTGAAATTAACCTTTATGGTAAATCTGCTGAAAGCTTAAAACCCTATCTTTTAAAAGGCAAACAGGTTGCCATTGATGGCGAACTAAGGCAGGATAGATGGGAGCAAGATGGTCAACCAAGAAGTAAGGTTGTAATTTCTGCAAACAATGTTCAGCTTTTAGGTGGAAATAGTACTGGTTCAGGTGGAATGCAATCCACTGGGGGGTACAATGCAAATACCAGTGCAAAGCCTTCATATCAACCACGTAACAACATGAATTCTGATTTTCAGGGCGGTTATGAACAACCATCCTATGATTCATATGGTAGTTCAGATGGATTTCCAGAGGATATACCATTCTAAGCTATTTTTTAGCATTTTAATAGGAGATTATTATGTCAGACGAAATGATTAAAGATATTGACACAACACCAGATGTTCAAATGCAAGATATAATTCGTGATGCAGACGAACGTGCTCCAAGAGCAAAGGGAAAAACTTTTTTTCGCAAAAAGGTTTGTAGATTTTGTGCAAACAAAACAAAGATTGATTACAAAGATGTAGATGCTTTGCGTCGTTACACTACAGAAAGAGGTAAGATTTTACCACGTCGTATTACAGGAACATGTGCAAAACATCAGCGTCGTCTTGCTTTGGAAATTAAAAGAGCAAGAGCAATTTGTTTGCTACCATTTGTTGCAGACTAAGATTTTAGGATACTGCTACACCGACTCCCGGCTAGGTCGCAGTTTAATTAATTTATTTATAGGAGCTTGAAATGAAAGTAATACTTAATCAGGATGTAAAATATCTTGGCGAAGAAGGTGATGTAAAAGTTGTTGCAAATGGATATGCTAGAAACTATCTGTTCCCTCGTGGATTTGCAGTGCCTTACAATGATATGACAGCTGCTCATTTTGAAGCACGCAAAGAAGAAATAGAAGCACGTAAAGAAGAAAAACGAAAGGCAGCAGCTAGTTTAAAAGAAAAACTTGAAGCTTTTACTGTTGAATTAACAATGCCAGCAGGTCCTAATGGAAAACTTTATGGGGCTGTTACAAATCAAACTATTGTTGACGTTCTTTTGAAAAATGGTTTTGAAATTGAACGAAAAAAGATTGAAGTTCCTGGTATGACAATTAAAAGTGTTGGTAAATACCATGTAACAGTTCATCTTTATGAAGCAGCTCATGCTGAACTAAATGTAATTGTTACTTCACAGGAAGAAATTGAAAAAAAATCAAAAGAAGATGCAAAAACTTCTAAAAAAGAAACCCCTGTAGCAGACGAAACCGCTAAGGAAAACTAAATGTCAGATGCGTCCCTAAAAGGTAAGGTTCCACCACATCATTTAGAAGCTGAACAAGCTGTTTTAGGAGCATTACTTCTTGATTGGGACGCTGTGACTACGACCTTGTCTTATCTTCGACCAGATCGTTTTTATTCAATTCAAAATCAAATTATTTTTGAAGCCATGTTATCTCTTTCAAGCAAGGGGCAACATGGCGATATTCTTTCTATTACAGAAGAATTACGCTCAACAGGTAAATTAGACCAAGTGGGTGGGGTTGCATATATTTCTTCTCTTACAGATACTGTTCCCACAAGTGCAAATATCGAATATTACGCAAAGATTGTTCGGGATAGATCTGTACGAAGAGATTTAATTAAAACTGCTTCTCAAATTATTGCAGATTCCCATGATGAAACTGTAGATTCTCGCTCGATATTAGAGGAAGCCCAAAAAAAGATTTTTTCTCTTACTGATTTAAATCAAACTATTGAAATTGTTAATGTTAAAAGACTTATAAATGATACCATTGAAGTCATTGAAGGTTATTGCAAAAATAATAATGACTATACTGGTATTCCATCAGGATATACACGCTTAGATTCAATGACTAGTGGCTTTCAAAAATCTGAATTAATTATTATAGGGGCAAGACCTTCTATGGGGAAAACTGCTATTGCCTTAAATATGGCTCGCTATATGGCAGTAGAAAAACATATTCCTGTTGGTTTTTTATCATTAGAAATGACTTATCAACAAATTGGACAGCGTCTTTTATCTCAAGAATCCCGTATTGATGGAAAAAAATTTAGAAGTGGAATGTTTCAAACTAATGAAATCAGCAAAATGCAAGAAGCTGCTGGTCGTATCTATGATGCTCCTTTTTACATTGTAGATACTCCAAACATGAAACTTTTAGATTTACGGGCTATGGCTCGCAGAATGAAAACTCTCCATGACGTTGAAATTATATTTATTGACTACATTGGTCTTATTAGTAGCGAAAATGTAAATATCCCACGACATGAACAAATTGCTGAAGTTTCTCGTTCCTTAAAAAGTTTAGCTCGTGAACTTAAAATTCCTATTGTTGCACTTTCGCAGGTTAAACGAGATAGTGAAGGTAGAGAGCCTAATTTAGCAGATTTACGTGAATCAGGTTCAATTGAACAGGATGCGGACGTTGTAATGTTTATTCATCGTGAAAGAGTCAGTTCTGAAAATAATGAACCTATTAAATCTAAATTACTTCTTTCAAAACAACGTAATGGTCCTACAGGAGTAATAAATCTTCTCTTTTTACCTCAATATGCTAAATTTGAAAATATTACCGAAGATAAATTTTAATTAGTTTTTCTTAAAATTCAAACCAAATTCCATCAGTTGTCATATACCAATCAGCATTATATTTTCCTGTAGATGAATCATACCAAGATACACTACCATCTCTGTTCAATACAGCTAATCTGTTGGCGGTTCTAGCAACTTTTAATGGTAAAGAAGCTGAACGAACTAATTGTGTTTGTCTCTTTGAATTTGTATTGTAGGTTTTAATTTGACTTTTCCCTAAATTTGTATACAAATTAATACCATATTGAATTAAAAATGCGTTTGTATCTTCTTCATCCAACCTCATTATAATTGAAGAGGTCTTTTTCTCTGGATAATAGGCAAATATTGAAGTTTGAGATCCATTTGAAGATGTGGTCATTAACAATCCATAGATTATACTGCTAGTACTGTTTTCGTTGTAGCAAAGTGAAAAGGCAACATTCCCGTTTAGAGGCAACATTACAGTTTCTTTTGTATCAATGTTTACATTAATTAGAGGAGATCTAGGATTACTTGCAGCAGATTTTGCAACAATTAATTGCTCATCTTTGTATAAAATTACATCTTGTAAACCAGTTCCAACATATAATTCTTTTGTTGTTTTAGAAATAATATCGTACATTTGTACGGTTGTATTTCCTTCGATATATACTAATTTATCACCAAATAATTTCAATACTTGAATTCCTGATTTAGGCATAAATAAAGAAGTTGTTTCTTTTGTTTCAATATTAAATAGTGAAACATTTTTTCTTTCGCCTTTAGACCAAAGAATAATATTATTACCATAGGGTAACATATCTGTAAAATCATTATTATTACAAATATTATTTACAACCCCAGTGTCGTAAGATGTATTAAATATCGTTTTTGGAGTTAAACAATAAAATTCATTGTTTATTGTAATAATATCCAAAACTTTGTCGTACATATTATCTGTTATTGGGATCAACGTTACAGTTGAACCAGAAGCTGTTGTATCAGTTTTATAAATATCTCCAGTTTTAGTTCCTATTATTAAAGAAGTATCTGTTTTAGATACAGCAGTTATATTATTTTTTGCTGAAAATCCTGACAAAGATTTAATTGTTATTGGTGAATTTACAGTTGTTGAACCGTCAGTATTTAAGCTTGCATTTATCATTTTTAAAGTGGAATTTCTTCCGTTATTTTCCATGTAATAAATAGAAGTGTCTTGGGGATCGGAAAATATTACAGGGGATTCCGCTGCAATACATCCTGCTGTTTTCCCAGAAAGAGCATCTATAATATAAATTTGATTATTTTTTGTACCGGCTAAAAATAAATTATTGTTAAATAAAGAAACTTGTTCTAGCTGTTGTTCTGTTTGAAATCTTTGCTTTCTTTTACCTGTTGTCATGTTGTAGTAGGTAAGATGACCAGCAGGGGAATACATTACAGCACTTTTTTCAGAACTACTACTATAAATCATGTTTACAATTCCAGTAGCATCCTTTACTTTTGCAATTTTTTGTCCAGAATTTGCATTAAAATATATTGCTCCATCTACAGTTGCAGTTCCCACTGCTAATAAGGTTCCTTTAGCAGTATATTTTAGTTCAGTAATAGAACTTGTAAATGATTTTACGAATTTTCTTTTTAGTGTAGTCCAATTCCATACAGATACTCGATGAATAGAATAACCATCTGTTTCATAAACAGCAATATCGTTTCCGTTGGGACTTATGGAAATAAGACGTATTTCCAATTCAGTAATTTGATAATGCTCTCCAAGACCATCTGATGTCCATTTTATAATAAAACCATCTTGTCCAACGGAAAAAAAAGACCCATCTTTTGCAAAGGCTGTCATGGAAACAGGAGATTGATGAGATTGAGTAGAAATATGTGTTTGGGAATACCCCATAGAACCAACTAAAAATAAAGCTAAAACAATAACAAAAAAGGATTTTTTCATTTTTATTTTCCTACTCCATTAATAAAAAATTTTGCATCACTAAATATTGCAATTCCCAAAAGAAGTAATATAAATGCAATTCCAATAAATTGAGTATAGTATATAACTTTTGGATGAACCTGTCTCCGTATAACAGTTTCTATTAATGCAAATAAAATTAAGCCACCGTCCAATATTGGTATTGGCAATAGATTCATTATAAAAAGAGAAATATTTATTAAAGCTAAGAAGTTTAATGTACTAACGAGACCTGCAATAAATCCTTGAGAAAAACCTTGTTCTACAGTATCACCTAGCATTACTGTTATACGAGCAGGTCCTGAAACTGCATCTGTAAATTTTACACCTTTAAATAATAACCCTATACTTTTAAATGTTAAAGAAATTAATTCACCAGTTTCTTTAAAACCTTCAATTATTGCAGGGAAAAAGGATTTTCTTTCCGCTTGGTGCTGAGGAACAGAAAAAAGTATTCCCATGGAATCATTACCTTCAAGATTTATTTCAAGTTCTATCGTTGAAATATTTCCGTTAATATCAGTTCGTTCAATTAAAATTGGAAAAGTTTGTTTATTAGCTAAAAAATTATTTAATATTTTTTGTATATCAGCAGTATTTTGAATATTGTAATCGTTAATTGATAAAATTTTATCTCCAGAAATAATTCCAGCTGTTTCTGCCGGACTATTTGGCTCAACTGAATGAATTATTGGATCAATCCAATTCATTACTCCTATTTTACCGATTCCTGTAGATGTATCCATTATAGGAATAATATCAAATATTAGCTTTTCATTATTTCTAATTACAGTTACTTTTAATGTCTCATTTGGATTTGTTCCCACAATCGAGGATATATCAGAAAATAGTTTAATATCTTTGTCGTTAATACTTACTATTCTATCTCCTGTTTTTATGCCTGCTTCGTAAGCAACTGATTTTTCTGTTATAGATACTTCGTTGGCTAAAATAATGCGATTATCGGCTGAATAATAAGTGTAACCTGTCATAGCAATTATAGTAAAAGCTAACACAGAAAACAAAACATTCATTCCTGGTCCCATAAAAGCAATAAAAGCCCTTTTTAAAGGATGAACACCATAAAAACTATTTTCTTCTTTCGGTATGTATGAAAGTTTTTCTTCGATAGCTTTTTGAAAAGCCTGTTCACCTTTCATTCCACAATATCCACCAAAGGGTAATAAAGAAATACGATAATCAGTTTCTTTTATTGTTTTATGCAAAAGAACTGGACCCATTCCAATAGAAAAAGATTCTACCTTAACTCCACAAAGTCTAGCTGCAATAAAATGTCCTAATTCATGTACAAATACAATAAAACCTAGGCACAAAATGCCCCAAATAATACTCAAGAATAAGCCTCCGGTTTTTTTTCTAGCAAAGATTTTGCTAACTGTCGTGCTTTATTATCAAACAAAAATACATCCTCAATGGTAACGGGATTTTCAGTCCAATTTTCATCTAAAACATCTTTTGTTAAATTAGATATTCCACAAAAAGATATTTGACCATTCAAAAATGCAGGAACGGCAACTTCGTTTGCTGCATTAAAAGCAATAGAGTAGGCACCATGATTTTTGGCAGCATGGTATGCTAAGGATAACATTGGAAAATCTTGGTATCGTGGTGGAAAAAATGATAATTGACAACCGGCTGTAATATCTAATTCTTCTAATTTATTACAAACAAAATTAGGCCAAGTTAAAGCAGTTAAAATAGGATGTTTCATGTCAGGAGGTGAAACTTGAGCATACAATACGCCATCATTTGTTTTAATTAAAGAATGAACCAAACTTTGAGGATGAACAACTACTTTGACTTGTTCTGTAGTTACATCAAATAACTGGCAAGCTTCTATTACTTCTAAACCTTTATTTGCTAAAGTGGCAGAATCAATGGTTATTTTTTGTCCCATCTGCCAAGTAGGGTGTTTTAAGGCATCAGAGGGTGTAACATTGTTTAGTTTTTCTGTTGGGAATTCTCTAAAAGGCCCCCCAGAATCAGTAAGAATTATTTCTTTAACAGAATCCTTGCCATAACGATTTATTAAACTAAAAACCGCTGAATGTTCAGAATCAACAGGTAAAATATTTGCATTATTTTCTTTTGCAATTTTTTTAATTATTTTTCCTGCCATAACAATAGTTTCTTTATTGGCAAGGGCTAAATCCATTCCAGCTTTTAATGCTACTACTGACGGAAACAAACCTGCAGAAGTTGATATACCATTAACAACAATATCTGCTTGGCTATTTATAATAAATTCTTCTAACTGTGTTGTTGTGGAATTTTTAGTTAAAAAAAAATTTACACCACCAAATTCTTTGGATAAGGCTTTTATTTTTTCTTCAGAATTGTGAGCTAAGATACCAGCTACTGAAAATAAATCTGGAAAGTCTCTAATTATATCCAAAGTGCTAGTTCCAATGGAACCTGTACAACCTAAAACCAGGACTTTTTTTTTCATAAACTACTCAAACATTGCAATAATAATAAAATAATAAAAAGGTACAGCCATTAAAATTGAATCGATAGAATCAAGGATACCACCTCGACCTGGAATAATTGCCCCTGAATCCTTTATTTTTGCTGATCGTTTTAACACAGATTCGGCTAAATCACCAATAATTGCAGATATCGCAACAATAAATCCAAGAATTATCATCTTAATAATTGAACCTGAAAAAACTTCTGGCCATAGATAATAACCTAAAATTCCAGACAATATAGAACCTAAAATCCCACCAAAAAAACCGATTAAACTTTTATTTGGACTTGCCTTAAAAAATCCACGGTTATTTTTCCCAAAACAAATTCCAAAGAACCAAGCAAATGAATCACAAATAAAAACCATCATTAAAAATACAAGTAAATAAGGTGTTGAATTTTTCAGAACTGACATTCTTGATAAAAAAGTCAATAAATAACCACCGTAAACTAACACAAATAATGAAGAAGTTATTTTTTTATTTGAATCTTGAAATAATTGCTCAGATGGCAAGTTTGATTTATTTGCTGAAAAAACTTCTTTTGTCAAAAGAATTAAAAAAGCACAAATAAAAACAAAGGTTGTTAATAAATAGTCAATACCTGTTAGTGAACAAATTAATGATGAAATAGAAATACAAGTAGAAAGGAAAATAACAAGAAATTTAGACTGCATTTCTGAATTAGATTTCATAATGTTGTATGCTTCTAATGAAGAAATAAAACATACAATAACAATAGCTATGTTTAAGGCTAAGTGATTATAAGCTGGTAAATATACAATAAATAAAACTAAAGGAAGTCCAATAAAAAATATCAATAATCTTTGAATTAATTTACTCATTTATAAAACCTCCCACTATACAGCACCAAAACGTCTAAATCTTGTTTGATATTCTTTTAGAGTATTAATAAACTCTACTTTATCATAATCAGGCCAAAGGGTATCAGAAAAAAACAATTCTGAATATGCTGATCGCCATAATAAAAAGTTACTTAATCGTTTTTCACCTCCAGTTCTAATTATTAAATCAGTATCTGGAAGTTCAGGTATATCTAAGTTTGCAGAAATAATTTCTTCTGTTATTTCAGCACCTGTATTTTGAATTTTTTTGAATGTTCTTACAAGCTCGTCTCTGCCACCATAATTAATTGCTAATATTACAGTCATTTTAGAAAAACTTGATGTTTCTTTTTCTGCTAAGTCCATTTCTTTACGAACTTCTGGTGGCAATTTTTCTATATCTCCTATGTGGAGTATTCGAATGCCATTTTCCTTATAAAACTCATATTCATTACGCAAATGCTTTTTTATGAGTCCCATAAGGAAACCGACTTCTTCTTGGGTACGCTTCCAATTTTCAGTAGAAAA
>JAGAOP010000022.1 GCA_017623685.1 Spirochaetaceae bacterium
GATTCCGAAACAGCAGGAAAAACAATTCCAAAACTGATGTTTTGTTCATTGTTTTTTAGGAGATGTGATAAAGCCATTAGAAAAAAATAATATAGGGCTTTATCTAAAGTTTGCGTTGCAAACTTTGAATATAATGCTGTTTCTCATTACATTACGAAACAGCGTTAAAAAGTCGTTCTTTATTTTAATACGACTTTTTATAGGAGATGTGATGAGGCTTGTTACACGTTCGGATTTTGATGGTTTAGTTTGTGGTGCTTTGTTGTTGGATGCAGGAATTATTGATAACTGGAAATTTGCACATCCTAAGGATTTACAAGATGGACTTATTCCTATTGATGAAAATGATTGCTTAGCAAATGTTCCCTATGTTCCAGGTTGTGGTTTATGGTTTGACCATCATTCAAGTGAATTTGAAAGACAGCAACTTGAAGGAAAATATAAAGGTGAAAGTCGAATTACACCTTCTTGTGCAAGAATTATTTACGAATATTATGGTGGAAAAGAAAAGTTTCCTAATTACGATGATGTTATGGAAGCTGTTGACCGAGTTGATTCTTGAAATTTAACTATTGATGAAATTCAAAACCCTCAAGGTTGGATTCTAGTTGGTTTTTTAATGGACCCAAGAACAGGACTTGGTAGGTGGCGTAATTTTACAGTACCTAATTATGCTTTAATGGAAAAACTAATGGTTGCTTGTAGAGATAAGTCCACAGACGAGATTTTAGCTATGAGTGATGTTCAAGAAAGAATTGAAGTTTATAAAGAACAAACTGAAAAGTTCAAAGAAATGGTAAAGGCTCACACAAGAACTGAAGGTAACTTAATTATTACAGATTTAAGAGGCGTTGATCCCATTTATACCGGTAATCGTTTTATGATTTATAGCATGTATCCAGAACAGAATATTTCAGCTTGGATTGTTAGTGGGCGAGGGGGCTTAGGTTGTTCTGCTACCGTAGGCTACAGCATATTAAATAAAACTTCAAAAGTAAATGTAGGAAGTTTGATGTTAAAATATGGTGGCGGTGGCCACGAAAAAGTTGGAACTTGCCAGTTTACAGACGAAAATATGGAAACAGATTTACCAAAAATGTTGGCAGAATTGTCCAGCCAAGCAAATTCTTAAAATTGTAGATTAATTTTTTGAGTGTTTTATGCAATTAAACGGGGCTGTCTAACTTGGACAGCCCCTTGTTTTTATAATGGAATATTTCCATGTTTCTTTTCGATTTTCTTTGTGTTTTTTTTGTTTTCTAATATTCTAAAACATTGGGCTACTTTTTTTCGTGTTTCTTCTGGGTTAATTACTTCTGAAATATAACCTCTTTCTGCAGCTGTGGCTGGTGACATAACTGTTTCTTTGTATTCCTGTGTTTTATCTTGTACAGTTTGTGCCATGGTCGGATCTTTTAGCTCTTTTGCATACAAAATTTGTATTGCACCTTCTGCACCCATTACAGCAATTTCAGATTTTGGCCAGGCAAATACAAAATCAGCTGCTAGGTGTTTTGAACACATAGCAATATATGCTCCACCATAAGCTTTTCGGGTAATAACTGTAACTTTTGGAACAGTTGCTTCTGAATATGCATAAATTAATTTTGCCCCGTGACGAATTATTCCCTTTTGTTCTTCTTGAGGTCCTGGAATAAAACCAGGAATGTCTACAAGGTTTAATAATGGAATATTATAACAATCACAGTAGCGAACAAATCTAGCTGCCTTATCAGATGCATCACAATTCATTATTCCCCCAAGGGCTGCTGGATTATTTGCAATAATACCTACAGTTTTTCCTTCAATTCGTCCAAAACCAGTTACAACGCTAGGAGCAAATTCTTGAGCTACTTCAAAAAAACTATCATCATCTATGATGCAGTATGTTACTTCACGGATATCATAACCTTGTGTGCTTCGTTCTGGAAGAATTCCTTGAATCTTTTTTGCTTTTTTCTTTTCGTCAAATTTATAATTTTTTGGTTGAATGGATTCACCATAATAATGGGGAATGTAATCTAATAATTTTCTAACTTTTTGATAGCAGTCCATTTCATCCTGACAGCGAAAATGGGTAACACCACTTTTTTGTGAATGAATAGCTCCTCCACCTAGTTCTTCTTCTGTAATATCAAGGAACATTACGCTTTTTACAACTTTAGGTCCTGTAATAAACATATAACTAATTTTATCTACAGAAAAAATAAAATCTGTAATTCCTGGTGAATAAACTGCTCCACCAGCACAAGGACCAGCTATAATTGAAATTTGAGGAATGTAACCAGAAGCTTGTACGTTTTGGTAAAAAATATTACCATAGCCTGCCAAAGAATTTACTCCTTCTTGGATTCTAGCACCACCTGAATCGTTTATTCCAATTACTGGACAACGAGCTTTTATTGCCATATCAATTAGCTCTGCTATTTTGTCTCCGTGCATTTTTCCAAGAGAACCACCTTGTACAGTAAAATCTTGAGCATAAATTGCAATTTTCTTTCCGTTTACTGTTCCAAAGCCAGTTATAACTCCGTCATATGGAATTTCTTTTTTATCCATTCCAAAACTTGTGCAATTATGTTTTACACCGGAGTAAATTTCTATAAAAGAATCTTCATCTACCAAATTATTAATTCTTTCAATTGCGTGAAGTTTACCTTTAGCATGTTGCTTTTCTAAATTATATTCCATTAGTAAAACCTTCAGTTATAGTATTTCTGACAATATGACATAATATGTAATTTTTGTCAATAAAAAAATTATTTTTTCTATTGACGGTTTTATGTATAATTATTAATATATAAAAAAATACTTTTTGGAGGTATGAAATGAACAAAAAAATTTTGATTGTGGCAGCAGTTATGATGATTGCTTGTGTCGCAGGTGTTTTTGCGTTCGGTATTGGTGTTCAGGGTGGTTATAATATGGGAATCCCTGGAAATGTTGCCATAACTTTTAAGTTGGATTCTCTTCCTCTTATTTTTGCTGGAAACTTCTACTTTGGTGATGGTTTTGCAATTGGATTAACAGGTGACTATTGGGTTCTCAATAACAATCTTGCTGGTCCATTAAACTACTTTGTTGGAGTTGGTTTTGGTGCAACAATTGGTGGATTTAATGATGATTTGCTTTTAGCTGCTTCAGCTCGCCTTCCTGTAGGTTTGAATATGTTCTTAGCTAACAATGTTATTGAACCTTACATTCAGGTTGTACCTATGTTAAGACTTGGTATCACACCTTCTTTTAACGTAAATTTTGACCTTGATGCAAACTTTGGTTTGCGTTTCTGGTTCTAAGTTATAGGTTATTTCTATAATTTACTTTAAAACCCAAAATCTGAAATTTTTCAGATTTTGGGTTTTTTTGTTAATAAGGATTTTTTTGTTTTATTAGTTCTTCATTAGAGGGTAACCAAACATATTTTTCTTTTAACGAGTTTATTGCTTTTATTTTATCCCCCTGGGCTAAAGAAATTGCTTCGTTATAGTCTTTTAAGAATACAGATAAATCTACTTGTGAATAGTCTTCTTTTATATCCACATCTACTATGTACCAACTATTTTTGCTATATTCCAAAGTAATAACATCATTTCTTTTTGAAACAGCAAGTATTTGAGGTGCAGAATTACGCAAAAAATAATATTTTACATTGTAAGTTAAAGTATCACCTGCAGATAATTCTTTGCCATTTTCGGATGTTATAGGCTTAGGTTTTTGTTTTTTTTGTGGTGGATATAGATTTGGTACCAGCAAAGAAGAATTTTCTTCTAAGGTTAAATTTGTTATTCCAAAAATTCCATTTCTTGGGTTATTAGCATACAACCATTGAGTAGGGGGTAGAGTACGCCCACTATAATCCACAGCTTCTCGAATAGATATTGTTACATAATGAGATGAAATTGTATCTATTAACCATGATGTTTCGCTACCTTTGCAAAGAGATTGAAGCAAAGGCACATTCAGTTCATTTATGCCAGTGTACATTGCTTGAACCATTTCCACAGAATTTAATCCCTTGGCTGTATGTTTAGACAGGCTATCGGTGTAAAAAATAAAAGCAGCAACTATTATAGCAATAACAGAAATAAGAACTATTTTCAAAGAAGTATCTTTTTTTCGTAAAAATCTAGCCTTTGTTACTCGTTTAACTTGTTTTTTTTCAAAGTCTAGTTTTTTTTCTTTTGCAACAGTTATTTCTTCTTCCGTTGGATTTGGAATAGAAATTAATTCAACTGGTATCGGAATACATTCAGCTAAGTTTATTTTATGTGTTTTAGTTTTTTTAGAAGAATAAAGCTCACCCATAATGCCAAGGTTGCCATTTACAGCTTCTGCTAAAATCGAATTAACTCCAGGAACTGCTAAATCAATGGGTAAGAAATTTGTATCGTAATAATCAGCGTGTCGTTGTTCCATATCTGTGTTTGGATATGGCATTTTGCCCACTAGTAAACGATAAACATAAATGCTTTCTGTAAAACGTAATCCATCTTGAATCTTTAACCCAGTGTTTACCCACATTCCGTAAATTTTTGAAAATTCTTCTGGATTACGGGTTTCAGCACCACGAAGAAATAAGGTGGGAGGTAAAAATAAAATATTTCCCAATTCTGATATTAGTATACCTTCTGGTCCAGTTTGGTCGATATTAATTTCTTGAGATATTGCTTGTTCTATTCCAGTAATTACATTCTTAAACACAGAAATTTTATTCTGGGTAGAAATATCTTCATTATTTATATAATCAAGAAATGTATAATTGTAATCTCCTCTTCCAATAAGTTGGATTCCTGTAGACTCTGAATCTTCTAGAGAAGAATCTATAATGTCTTCGAATTCCCAAGGTGAAAAAATTGAATCAGAATCTGGATTATAAATCCATCCTTTTTCACCTTTATAGGAAATTAGCTTTGATTTTGCAAAAGCCCTTGAATCCATTCCCATATTTAAGATTATTTTTTTATCTTTAAGCTGAACCAGTTTTTCAGAATCTTTTATCATTTGATTTAATCCTGTCCGTACAAATATTTAAAATAATCCATATTTGTACTTAATGTTGCGTCAAATTTGGGCATCGTTGTTTTATATGATTCCATGCTTTTCCAAAATTCATAGAAAGCTGGATCTTTTGAATATGCTTCAGCGTAAATACGGCTAGCTTCTGCATCTGCCCGACCTTTTTCTTCTTCAGATTGTCGGTATGCTTCAGATTGAATGGTTAACTTTTCTTTTTCTAGACTACCAAGGATATCAGCTTTTTGCGCTTCACCCCAAGAACGGTATGCTTGGGCAACTTGGTTACGTTCTTTTATCATTCTGTTGTAAACACTTTCTGTTAGTTCATCAGAATATTTTATTTGGCGAGGTACAATATCGATTAATTCAATTCCATATTCAGCAAGCATTTTACGAGCTTCTGTTGCCATTTCGTTGCTTAATTGTCGTCGTCCTTTGCCTACAGATTCCAGTTCAGCATTATCATTAATCAAAGAAGCTATTTGTGCAGAATTTTCGCCTTCTGCAGAGATTGATGGGTCAGAGGTGTTCCTCTGATTAATAATGTCTGAGCTACGAACCACTTCTGCTAAAGGATTTTGTGTAATAATTGTTCGTGTTGCTGAATCAATTATATCACTTAGTCTATTATATGCAGCATCTAGGGTTTTGAAGGACTGATAGAAAAGTGCAGGATCTGAAATTCTCCAACGACTAGTGGTATCTACAATAATAAATTGATTTTCTTTTGTAGGAATTCTTTGGGAATCTCCGTCAAGGGAAAGAATCAACTTTGGGTAAGTTGTTACAACATCAATAACAGGTATTCGCATATAAAGACCTGCTTCTGTTCGTGTATTTACAATCTGTCCAAATCTAGTTATTACAGCTTGATAACCTTCGTTTACAATGTAAAATGGTCCAAGCATAAGGAAAGCAATAAAAATAAAAACAATAATTGCCAATGTAATCCAAGTTTTCTTCATTATTCAGCTCCTTTTGTTAAAGTTTTTACAGGTAAAACATTGTCTAGCTGTCCATCAATTAATGTGGAATTATTAAGTGAATTAAACACTTCTTCCATAGTTTCAATGTAAAGGCGTTCCTTTGTTACAGATGGTGCTTTTTTGTATTCTTCGTATACTGAATTAAATCTTGCAACATCACCTTTTGCCTTATTTACACGCTCAACAGCATAACCTTGTGCAATTTGGATTTGTTTATCTGCTTCACCTTGAGCTCTAGGAATTTCTGAATTATAGGCTTCTTTTCCTTCGTTAATAAATCTATTCATATCTTGAATAGCTTTGTTGACGTCTTCAAAAGCTGCTTGAACGGCTGTAGGAGGAACAATGTTTTGTAATCGAACAGTAAGTACATTTATCCCAAGTCCAAATTGCTTAAAATTTTCGTTCATTAAATCTAATGCTAAAGCTTCGATGGCAGAACGTTCGCTACCCATTACGTCTAATATAGCTCTATCTCCAACTAACATATTAATTACAGATTGAGAAATATCTCTAATGGTTTTTGTTCTATCTTGAACATTAAACTGCCAAGCTGCTGGATCTACAATCCTGTATTGGATAATCCATTCAACATCAACAATATTTAAATCCCCTGTAAGCATGGTGGATTCTGCTGTAATACCATTTTGGTATTGATTTACTGTTCCTGTTTTAACAGTTTTAAATCCGAATTGCTCAGTTTGAACTACTTGGGTTGGTATATTATAGTTTTTATCAATTCCAAAAGGTAGCTTAAATTGTAATCCTGGTCCAACGGTTTTTATGTATTTTCCGAAACGAGTTACAACTGCCTGTTCTGTTGCATCTACAACAAAAAAGCTAGAACCTAAAGAAATTAAAACTAAAACAAGAATAATACAAGTTACAAGAAATCTAGGTGAAAATTTAAATTTCTTTGATGATGAACTATTTACTCCGTCCATATTTTTAGAAATCCTCCAAAAAAAATATATATATTTAAAATACATATTTTCTTAAGATAATACAATAGAAAAAAACATTTTTCTGTTTTTATATTTATATTGATTTAAAGCAAAAAAAAAGAGCTGCCTTTTACGAAGTTGATAAAAACTTCTAAGACAGCCCCTTTGTAGTTCAATATTTGAAATTAGTATTCAATACCTTCAAATAATGCTTCTAATTCTTTTAAACCATCGTAGCAATCTTTACAAACTTTGCCGTCTTCGTAAGATTTCAAAGAAGCTTCGTCACCACAAAGATCACATTCACCCTTTGCACAAGCAAAGAAAGTGAAAGCCAAAAGAACAATCAATAGAATTGCAAAAAATTTTTTCATAAAAAAACTCCTCTCAAAAATTGTTCTTTTATTATACTCTTATTGAAGAAGAGGTGTCAAGAAATATTTTTTTTATTTTAAGAACATTTTTCAAGATATTTTTTTAATTCCATTTCAAATAATCGTAGAAGATAGAGTAGCAATATTAATTGTTATTCTGAATGTTTTGGAGAAAATACAGATTAATTTTATTTCTTAAAAGGAAAAAAAGCACCAAATGGATATGGACTTTATGATATGAGTGGAAATGTATGGGAATGGTGTAGGGACAGGTATGGTGATATAAGTACAGGATCAGAAATAGACCAAACTGCCGCCTCGGGCTCCTACCTCGTTTTCCCCGATGGTAATTGGTACTACGACGCTCTCTACGCGTCTGTTTCTAGCCGGGCTGCAGCGACCCTGACAACCGCATCAAGCGCTCTTGGTTTTCGGGTGGTGCGTTCAGCAAACTAAAGTTTTCTAGTCTTTAAGTACGTAATAATCGTGCATTTGGTATAAGTTCCAGTATCATATGCAAACCACAGCTATCTATGGCGATAAAAGTTGCAGTATAATATGTAACCCCGGCGGCCATGGTGGCGTAGATATAACAGAAATTACGTAGTAATTTCGAATCCCTGTGGCAAAAAAAATAGGTTTGCAAAGCTAGACGTGGCATGGTAATTTTTTTATTGCCACGTTTTTTATGCCACAGGAAAGAGAGGAAACCTACAACAACACGAGAAAATCATAAAAATCTACCATTGTAAAAGACGGTAAAATTTTGTATATTTAAGATAGTTTTTATGCGTTAGGGATTGTAGGGGCAGCGAAGCTGTTATTGGTGGGTGAGCGTAGTCGAACACGGCAAGAATGAAACCCCGAAAAGCCCGACCCTGGCGATGTCTGAGCGAAGTCGAAGACAGCGCTACGGGAACGCCCAAAAAAAAACAAAATTTTTATAGAAAATGAAATATCGAAACCAACTTCTCCTAAAATAGCGTCGAAGTAGGTTTCGCAATGTTTGCGTTGCAAACTTTTTTATATACTGCTGTTTCTCATTGCATTGCGAAACAGCGTTAAAAAGTCGTTCCTAAAATTGAAATTTTACTCACGACTTTTTATTGGAGATATTATGGCA
>JAGAOP010000023.1 GCA_017623685.1 Spirochaetaceae bacterium
TAACTATCCAAGAAAAATACTTAATGGCTCAACGCCTGAAATGGAACTTCAAAAATATATGGGCAAAAAATTTAAGATTCCCATATAAAAAACATCATCAGTTCATTGAAACTGGCGACATTACTATTTACAAGTTACCTATCTCTTTTTTTGTATTGCTTAATTATTGAACGAATAATTCGTCCAAGAGAAGATGTTAAAGCAATGGCCAAAGCAATAGCACCAGCGGAAAGCAAAGCAGATAAACCTAAAGGAAGAGCTTTTGCCAAATCCCCAGTAACAGCCGCTCTCATTGTTTGAAACATACCTCCACCTGGAACTAAAGGCAACAAACCAGGAACTAGATATACGGTAGTAGGATTTTTTATAAAATAGGCTAAAATTTCTGATAGAACAGAAACAGCCATGGCACCCCAAAAAAATGATTCTGTACCAGCAACCCCAGAGTCAGGAATAAGCATTGTGTAAACACCCCAACCTATTCCTCCTACAAAAGCACCCCAAGCTATATCGTAACGACTTATATTTAAGCAAAAAGACAGAGCTGCAGAAGCCCCAGCTCCTAAAAAAGCTGCTTTTAAAACTTCAACTAAAAACATTTGAAAACACCAATATACCAAATGCTGCCCCTACAGAAAGGCCAGCGGCAACCATAAAAGCATCCACAAGACGAGCAGTTCCAGCCATAAGGTCACCAGAAATTAAATCTCGAATAGCATTAACTATTGCCATACCTGGTACAACTTGCATAAGAACTGCCGTCATTACTGTAACAGAAGATTGCAAAAAACCAAAAACTAAAGCAGTTTCACAAAGAGAAGAAATAAACATACCAGATAAAACAGAAGAAATAAAACTGTTAAGTTTAAATTTTCCTAGCAATATTAATACTACTCTTAAAAATGCACCAATAACAAAGCCTACAATTCCTTCATAAAAATTTGCTCCAAACATTAAAGCAAAAAAAAAGGCACTAAAACCAGCCATAATTACAAGCAAACTAGGTTTATGTTCAGGCTTTTGACTAATTTTATCTAAAAGTCGTTCTGCCTGTTGTGGAGAAGTTTTCTTCTCTCTAGCAACAAGGCGACGACTTAAATCATTCACTAAAGCAATTTTTGTAAGGTTTACAGTACGAGTTGTAATACGACGCATGGAAGTATGGCAAACATTGTTTTCATCTGAAATAGACAAAATAACCACTGTGGGAGTTACAAAGGCATGAGCATCTATGGCACCTAAGGAATGAGCGACACGAACACAGGTCTCTTCTGCTCGATAGGTTTCTCCGCCATTTTCTAGAATTAAAGCTCCTGCTTTTATGGAAATATCCATAATATCATTAATTGATATTTCACTCATTTAATAAATATAAGCACAAATTAAATAATATTTCAACTTGAATAACTATTAATAATATTATAAAATTATTCTAAGTTATTCTTTAGAGGTAGAAAAATGCAAAAAATTTCTATGAAAAATGCCATCGCCGAGCTTGACGGCGACGAAATGACAAGAATTTTATGGAAAGTTATTAAAGAAAAACTTTTAGAACCTTATATTGAACTTAAAACTGAATATTTTGACTTAGGTTTAAAAGAAAGAGATGATTCAAACGACGAAATAACTTTTGAAGCAGCAAAAGCAATTAAAAGGCTTGGAGTTGGAGTAAAATGTGCTACAATTACTTCAAATGCTGCAAGAAAAGAAGAATATAACCTTAAACATTTAACTCCAAGTCCAAATGGCATAATTCGTGCTGAACTTGATGGAACGGTTTTTAGAAAACCAATAATTCTAAGCAATGTAAAAGGAACAGTTTCCTGTTGGAAAAAGCCCTTAATCCTAGGTCGCCATGCATACGGAGATGTTTACAAAAACTGCGAAATTGCAGTTCCTGGAGCTGGCAAGGCAGAACTTGTTTTTACCGCAGAAGATGGAACTGAAATAAGAAAAACTATTATGGACATGAAAGGTCCTGGTATAATTCAAGGAATTCATAATACAGACAAGTCCATCGAAAGTTTTGCTCGTTGCTGCTTTTTTTACGGACTTTCAGAAAAAGTAGATGTTTGGTTTGCAACAAAAGATACAATTAGCAAAACCTACGACGGTCGTTTTAAAGAAATTTTTCAAGAAGTTTTCGACAAAGAATTTAAAGCTGATTTTGAAAAAGCTAACTTGCAATATTTTTATACACTTATCGATGACGCTGTTGCAAGAGTAATGCAAAGTTCAGGTGGGTTCCTCTGGGCTTGTAAAAATTACGACGGAGACGTTATGAGCGACATGGTAGCTTCTGCTAGTGGAAGCCTCGCCATGATGACAAGTGTTCTTGTTTCACCTGATGGAGTTTTTGAATACGAAGCTGCCCATGGAACAGTACAGCGACATTATTATCGCTATCTAAAAGGCGAAAAAACATCAACTAACCCTGTAGCCTTAATTTTTGCTTGGACTGGGGCATTAGCAAAACGAGGACAGTTAGATGGAAATCCAGAATTAACTCAGTTTGCTCAAGACCTAGAAAAAGCAACTCTAAACACCATTGAATCTGGAATTATGACAGGCGACTTAGCTAAAATTGCTAATCCTGCCCCAAAACAAGTTTTAGACTCCTGGGAATTTATTGATGCAATTGTGGCAGAACTAAATAAGACTTATAAAAAATAATTTTTAAGGGAAACAAAATGAAAAACTCAGGCTTTAAAATTTTATGTGCAGACGACAGTATTGCAATAAGAACCTATTTAGCTGATTTGCTTAAATCATGGAATTTTTCCGTTACAACATGTTCCAGTGGTAAAGAAGCATGGGAAACATACCTAGCAGACCCTACCTATTCAGTTTTTATCTTGGACTGGGTTATGCCAGAAATGAATGGTCTTGAAACATGTAAACTAATTCGTGATTCTCATCAAGAAGGCTACAAATATATTATGATGCTTACAAGCAAGGATTCAACAGAAGATATTGTAGAAGCCTTGGTTTCTGGTGCCGATGATTATCTTTCAAAGCCCTTTCATCCAACGGAACTAAAAGCTAGAATTAATACTGCTTATAGAATGTATACCTACGAACAAGAGCAAAAACAAATTGAATATAATACTCGACTTGCTTGTTATCAAGCCCTTACTGAATTAGCTGAAGCTAGAGACTATGAAACAGGACAACATTTAAATCGAGTTGCAGCAATGTCAAAGTTAATTGCAAAAACTATCGGAATGGACAAAACATATCAAGACCAGATAGAAATTTTTGCTCCTATGCATGATATTGGTAAAGTAGGAATTCCAGATGGAATTCTTCATTTACCACGAAAATTGTCCCCAGAAGAATTTGAAGTAATTAAAACCCATTCAACTGTGGGATATCAAATTCTAAATGGCAAACCTACAATGGAAATGGGAGCAGATATTGCTTATGGTCATCATGAAAAATGGAACGGTAAAGGTTATCCTCGAGGAATTGCTGGAGAAGAGATTCCTCTTTCTGCAAGAATTGTTTCTATAATTGATGTATACGATGCCTTAAGAGCTGTTCGCCCTTATAAAAAGGCTTATTCCCATGAAGATTCTGTAAACTGTATCTATAGCGACGAAGGAAAATCCTTTGACCCAAAAATTGTTGCAGCTTTTCGTTCTGTAGAAGGCAAAATTAAAGAACTTTTTGATACTCAATATAAATCTTTTTCAGAAACTCCTCATTAAAGAATAAATTATTCTTTAATGACTCCTCCAAAGGGAATACCATGTTTTGAACAAAAATCTTGGTAAAATTCTACAGTTGTATTTTTTCGTGTACCAGTAATAAAAAAGCTACGGTCTTGTATTTCCAAGTCAGATTTCTGATAACTAGTTTTTTTTGAAAAAGCAACTTTAAGAGCTTGCCTAACTACTCCGTCACGAGAATCAATAACTTGAACTTTTTTGCCAAAAGCTAATTTTATATCCTCAACTACATGAAGAAAATGAGTACAACCTAATATCACGGAATCAACTTTCTGGTCATTAAAAAATTCCACAGCTGGAAGAATTGCTTCTTGTCGTTCCTTTTGGGTTGCATGATGCAATTTATTTTCAATGAAAGAAATTAAGTGACTATCCCCTCTACACACAACATGACAATCTGATGCATATTTTTTGATTAAATCTTGCGTATAGGAATCTTGAACTGTTCGTTGAGTTGCTAAAAGACCAATTCTTTTATTTTTTGTTTTTTCTGCAGCAACTTTTATCGCAGGCACAGTACCTATAAAAGAAGTATCAGGAAATTTTTGTCGCAAGTTTTTTATTGCCACAACTGTCATTGTATTACAAGCTAAAACAATGGCCTTAGGATTCCATTTTTTTAAAAGAATTGAAACATTATTTGAAACAGCATTTAATATTTCATCTGCTGTTTTTTCACCATAAGGGAAATTATAGGTATCTGCAAGATATATACAAGTTGATTCAGGATTACTTTCTTTTAAGTATTCCATATAAGGTAGCCCCCCTAATCCTGAATCTAAAAAAATAAAATCCATATTACTTCACCAAAACTAAATGTTAAACAATTTATCAAAGGCCGCCTTGGCATCAGATTTTGAAAGATTATCTTTTACGCTTCCAGAAAAAGTCTTTGCAATAGAAAACCATTCGCAAAAATTGCTACGTTCTTTGTCCACAACTAATTCATCCACTGTTTCATGGCAATCGTAATGAGAACCAGGAGAATAAAAGCGGCAGTTTCGGCAACTATGCAAATCTACTCCACAAACGGGGCAGACAGAAGAACGAAAAACTGAAATTGAATCATCTATAGGATTTAAACATTTCCAACACATACTTTAATAATAACCATTTGACTAATCCTGTGCAATGCCCTAAACTATAAATATGTTTGAACAGAACACTTGTCTTCACCCATCATGTCAACGCTCTGCCCTGTCATTAATTGACCCAGAGGGGAATCTTACAGATCAGCCCAATTACTGCTTAAAGCATATGCCTGATCCGGAAGCTGCAAAAAATGCAGTATACGAATATATTTGTTCCCATAAAAAAATCATTGGGCTAAATGCCTGTGGAATTACTTTTACCGATATAAATTTAACTGATAAGAGATTTTATGGTTGTAATTTTCAATATTGTACATTTAGCAACTTACACTCTGAATTTTTTAGAGCTCGAATGTCTTTTTTTGACTTTTCCTTGTTTTCTGATTGCAACTTACTTCAGTCGAATTTACAGTTTTCTTCATTTGCTGGTTCAACCTTTTCCCACGTTCTTTTTACAGGTTCAGAATTAGTTCACAATAATTTCAGTGGTATTACTTCATATCAATCTTCCTTTGATGACTCAGATTTATACAATTCAAGGTTTATTTGTGCAAACTTAATTGATACATCTTTTAGAAATTGTAATATAAAAAAAACAATTTTTCATAATATCCAACAACAGAATATTTCTTTTAAACTTTCTAATACTAGGGAAGCTGATTTTTCTAAAATCGAGGAAATAAAATGAAAATTTATTTTAACCTAAACCTAGAAGGATTTTCAAACTGTTATGTAATTACTAACGAAAAAAACATGGAAGCAGTTATAATTGATCCGGGAAAAATTACAAAAGAAATATTACAACAAATCGAAGGTGGGCCATTT
Organism: Spirochaetaceae bacterium; assembly: GCA_017623685.1. Taxonomy (GTDB): domain Bacteria; phylum Spirochaetota; class Spirochaetia; order Treponematales; family Treponemataceae; genus Treponema_F. Next base: position 5,648 of record JAGAOP010000023.1, read on the forward strand.
AATCTAACTGCAGTTCTAATAACCCACAATCACGAAAGCCATATACGTGGGTTGCCTACTTTAAAAAAAATATATACTCCAAAAGTTTTTGCAGCAGATTATGACTTAGCAGGTTCTTCTGAAACAATATTAAAAGGGGATGGAATAATTAAAATTGCAGGTTTAACCATTGGATACATGGCAGTTTCTGGTCACTCAGCAGATTCTTTGGCATATAAAATTGGTCGAACCATTTTTATAGGGGATGCCTTAACCTCTGGAATTGTAGGTAGCACAAACAGTAACTATGCTCGACGAACTTTGATTTCAAATCTTCAAACAAAAATATTATCACAACAGGATGACATAATTCTTATGCCTGGACATGGTCCCCCTGTTTCTGTGGCAGCAGAACGAAAATATAATCCAGCGTTTCAAAATTTGCCAAAAACTATCTTGTAACAAGAGCTATTCGTCCTGCTTCCATACCCCAACGCTTAAAAACATAATCGCTTATTCTCTGAGATGCTTCCATAAAGCCTTGACCCTTTGTTTCTGTAACATAGGCACTTAAAATAGGTTCCTCTCGCAACATAGAACCACGTTGCGCAAGATTATCAGCGAAATAAGAGCCAGTTCTGACAACTGATTGTTGCATCATATAAGCCATAAATTCATTTTGAATTAAATAAGTATCTTCAATGTTATAGTTTAAACTAGCTTGAATTTGGAAATATCGTAAAAGAAATTGAATACTATCCTTATCCGAAGAATTATAAATTTTAGCAACTTCATCTCTAAAAGCAGAATCTACAAAATACAAACCATGAAAACCTTCGTGAACAACAAAAGTATAGCGTAAATACATAGCAGATTCTTGCGAAATAGAAATAATCGCACCATATCCTGGTGAATAAGCAAGGATTTCATTATCTTGTATCACAGGTAGAATTATTTTGTTGTAAACAAGAATGTCACACAAAAGTTTTTCTTTTTCGTTCAATGGAAAGTTTGTTTTTAAAGCTAAGGTAAAAAAATCAGCCAAAGTTTCTGCCCTATAATCATGGGCATTAAAACCATGTTGATTTTTTATTTCAGAATCTGAGGCTAAAGTTCCAACATAACCTGTTTTTTCTGTAAAAAATGCCAACCGCTTAAAAAAATCATCTTGAATTTTATAATTTGCTGTGTCAAAGAATAAAATTCCTGGAAATTGTTCCCATTGAAACAACTCATATTCTTTATTACGCCAAGAACTTTGTGACCAAAGAGGTATCATTCCTGGATCTGTATTTAATGGGGCAAGAACCCTACCCTGTGAATCTAAGGATGAATCTTGATATTTCATAGTTATAGCAACAATTTCTTTACCTACATTATCTGAAACAACTGGTGCAAAGGGTGTTTCTAAAGCACAACAATGTAATGAATAGTTATTGTGATTTTGTACTCTACGAATAAAAATTTCTTCTTTGCCAATATTTATTGATAAACGCTGTTGTTCTTTAGGTGAAGAATAAGTTTTTTCTAAAGGTTGCAACTTAATTGAAATAATTGGACGCCTACCCTTTGTTTTTATTTCATCAAAAAATAAATATCCAACATTAGAAAAATCAGTTACACTTTGTAAATTACCTAAAGAAATATTTCCCCCTTCTTGTGGCAAAAAATATTCTGGAACAGATGAAGAAATATCAAAACCTAGTTGTCCTAAAACCATAGAAGCATTTTCTACTAAAAGCGGAACTGTGGAATAAACAAAAAATCCTTTTAGGCTAGAAACACTTTCAGCAGGAACTGTCATGGCAACAGAAAAAATATTTGAGCCAGAATTAATTTCTCCTGTAACAATAGGTCGTTCATCTAAAGATTTATTTAATTTACCCTTAGATTTAAAATCATTGGGATACAAAAATCCAAAAGCAAACTGACCTAATTTGTCGGTTAAAGATTCTGGATTTGCCACTTTAAGTAAAACCTTAAAAGAAACAATTCCTAATTCATTAGCTTTATTTTGTATCTGAAAAATATATTCTTCTGGAAAAGAAAAATATGCATAAGAAGAAGATTCTGGCTTTTTTATAAAAGCGTTTTTTGCATTATTATTCAAAGCAATTATTGGTATTTCATTTTCGCCACAAGTAAACAAAAGAGAACTTTCTTTACTACAAGAAACAAAAAGACATAAAAAAATAATAAATACAAAAAAAAGTCTGCGTGTTACCATTGTTTTATAGTACACTTTTTTTGGCAAAAACGCTATAGTATTTTTATGCAGCAGTTTAAATATATGTGTAAAAGTATTATTTTTCACGATACTTTTGAAAGTGATTTGATAACTCAACATAGAAATATTCTAAGCCAATTATCAATAAAAACAGGAAAACCATTTTTTCCAATTTATCCTTTACACTGCCAGATAGAAACAGAACTTTCCTTAAATCAACTTAAAAATTCAATAAAAAAATGTACTATTATGCCACCTAAATATAAAAAAGGACTTTTGTATAGACCTTTATATATAGAATCTTGCAACAAAATTACATCTAAAAATATTTTTTTTCCAGAAATAACAGAAACTGCCTTTATTTTTGGTTTAATAAAACCATCTACTCAGAAAACTTCGGACATAGTAAATGAATATTTAAATACCAAAAATATTCAATCTAAAGACATTAGAGTTTTTAGAATATATCAAAGTTCTTATCAAAAAAATGATGAAAAAGAGATTTTATCTTACTCTTGGAAACTTGGAGACTTTACTTGGGTTAAACTAAAAACTAACCAATAAAATCTGGAGTAGAAAGATATCGAATCCCAGTATCAGGAAGAATAACTACAATTTTCTTTCCTTGATTTTCAGCTCGTTTTGCTTCTTCTGTTGCAGCCCATAAAGCAGCTCCAGAGGACACTCCCACAAAGATTCCTTCTTTTAGAGCAATTTCTTTTGCCATGGAATATGCCTGTTCCGTTGTAACAGTAACAATTTTATCTATACATTTTACATTTAAAGTTTTGGGAATGAAACCTGCACCAATTCCTTGTAGCTTGTGACTACCTGCAACACCTCCAGATAAAACTGGAGAATCTTGTGGTTCAACTCCAATAACATTTATTTTAGGATTATTCTCTTTTAAAAATCGAGAAACACCAGAAATAGTTCCACCTGTACCAATTCCAGCCACAAAAATATCCAAAGTTCCGTCCATAGCTTCCCAAATTTCTGGGCCTGTGGTTAAATAATGGATTTTTGGGTTATCCATATTTTCAAACTGGTCAGGAATATAACTATGAGGAATTTCTTGAGCTAATTGTTTTGCCTTTTGAATAGAACCCTTCATTCCATCCTTACCTGGAGTAAGAACTAATTCTGCACCATAGGCCAACATTAATTGTCTTCGTTCTTTGCTCATTGTATCAGGCATAACAATTATTACTCTATATCCTCGAGAAACGCCTACAGCTGCCAACCCGATTCCTGTATTACCAGAAGTAGGTTCAATTATAACAGAATCGGGTTGTAATAAGCCTCTTTCTTCTGCTGAATCAATTAAAGCCTTAGCTACACGATCTTTAACAGAGCCAGTTGGATTAAAATATTCTAATTTTGCAAAAATGTTTGCATAAAGATTTTTGTCTTTTGAAAATCTATTAAGTTGAATAATCGGCGTATTACCAATTAGCTCGTCTACAGAAGAATAAAATTTTGCCATAGTTATTCCTAAAATTGATTATTCTTCAGTATCTTCTTTTTCTTCATCCTTTTTATCATCGTTTGAAGAATCTTTTATTTCCTGAATTTTTTCTTTGCGAACAGAAATTTCAGCTCTCAAGCGTTTTATTTCCGCAATAATTCCTGAAACTTGAGCATCGTCAAATTTTACTAGTTCATCACCGTTTTCATGATAAATTGAATATACTTGCTGTCCCAAAGAAACATACTCTTTGTTCAGTTTTGATTCAAATTGCTTAATTTCAATCATTAAAACACTTTTATCCCCCAAATCCTGAACAGCGTCCCCTGCTTTTGAAAAAGCGTCTTTTGAAACTTCAACACCTTTACTAAAATAATCCTTCATCTTGTCAATAAAAGCCATAACTCCTCCTAAAAAAGTCTTTACTATATTTTACACAAATTACAACCTAAAAGGCAAGTAATTTTTTTATTAATTTTTTTTAATATTTTTCAAAAATTTATGGAAACACCAACTTTAAAAATTGAAAGTGGATTATCTCCAATATATTTTCCTGATTCAATGGTTTCCCATAAAATCCCAAATCCCAAAGCTAAAACCTTAATTTCTGCTGCAACACAGGGATAACCACTTGAAAGCCCCACTTGAATCTGCAAAAAATTATTAATAGAAAATTCAGTTCCAATATGAAGAGCTTTCCAAAATCCTAGGTTACCGGACATTATAAGATTTAATGATTTAATTTCTGCCGAAATCAGGCTATAACAGCTTTGTCCAAAAATATTGTAAGGTATAAAAAAACAAATCCCTGTATTTAACGAAACTGAATTAGTTATAGGTCTAATATTGTATCCAGGAACAAAATAATCACCGAATAAATTATCCAATACAGTTGAAATCCTTAATTCAACCGGAGAATTTATAAAATTGGGAAATACAAATAAAGCACCTAAGTCCATTGGCACACTAACGTAGGGATGATTAATAGCTTGAAAAATTATTGAGTCTAAGGTTTCAGTTCCACCTGCAATAGCGTCAACGTCTTTCCCATCAAGTTCTTTATAAATTCCAACAGTTGGTGCTAAGGATATTCCCATTGCTATTTTATAATAGTTAGATTCTAAAGCAATAAATGAATTTGCAAAGGGAATTGACAGTTGGATTTGTCCAAAACCTTTAGTACCTAATGGAAAAGGGGCGCCTTGTAAAAAAAAAGAAGCCATTGAAACTAAGCCACAACCAAAGGATTTATTTGTATATCCTAGAACAAAAGATGTATTAAAACCAACTCCACTTTTTGATATTAAATCCTTTGCATTTATTAAAACTCTACTAGTAATATTATCTGTTTCAAATACGTCTTCTAAAATAGGTTTTAAATATTTCGGTTGAAAGTAGGTATTTCCGTTTATAATTATTTCCCAGTTTTTTTTTGAAAATGGAAGCGTTAATTTTAAAGCTGCAGGGTTATAAATAACAGATTCAATTCCAATTGGAATGCAGGAAATGGCACCTCCTAATCCAGCAGCTCTAATGGTTTGAAAAGGAAATAGTTCTATATCATTTGGTTTCGCCTTATGTAAAGAAAAAATAAATGTTAAAAACAGTAGTAAAAACTTAATTTGATAAAGTTTTTTCATCACTTCCCCACTTTTTTAACATCTTAACTGATTCTTCTGCTAAATTATAAAACCCAGCAAACAGGGCAATTTCTTCTAGAATATTTGCTTTTAAAAAAAGTTGATTTTTATAAGCAAAAGCAATTTCTTTTCCAGAAACACCTAAACGCTTTTCTAATTCGTTAATCATTTCCTGAAGAATTAATTCGTCTTGCTCAACATTTTGCTGAATCTGAACATAAATCTGAGCGATTTCTGATGATAAATTTTTTAGTTCTGTACCCGAAATTCCTGCAGCCTGAGCTGTACCAGATAAAATTCCACTTACTATAGCTGAAACAATAAATTTTTGTAAATCTCCACCAGAGTAACCACCATACTTAGATGAATTAGCTGCTAAATCGTAATATTCTGTAATTTTGTATAAATTATAAAAACATAAGGCAATGGGTTTAATAATTGACTTATCTTTTTGAATTGATTTATTAAAAACAGAGGTAAAAGAACAAAAAACAGTACTAAGACTTGCTGAAGGTTCTACTAAATAAACAAAAGCTGGATTTGCCATATTATAAATCATTTCGTAAATCAAAGAATCTGTATTAATTAAAATATCAATGGCAACCATTGCACTTCTAGTGGCCATGGCTAATGAATCTACAGTGATGGATTTTTTTTCTTGCTGAATATATTCATCCAAGGAGGAAATAATTTTGTTTTTTTGTTCTTCAGTAAGAGTTTTATAAAATTTAGGTGAATTAATATTTTCTTCTAAAGTTAGAACTAACTTTTTTCCAGTATACAAAGAAATCCTTTCCGTATTCGGAGAATCTAACTTTGTAAAAATACTATAATTTGAACAAGCTGTAAAAACCAAAAAGCTACAGACTACAAATATTATCCTCATCAATCACTGCCTCAGCAGTGGCTTCTATATCTTCACCAGCCTTAATATTTTCCACTAAGGCATTGCATATCTTTACTTTTATCAAACTACCTTGAGGGAAAGCCCCAGGAAGCTGAACATGTAAATAATTAGCGGTAACAGCGTGAATCATTCCCTTTGAATTTCCAGCTCTATCCCTTCGGGTAAATTCTGTGACAGCTGTTACTGATTTGCCACTACATAGTGAAATATAGTTGCATTTTGACTGGATTGCAAATTCCGTAAGTTTTTTTATTCTTTGGGTTGTCACACTTTGGGGAACAGTAGGTTTCATAGTAAAAGCTAGTGTTCCTGGCCGTGGGGAAAAAGGAAAGGCGTGAATCCAAGTAAATTCAGCTTTTTGGCAAAGTTCCATTGTTAAATTAAAATCATTTTCAGTTTCTCCTGGAAACCCTGCAATAATATCACAGGCAATAAAAGCCAGAGGTTTAACTTGACGAATTCTTTGTACTGCTTCTAAAACCTGCTTTGAATTATATGGTCTACACATTTTTTTTAATATTTCATCGCTACCAGATTGAACAGACAAATGAAAATGAGGTTGAATTCTAGGATTTATAAGAACTTTGCAAAAATCATTATCTACTCTTTCCGGATACAAGCTTGAAATTCTAAAACAAATTTTTGTAGTAGAAGAAAGCAATAAATTCAATAGTTGGGCTAGATCCAAAAAAGTATGATTATAAGCTCCTTTGTACTGAGAAAGGTTCACTCCAGTAAGAACTACTTCATGGTAACCTTTTCTTTCTAATTGTTGAACACGTTGTAGAACTGTATTTACATCCAAAGACACCGCCTTTCCTCGTGCTAGATGAATTCTGCAATAGGTACAAGCATTATTGCAACCGTCTTGTATCTTTATGGATGAACGGCTATGAATGAAAAATGTGTCTGTGGAAAGTCGGAAGGGATCTACAACTTTAGAAAAAGAGGAGGAGGAAAGTTCAGAAGAAATTGAAACATACTTTGACTCAAGCCAAAAAGATAAATGTTTTGAAAAAGAACTACCAAAAGAAAAATCCTTTTACTTTGAAAATCAATATTCTTTTGTAAAAATACTTTTAAAATAGCAGGTATTTCCGATAGAAGACTTTTTTTTGAACCAGGCAACACAAAAATTTTATCAGATATAGCAGAAATAATTTTTTGATCCAATTCAGCATAGCAACCTGTTACCAAAACACAGGCATTTGGTGTAATTTTTAACAACAACCGAATAAGCCTTCGTGCCTTTTGCTCAGCTTTACTGGTAACTGTACAGGTATTAATAACAGAAAGAACAATATCATCTTTTAGGCTAGTTTTTGATGTAAAAGGCTCCATATTAATTGAAAAACCTTCTTTTTCAAAAAAACTAGCTCCACCTTCAGATTCAATTTGATTCAATCTGCAACCTAATGTTTCAAAGTGTACGGTGTAAACTTTTGAAAGGTTGCTATTCATAACTATAAATTAGCACTTGCTCGTTCTCGACCTCTAATTGCATCCTGTTGGGTTGGATTTAGAGACAAAGCTTTTTCGTAGGCAGAAACAGCGGAACGATAACTCCCTGACATCTCCTTTGCGTAGCCTAGGCGAGTCCACCAATAATCTAATAATGGTTCATGACGAACAGCAGTTGTAAGAGAAATATCTGCATGGTTATATTTACCTTGGCGAATATAAATTTCACCCATAAAATAATAGGCTGAACCGATTCGACTTCCTGTGGTAGGAACATAAGAAATATAACGTTCAAATAAGGATAATGCTTCTGAATTTTTGCCTAAATAGAACTTCGCTTCTGCCAAAATTTCGATAAGACGATGATCATAAGCATTTACTTCTAACCCGGCAGTTGCCCTTTGTTCAGCTTCTGAATACTGGCGATTTTTTACAAGACTCCAACACAATACCGTATAAGAATCAAGGTTTGTAGAATCCTCAAGTAATTCTTGTTCGCAAACAGCTATGGCTTCTACATAATTACCTTTATTATATAACTGCAAAGCATCAGGCTTTTCTTGAGCCACAATTCCCATATTCATGGTAAAAATCAGTAAAAGAGAAAAAAGAATTATGTTTTTGTTTAGTTTTTTCATTTATTTATCTCACCATTGTACATTTTCCAGAAAAGGAACATCCTGGTTCTAAAGCAATTTCTGCAGCAGAAATGTCTCCAGTAACAGAACCTGTAGATGTAACAAAAACAAATTTCTTGCCTTTTATGTTACCTTCCACAGTACCTCGAACTAATATCCGTTCAGCAGAAATATCTGCCACAACCTTTGCATCAGTATCTATAACCAAATCACTTGTAGCTTCGATTAAGCCTTTTACTTTGCCTTTAATCATAAAAGGTCTTGCAAAACGTATTTCTCCTTTAAAAGAAATATCAGATGCAAGAACAGTATCGAAATCTTCTTCTTCTAATTCAAACAATGCGTTATCTTTTGGTTCAAACATATTTCTAATGTAGCGTGAATACTTTTTTCCGTCAAGACGATAAACTACAGTGTTTGTTAATATATTTTTGTAAATCAACAACCATAACTTTTATGATTAATGATTAAATTCTCAAAAAACAAAAGACCACTTGGAATTCCAAGTGGTCAAATCGCTAATTCCCAGTAATCATAAGACTTTTTCTTTTAGATAGGTCTCAGAAGTCGATATAACAGGATTTGATCTTCAATCCATATTGATAGCATAACTACTACCTTTCAAATCCTGAGGGAACGCATTACGCTCTTAGTATATATATCGGGATGACAGGATTTGCCCTTCGGGCCGCCTTCGCAGCATAGCTGCTACGTTTCGAATCCTGGACGAACGCAGTGCGTTCTTAGCATAGATATCGGGATGACAGGATTTGAACCTGCGACATCCTGCTCCCAAAGCAGGCGCGCTACCAGCTGCGCTACATCCCGTAATGGCGGGTCCAGAGGGACTCGAACCCCCTACCTACTGCTTAGAAGGCAGTTGCTCTATCCAGATGAGCTATGAACCCATGACCATAATATATCAGAAAAAATAAATTATGTCAAAACCTGTAGCCCTTTTTTATGCATATATTTTAAGGATTTTTACTTTTTTCGTAATTCTTTTCTAGTTATTCTTGTACTTACACGTTTATATTGATATAATCAGAACAAAATAAAGAAGTTCTCTATTAAGTTTTGTACTTTTTTATTGATACTGCAAAAGGATGTTTTAAACATTATCAAGAATATTCTGCGTTGCAGAAACTATTGTTTACGTCCTTCTAGAAATTATAGCAGTTAAAACAGTGAATCAACCATGTTATTTTTGGAGGTTACATTATGGATCAAAAGGAAATACTTGAACGTGCCAAGTCTTACATCGAAGAAGAACAAGATAAAACATTTTGTTCAGAAGTAGAAAAATTAATTCAAGAAAACAACACTTCAGAATTATCTGACAGATTTTATCAAAACCTTGAATTTGGTACTGGTGGACTTAGAGGCATAATTGGTGGTGGTACAAACAGAATGAACACTTGGGTAATTAATAGAGCTACTCAAGGATTAGCAAATTATTTTATTAAAACCTTCCCTGAAAAAGCAAAGGCTGGAACCTTACAAGCAGTAGTTGCCTATGATTCTCGTCGTTATTCTGATGTTTTTGCAGAAGCTACTGCAAGAATTTTTGCTGCTAATGGATTTAAAACATATTTATTTACAGGACTTCGACCTACTCCAGAACTTTCTTTTGCAATTAGAACATTGGGCTGCGATACTGGTGTAGTTGTAACTGCTTCTCATAACCCACCTCAATACAATGGCTACAAAGCTTATTGGAACGATGGAGCTCAGGTTACAGAACCCCATGATGTAGGCATTATTGAAGAAGTAAACGCTGTAACACAAGTAAAAACAATTTCAAAAGAAGAAGCTATTGCATCTGGTAAACTTATACTAATTGACAGCCTTATTGATGAAAAATATTGGGAAATGGTAAAAAGACAACTGTTTAGACCTGAGCTTATTCGTGAAAAAGCAAAAGAAGTTAAAGTTGTTTACACACCACTTCACGGAACAGGGGCAATGCACGTTGAAAAAGTCCTTAGCGACTTAGGATTAACAGTTATTACAGTTCCTGAACAAAGAGAACCAGATGGAAACTTTTCTACAGTAGAAAAACCAAACCCTGAAGAATCAGCTGCTCTTAAAATGGCGGTAGAATTGGCTGAAAAGGAAAAAGCAGATGTTGTAATGGCAACAGATCCTGATGCAGATCGTTTCGGAAGTGCTGTTCCTGACGCTAATGGTAATTTTGTATTAATCACAGGAAACCAGATGGGTGCTTTGCTTACAGACTATATTCTTCTTTCTAGAAAAGAGCTTGGCAAAATGCCACAAAACCCTGCTATAATTCGTTCAATCGTAACATCTCCTTTTGCAGATAAAATATGTGCTTCTTACGGTGTAAAACTAGAAGAATGCCTGACAGGATTTAAATGGATTGCTTCTGTAATGGCAGACTTTGAAAAAACCGGAAGAAACAGTTATGTCTTTGGATTTGAAGAAAGCTATGGATATAATGTAGAAAACGAAGTACGAGACAAGGACGGTGTTTCTGCTGCTGCAATGTGTGCGGAAATGACACTATACTGGAGAGCTAAAGGCAAGTCACTTTTACAGCGCTTAGAAGAATTGTATAGCCAGTTTGGATATTTTGAAGATAGAGCAATTTCAAAAAATTTCCCAGGTGCTTCTGGCGGTCAAACAATGAAAAACATTATGGCAAAGCTTAGAGAAGAAGGCTTAAAAACCTTAGCAGGAAAAAAAGTAGTTAAGATTCGAGACGTAGGCACAAGTACAATTTACAACCCTGCCTGTCCTGAAACAAAAGAAGCTCTTGATTTGCCAAAAAGTAATGTACTTCAGTTCTTCTTAGAAGATGGAACTATTGTTAGTGCAAGACCAAGTGGCACAGAACCTAAAATTAAGTTTTATATCAATGGAACTGCACCAGTTTCAGAGGGCTTAGATAAAGCAAAAGAAAACTTAGGAAATCTATGCGACAATATCGCATCAGAAATTAATTCAATTTTAGATGCGACAAAATAATATTATTACAGAGCATAATAAACTGTTTCAGCTTTATACTGCTGGAGCAGTTTTTTGTGCCATTGACACAGAAACAACAGGTCTTTCAGCTACAAATGGACATGTTGTTGAAATAGGAGCTTTAAAATTCAGCCAGCGTGGAGTAATAGATAGTTATAGCGTTCTTATTAATCCAGGCTGTGCTATGCCCTATGAAGCAAGTCGTGTCAACGGAATAACCGATGAAATGTTAGTTGACTGCCCTTTTATAAACAAAATCCTACCTGATTTTGTTTCTTTTATTGATAATTCTATTCTTGTAGCACATAATATTGGCTTTGATTTAAAATTCTTGAATAAAGAGTTAGAGCGACAGGGCTACAATAAAATTACTAATAAAGGGGCAGATACGTTGCGTATATCAAAGACCTTACTCCCAGAAATGCCCAGTCACAAACTACAACAACTAGCATCATCATTAGGATTAGATCCTGGTAAAGCTCATCGTGCATACGATGATGCACGAGTTTGCATGGAATTATTCATTCACTGTATGGACACCTATCGAGATTCATTATAGGCAACTAATTCTTCACGTTCTCTTAGTTTTTCTAGCATTTTTCGTTGGATTTGCCTAACCCTTTCTCTTGTAATACCCAACATTCTTCCTGTTTCTGTTAAAGTCATTGGGTTCTTTCCATTTAACCCAAAACGCATTTTTATTATAGCTGTTTCTCTTTCTGTAAAATCTTCTAAAACATGGGAAATTGTTTCAGAAAGCATAGCAGAAAAAACATTTTCTATAGGAATTTCACTATTTTCATCTGTAAGTAAATCACCTAATTGAGTAGGACTTCCATCATCAACATTTGTATCTAAACTTGTTGTATCCTGAACTAATTTAAGATATTCTTCCACCTTTTCAACTTTTTCACCGGTATAATTTGAGATTTCCAGAGCAGTAGGTTCTCGACCTAATTCTTGGGTTAGCATTTTTGAAATTAAAAAACATTTATTTATTGTATTTAACATATGTACAGGAACACGAATCATTCTTCCTTTATCAGCTAAACTTTTAATTATAGCCTGACGAATCCACCAAATTCCATATGTTGAAAATCGACAATTATATTCTGGAGAAAATCTGTCAACAGCTTCTAGTAAACCAATATTTCCTTCGTCAATTAAGTCAATTAATCCAAGTCCTCTGTGTTGATAATTTTTTGCAACAGAAACCACAAGTCTTAAATTTGCATGAACCATTATATTTTTTTGATGTTTTAGTTCTGCCTCCAACATTTTAATTTGATTCATTTTCATCGCTTTTTCATCTTCGTTGAAATCTTCTGTTTGAAGTAAAACTAACTGCTTTTTGATTTCTTGAATATTTGCTGCAACCTCTTGCTCTTCTTTTGGGGTAAGTAATTTGTACTTTGAAATTTGTTTTAAATATAATGCAAGAGGATCAATTTCACTATAAATATTTTCTTTTTCAAATTTAGAACTGGCCTTTTGCTTTCCTTCAATTTCTAAAACCATAACTTTCTCCTATAATTTTTAAGCATTTTGCTTAAATAACCGATTAATCAATTCAAAAGCATTTTTTGCTTTAAAAGAATTGACAATTTAAACGTAAGTTACATTAGCAAAAAAAACAAAAAAAATATAAGGGAAAAATTCGATTTGACAGATTTCTAATTTATTCTTAACCAGATTTTAACAACTTAACAAAATCTTAACAATTCAAAAAAACTAGCCTCTTGGAGCTTTTGCTGGGTCTATTGGCTTCCCATTTTGAAAAACCATTAAAATCATCTGAGGTTTTCCTGAAATTACATCAAAACCAACAGTTCCGATTTTTTCACCCATTACAACATAATCACTTTTTTGAACTGAAATTTCATTTAATCCAGTGTAAACGTAAATATGGCCAGTTTGAGATTGAATAAAAACAACTTTTCCAAAACCTCGATAAACACCACTGAACATTACTGTGCCGGAACGAATTGAAATAACAGACTCGTTATTAGTTGCTGAAAGCTGAACACCTGATACTTTTCCATTGATATAAGTTACTTTTGGATTTTTTACAGGCCAAGTTAAAGATGAATCCGTTTTCTTTTCAGAATATTTTCTTGGATCCGTAATTTCAAGGTTTGTATTTGTGTTACTGGATACAGTTGAATTTCCTGCTGAATTTTTTCCAGGAACAATTAATTTTTGTCCAACTTTTAATGTATCAGAAGAAGTTAAATTGTTTAATGATAAAAGCTCATCTACTGTAATTCCATTACTACGAGCAATTCCGTAAAATGTTTCACCTTTTTTTACAACATGAATATCTGTGGATTCTTTTTGATTAGGAATAGTAAGTTTTTGACCAACAACAATAACGGGCTTAGTTTTTGAAATTCCATTTGCTTTACATAAATCATCCAAGGTAACCCCATAAGTTCTACTAATAGAATATAGAGTATCACCTTCTGCTACTGTGTGGGTTGTAGCAAAAACAGAAAAACATGAAAATAAAACCAATAAAATTAGCCAAAAATTAGTTTTATACATACCACATATATTATCGGAAGAATGCTTAAAGTTTTAAGAAAAAACAGCAAAAAATTCAGCTACATTTATACCACTTATGATTTTCCCTTTTGGATATATTTTAAGTAGGTTATTCCTTCCTTCTTGCAAGTGAGTTGAAGTAATTCCGTATCTTATTGAACTATCTGCTTCTAAAAAAGCTGCAATATGATCTGCAACACGAATTAAACTTCCATCAACAGGACTACATTCAGGCATATTGTAGTATGAATTAATTTGTTCAAAAGTAGTTTTTAAGGGACTACCTGGCATATGGTTTTCAAAGCGATTTACAATGGGTGAAACAAGCAACATATCTTGTTTTGGTACACGGATTTTATCTGAAAATTCATCACTTATAAAATATAATAACTCCTCTCGAAAGCAATTATCCATTAAAGGTTCTAATTCCTTTGCAACAATTACATCTTCGATATGTTTAACAATAGAAGGCAAACCGTCCGTAGCTTGTTTTACTGGAGAAATAATGTCTCGGGTTACAGCTTCGGGTAAATCGTGAAATAAGGCAGCAAAGAAATTATTACATCGTCTAGCCGAACAAAACTCTACTCCACTATGTTTTTCTAAAAGTAAAGTTAATACTGCAACAAAAAATGAATGCCCTAAAACGCTGGTTTTTGGAACCCTTGGAGTTTGATTCCATCTAACTTGAAATCGAAGTTGTTCAATTATCATTATAAAATCGTAAGGACGTTGCTTTGTTAGCAAAAGCTGCAAACCTCTTAAATCTAGGTATTCTTCTATGTCCTTATTCAAACCTTTTTCAATTCCTTCCACACGGAATTTTTCATTAACAACAGAAAGCATTTGTAATTCACGCATAGTGGAATATTTATGTGCTGCTTTTAAAACTCGCAAAGTTCTTTTTCTAACCTCTGACAAATCAGAAAAATCACCTAAACAATATTCAGAAAAGTTTGAAAATAATTGTTCATCGGTTATCAGTGGCTTATATTGATCAACTACCCATTGGTTTAATTTACGAAATTCTTCTGGATAATCATTTTTAATCATACGCTGAACAGGAGATTTTATATCACACAAAGCAATTTTTCTTAACAAATCAAAAAAAGCTCCGTGAATCATCCAGTCCCAATCTATGGAAAAACCTCGCTGTTCTTCAAATTTTCCGATAATGTAAGCTAAAACCATTTTTTCAGCAGCTTTATCCATTTCGATAAATTCAAAAGGACGAACTAAATCATTCCATCGTTCAATAGAAAAGGCTTCAAATATTTTTAAGGTAAGATTTTTTGATAGCATTTAAGGTGCCTATCTTATAATCGAAGTAAATAACTGCTGAGTTAAAAGTCCCCATCCATCAACTAATACAAATAACATTAATTTAAATGGCATAGAAATCTGAACTGGGGGCAACATAATCATTCCCATTGACATAAGAACACTGGCAACAACCATATCTATAACAATAAAGGGAATGTATAAAATTACACCTATTTTAAAAGCCACAGTTAATTCATTCAAAATATAAGCTGGAATCAAAATATAAGTCGGAACATCCCTGTCATCCTGAGGTCGTTCTAGCCCAGCCATTGACATAAACATTGTGATATATTCCATATTTGAGCCCATTTGCTTAAACATAAAAACACGCAAAGGAGCTTCTGCTTCTAAATATGCTTCTTCGATACCAATTTGTCCATTAGATAGTGGTTGAAATGAATTGGTATATATATCTGTAAAAGTTGGCCACATAATGAACAATGTCATAAAAAGGGCTATTCCATTTAAAACAGTTGTGGGAGGAACTTGCTGTAAAGACAAAGCTCTTTTTATAAAATCTAAAACAATAGAGAATCTTAAAAAACAAGTTATTAGAATTAAAATACTGGGTGCTAAGGTTAAAATTGTAAGAAGAAGCAACAACTGAACAGAAAAAGCAACTTCCTGCCCACTACTAGGTTGTCTAATATCCAAACTAATTGCAGGCATTTCTGCATCAGTAATGTTTCTGCCCATATCAGTTCTTCCTACTGAAGAACCTTGAGGAAAGGATTGCTGAGAAGCTACAGGCATACAACACAAGGCAACCAATAAGGCACATAAAATTATTTTTGGCATACTAGAAGAAAGAAATTTCTTTGCACTCATAAGTTATCCTCTAAGTTATCTGTGGAATTATCAGTTACATCTTTTAACCTTTCTAATTGTTTTTGCATAAACTCTGATGAACTGGATAAAACTGAATCATTTTCTCCACTTGTAACCTGAGATTTTTTTTGAAAATGAAAAAAATTAAGTATATAGGCAAAATCCTTTGGCTTAGAAGAAGTATTATTTTTATCTGCATTTAAGTTCATAGAATCAATTAAATCTTTATCTTCAAAGGAACCTATTAGATTAATTGCATTATCAGTAACACCAAGGATATATCCAACTGAATTTAAAGTAATAACATAAATTGATTTTCCTGGAGAAAGTGAAATGGTAGCTACAACTCTTAAATAAGGATCTGATGTAACAACACCTGCTTTTGTAGTCTTCTTCAAAAAATAAACTACAAAATATATACAAGCAATTACAAATAGCAAAACTAATATCATACGAACAAAAAGCCATACCGTAGAAGGTTGGCTTTCTTGCTGAGTATTTAAATTTGCAGTTGTATTCTCTTCAGAAGAAAAAACAACTATTGGTTGATAATCATCCGTTGTAGCTTGTATTTCATCTGTCGAACTATCAATACCAACTGAAGCTTCAGTAAAATCTTGAGCAGGCAAAATCATCACTGCAATTAAGAAAATTCCAATTAGGGAACAATACTTAATCAAAGATGAGGAAATACAATTTCCTGTAGTTTTTTTAACCTGTAACACGTTCAATAGGTGAAAGAATTTCTGTAACACGGACACCAAAGTTTTCATCAATAACTACAACCTCACCTTTAGCAATGGGTTTATGGTTTACAAGAATATCAACAGGTTCACCGGCCAGTTTATCCAACTCTATAATAGTACCTTCGCCCATGCCAAGAATTTCTTTTATCTGCTTTTTTGTACGGCCAAGTTCTACGGTCATTTCCATGTAAACATCCATGATAAGACCGATGTTTCCTTGTTCCATAACACCCATTCCAGCCTGCAAACCAGGGAACTGCAAAGACTGAACATTTGGAGTATTCATTCCCATGTTCATTGGAGCAAATCCACCATTCATTGGCATACCCATATTCATAGGCATTCCCTGTGGCATTCCTTGAGGCATACCCTGTGGCATACCCATATTCATTGCGCCACCCATCATATTTGGTTGCATTTGCATACCTCCCATGTTCATAGGTGCTTGCTGGTTCATACCCATATTCATTCCACCCATGTCCATTCCAGGTACAGTAGCAGCGGCAGGTTTAGGACCTCCACCAAGGGCCTTGGAAATTTGTTCAGCTGCAGGACCACTAATAGCTTCCCAAAGAGTATATGCTCCTCCGTCTAAAGTAATAGGGTAGGAAAACAAAGCGAAATTATTTTGAGGAAATCGAACCATTGCCTTAGGACCATTCAATGGTTCACCTGGATTACAAGCTAAACCAGGGAATTTTCCGTCTTTTGATAATTCTGTAATTTCTGAACCAGTATGCTGAGCAACAACTTCTGCCACAACAGACAAAGCCATATCATCTAATTCAGCATTTTCTTCTTTATTGATTAAAGATGCAAGCTTTTGAGCAAACTCTGTAGACATAACATAAAGGTGGTCACCAGTTAATCCTGCAGAAAAATCAGCCATAACAGCAACAACAATTTCCGGCAATTTAGCCAAAAACTGATCTCTGTTTGCAACTTCTACAATAGGAGTTTCTACAGCAGATTCAGCCCCTGTCATAGAATTTAAATTCTGAGCCAAGGAGTCCTTTACGTTACCAGCTATTTTTTCTAAAATAGCTGTATCAATATGCACCGTAGGGGTCGGTGCTGAAGAACCAGAGGGTGAAAGTCCACCCATATCTACACCAGCTAACAAAGCATCAATTTCGTCTTGAGAAATGGCACCATCACTCATATGTTTCTTCTCCTTCTACGGATAATTCTTCAAAATCATCATTATTACCCTGATCCAGTTTACTAAGTACCTGAACCGCCATTTTTTTACCAATAACACCAGGCTGACACAAAAATTTCTTTTTGTTTCCAACACTTAATGTAATTGGATCTGTTATGCGTACATTAGATAATCGGACAATATCGCCAACTCTTAAAGCTAAAACATCACGAATTGGCAAAGAAACTGAGCCGACTTCTGCAACAACATCCATATCTACATCTGAAAGTTTTTCTTTAAGAACGCCAAGATACTGAGTAGTAGAACTTCGGCGAACAGAAGAAAACCAGAACTGAGATGAAAGTTTGGAAATAATTGGTTCAATAGTGATATATGGAATACAGAAGTTCATCATTCCTTCTTCTTCACCAATTTTTGTTTCCAAAGTAACTAAAACAACCATTTCAGAAGGAGCAACAATTTGTGCAAACTGTGGATTGGTTTCAATTTGACCCATTCTAGGTCTTAAATCAATAACCTGTGTCCAAGCTTCTCGCATATTTGCAAGAATACGCACAATAATACCTTCCATTACAGATTGTTCGATATCCGTAAGGTCACGCTGAACCTTTGCCCCCTGACCAGTTCCACCAAACAAACGGTCAATCATGGAAAAGGTAATTGCTGGATCAATTTCTAAGATAGCATTACCTTTTAATGGATCCATATTGATTACAGCTAAAGTTGTTGGTGTAGGAATAGAACGAATAAATTCCTCGTAAGTTAGCTGATCAACAGAAGCCACATGAACATGAACGATACTTCGTAGCTGAGCAGACAAACTGGTCGTTGTCAATCGTGCAAATGTTTCATGCATAATTGACACTGTACGAATCTGCTCTTTTGAGAATTTGTCGGGACGCTTAAAATCGTAAATTTTTATTTTACGAGTATCGTTTACCGGCTTAAAATCTTCTGGCTCCGAATTCCCGGAACTTATTGCAGTGAGAAGCTGGTCAATTTCGTCCTGGGACAAAACTTCATTCATATAAATCCCCTGAAGTGAATGTTACTGCTCTATTACATTCAAACTCAAAAATCGAACATCCCGAATTTTAGAAGAGCTAAGGATGTCGTCATTTATTGCATTACGTATTTCAATACGTAGTTTATCTTCATTGTTAGCTTTTAATTCTTCTACAGTACGTTGTGAAAAATAACGTCTAAGAAAATCCTTAATTTCTATCTGTCTAGCTGTAATTTCGGAAGAAGTAGCTTTATCATCTTGTTTATATCCTAAAACAACTTCCACCATTACGCTAGCTGGAATATCATCTGAGGTTTTTGCACTAATCTGTCCCAAAGACTGATACCAATCAAGAATTTCTCTTTTGGTAGTATATTCCTGAGACACAGGAATTGCAGCTTGACTAGATGTATTGCCTCCAACAACCTTCATTGTAATTACAACTACTGTAACGATAAGGATAATTGCACCTAAAGCAATAGCAACCCACTTCAAAAGAGATGGAAGTAGTCCCCCTACTCCTTTTGATTTTTTTTCAGAACCACCAGTTCCTTCACCACTATCTTCAAAACCTAAATCATCATCAGCCATAAACAACCTTCCTGTTCAATATATTATTTTATCATTAAAAATGACCTTCGTCCAGAATAATTATATCAACACGCCGATTATATGCTCTACCTTCTGCTGTATCATTTGTAACTTTTGGACGAGTATCAGAATATCCTGCTACAGAAAACTGATTTTCGTTAATTCCAAAATCGGACAAATAATGCAACACATTTGTAGCTCTAGCCGTTGATAGTTCCCAGTTACTGCGAAATTCCTGTCCTGAAACCGCCGTATTATCTGTATGTCCCTCTATTCTAAATCTTCGGTCAGATAAGTCATCACTTGAAAGAAATTGAGCTAATCTTAGAATAGTTTCTCTAGTTTCATCTATATTCAGTTCTGCACTACCTGGAGCAAAAAACGAATCAGAAGCCAATGTAATAACCAAACCTCGTTCGTCACTAGATAAGGTGATTTTATTAGTCTTTACGTCTGGAGCAAACAAACTAATTGCCCTTTTTACCGCAAGACCTAATGATTTACCCTTTTCCATAGCAGGCAAAGAGTTTATATTATTTCCCAAATCCGCCATACGACCAGCAGAAAGGGATTGTCCACCAGCATTTGGGTCACCTTGTAAAGAAGCTGTTAAAGCCGCAAGTTGAACTGCATCTACTTCGGTTGGATTGTACAACATAACGAAGAAGCAGAGCATCAATGTAATCATATCTCCATAACTGTTCAACCAAGCCGAAGAAGCGGCTGCGGGCTCTTTTTTCTTTCTTGCCATAAACTTGCTCCGTTAATCCTTTAGAACATCGGCTTCGATTGCTTTTCTGGATTTTGGATCCAAATAAGTCAATAGTTTCATTGCCAAAATTCTAGGGTTATCACCAGCTTGAATTGAAAGAACACCTTCGATAATCATTTCTTTGGTACGCATTTCATTATTGTTATGACCACTTAGTTTTGTAGCCATAGGTCCTAAAATCCAGTTTGCCAACAAACAACCATACAGTGTGGTAATCAAAGCAACCGCCATGTTTGGACCCAAAGAAGATTTATCTTCAAGGTTACGCAACATACCTACAAGACCAAGAACTGTACCAATCATACCGAAACCTGGAGCATAACCAGCCCACTGGTTTACAATACCAATATATTTCATGTGGCGAGATTCAATTTGTCCCATTTCGCTTTCCAAGATACTACGAATAATAGCCCCATCAGTACCGTCAACAACTAGACGCAATCCAGTTTTCATAAATTCGTCGTCTAAATCTTCTAACCCTTCTTCCTAAGCAAGAATACCTTCTCGTCGGGCTTTTTCGGATAATGCAACCATATTTTGAACTAGGGTTCTTTCGCCAAAATCAGGAATCTTAAAGGTCTTACCCATAACTTGCAACATAGTAATAACATCTTTAAGGGGAGCAACAATTAGCAAAGCACAAAATGAACCACCTACAGTCATGAAAACCGACGGAATATCAATAATACCCATCATGGTACCACCAGAGGTGATAACTGACATGACGATACAAGCCACACCACCAACAAGTCCAATTATTGTTGCTATATCCATTATCTACTCCTACACTGGAAACACATTATTCTTCGTTTTTGAAAGCACCGATTTGTCGGCGATATTCAACAATGCGACCAATTATTTCTTCTGGGGAATCTTTAACAACGATATACTTTCCGGAAAGCATACAAATAGTAACATCAGGCTTACATTCAATAGATTCAATCTGATGCGGATTTATCCAGTAGGTTTTCCCATCAAGACGTGTTACAACTATCATAGTTTTTTTGTGTTTTTCCTTTTCAGGCTTTTTTACACAAATCCTCCCCAAGTATTCTATTATAATATCGGTGTTTTGTGAATAGAGATAAGAAAAAAAAAGTAATAATATGGAAATATTATAAAAAAACATAAAAAAAACTTGTTTTTATATATAGATATATTTATATTTAATTTATCGAACAAACTTAAGGAGGTTTAATATGGCAACTTTACTTACAAAAGAGACTTTCGATAAAGAAGTATTTGAATCTGATATTCCTGTTCTTGTGGATTTTTTTGCGAACTGGTGTGGACCTTGTAAAATGATGTCTCCATTAATAGATGAATTATCAGAAGAATTAAAAGGCAAAGCAAAGGTTTTCAAAGTTGATGTAGACAAAGAAGATTCCCTAGCTTCAAAATTTGGGATTATGAGTATTCCTACCTTTATGATTGTAAAACATGGAAAAGTTGTTATGCAAGAATCTGGAGGAAGAAGCAAAAACGAATTAATAGAAATGTTAGGGGTTTAAGTTTTAACATGAGAAAATCATTTATCGGTATAGGAATCCTCTTGTCCGTTGTTGGGTTATTAATGCTCTTTTCTCCAGATGCATGGATTAAAGCCGTTGTAATTATTGTTGGAATTGCTGCTATTTTAAACGGAATATTTAATTTATTTCAGCTTAGAAATATGATATTAGACAGAAGCTACAAACGAACCATTTTAATTCGTGGAATAATCAGTATAATCATTGGACTTATAGCTGTTATTATGCCACTAACAGTAGCAGCTTCTATTTGGGCAATAATGTTATATATTTTAGCTGGATATTTAATTATTTCTTCTATTCTTGAACTATATGCTACGATAAAAATAAAAAATAGTGGCTTAGATACAAAACCCTTTTACGGAGAAATAATTGGTTCCACAGTTTTGGCTATAGTATTACTTTTAATGTCAACCAAAGGATTTGGACTTATTTTAATCCGTATTTTAGGCATACTAGTAATTCTTTTTGGAATAGGTATTATTTTTTGGGAATACAAAAACAAAAAAAAATCTGACTTTCAAGACTAAAACTTTTTCATAGCTAATCAAAAAAATGGGCTATCCTACAAAGCGTCCAACATTCTTGGTTGGGTCTTTATAAAGATAGCCCTATTTTTTTAAGGAATATTACAAAACTTTGCTTACATAATAAGAATAACCAGTGGTAGATGATTCTGTAAAAGTAAAAATATAATTTCCCGTAGTATCAGGGGTATATTTTATATTATTGCCGTTTGACCTTCCATTTTCTCCCCAGTTTTGATCCCAATTAGAATTGCTTACACAAAACTTAAATTGATATTCGGTACCTGCTGTAAGATTAACTGTAACCTGCCATACTTTTTGTGTACTAGTTTCTGAAATAGCAGTCATTTTAGTTCCACCCCAACTATTCATAGTACCGCGAAGATACATTGTACTTGAAGGTCTAAACTCAACAGGACTTTCAACAGAAGGAATATATTCTACACCATAACCTTCATCTACAGAAAAAACTTTCGATGAACTGCTTGAACCGAGTAAATAACTGCGATATGCCTTTGGTCCTAACCTTTTGACTGTTGCAGTAGCACCATTAATACTAATTGGATAATTTGCATCTTCACCACCAATTAGACAAGCTGCTGTTGTATAGTTTCCAGAAATACCAGAAATAGAAACTGATTCTTTGCTAGTTTCAGAAAGATTGTAAACGCAAAGTAAATCCACTGTAGCCCCATCGATTACATAAGCTAAGATATCGCTTGCAGCACTTAGTTTTATTACTTTTCCTGAAGTAAAGGTATCTTTAAAACCCTCTTCTTTTCGCATAGTTAGGATTGCCTTGTTCAGCTTTAATGTAGAATTACTATCTGAAACCAAGTCCCAGTTAAAAGGTCCTCTTAGTCTAATATCACCAGATAATGCTTCGTTATTTTGTGCTATTTCCTGACCATAATAAATAAAGGGTACAGTTGGACGTAAAAGAGATAAAGCCGTTGCTAAATTAATCTTCTTAACGTCACCGTGTAACTTTGTACCAATTCTGTCAAGATATTCGTCATGGTTACCAATAAATGTTCCATAAACCATGGAATTAGCAACACTTGGATTAGCCCGTATTGTGGAACCTGTTTTATCCGAAGTATTTTCAGCTGTATTAACTGTAGCTCGACCTTGGTCAAAGTCAAATACCATGTGGAATTCTTCACCATTTCCAAAATATTTGTCTAAAGCATTACGATTACCTTCTATCCATGCTTCACAAACCATAAACTTTGGAGATTCATATTTATCAAGTTCATCTCTAAGTTCCTTGTACCAATTATGAGATTCAGTTGTATCAGTATAAACTCCATCTTCTTCGATAAGATAGCGAACTGCGTCAACTCTAATACCATCAAAACCCTTATTAAGCCAATAGCGAACTACGTTCTTCATTTCTTCTCGAACTTCGTAGTTTCTATAGTTTAAATCAGGCATTGAACCACCAAAAGCCCCGTAATAGTATTTAGAATTATTTGAATGCCAAGTATTGCTTGTTCCCATACCAGGATTCCAACCTAAAGTTTTGTCATTCCACAAAAACCAGTCTGTTTTTTCAGTTCCTTTTGCAGAATCTAAAAACCATGGGTGCTTATCAGCAGTATGATTTGGAACAAAATCAAAAATAATTTTCATATTTCTAGCATGACAAGCTTGAATCAAACTAATTAAGTCAGCTTCACTTCCAAAATAACTATTAACAGAGTAATGATCAACTACATCATAGCCATGCATATTATTAGAAGAAGACTTACTTTTATAACTACATTCAAAAATTGGTGAAAGCCAGATTCCGTCACAACCTAAAGTATTTTGTATATAATCTAACTTTGCTTTTATTCCTGCAAAGTCACCACATCCATCTGAATCTGAATCGGAAAAACTTTTTACCCAAATATGATAAAATGCAGTTTCAGCCCACCAATTATCTTGTAGCCCAGTAGATTGATTTACAGCATCTACAGGATCTGCATGTTTAGGACTAACATATTCTTCGTCCCCAGTCCATTCAAATAAATCACCTACTACAAGAGCTGATTTCTCTCCAGCTCCGCCTGCACAAGAAATATAACTAAAACAAATAATTATACAAAAAAATACAGCAATAAATTTTACTAATTTTTTCATTTTCAACCCCTTAAAAAAAATTTAGCAGTACTGACATAGATGCCTTATTTTGATGTATATACGCTAACTAAAAAAATTATATCATTTAATCCCAACATACTCAATACAATATTTCTAATATCTCCAACAATTAAAGAATATTAGACAAAGTTTTTGAAATAAAAAAAATACCTAAACCTTAATAAAAAAAACTTTACAAATACTAAATTTATAAAATATAATTTATTTATGTTATTTTCAGTAGAGACAAATAAAATTAGAACACTAGCTTGGTCATGTATGGGTGTTTTATTTTTTTTACAGGTTTTATTAATTGGGATTAATTATTTTACAAACAAAAATCTAGTAGAAAAAAAAACAAAACATTCCTTAGAATTAGTTTCTATTGTTGCCGCTCAAGCTGCTGAAACACGCATAACAGATCCCCTTAATTATATGGCAATGATTGCTAAATCCTATGCTAAAACTGAATCTCCAATAGATTTTGTAAATCTAATTAAAAAAAATGACGACAAAAGTTTATTTTTAGATATATATTGGGTTGAAAAAGACGGAACAATTGTTTCTACATCTGAAATTGATTTTGAATTATCTGAAATTCAAGAATATATTTCCGAAGTTTTTGCGGGTACTCCTTTAATAAAATATTTTAATAACATTCCTTTGGGGCAAGAATCAGTTTTTTATGGTGTGCCAATAATTTTAGATAAAACAACAAGAGCAATCCTTCTTGCTAGAACCACACCTCAAATACTGGCAAATTATATTTTAAAAGATGTTATTAAATTAGATACAGATGCATTTATTATAAACCACAATGGTGATTTGGTCGCTTCCACAGTTTCTTTAAAAGATATGTCCAATGAACAACAAAAAATACAAAAAGATTGGATAAAAGAACAATTAGAAAAAGAAACAGGCTTCGCTGTAATAAAATACAAAAATAATCATGGAAAGGATTTCTTTTTATCCTGTACACCAATTAGAGACAACAGATGGTATTTGATTACTTCTATAGAAATCTTAGATGAATATATTGCTCTATCCATAATCTTTGCTATGGTTGCTTTTTTAGTAATTATAACCTTTGGAGCTATGATTATCGTTATAATTAATCGTAACACAAATTATCGCTATGCTTTGGAAAAAACTTTGTATACCGATCCTGTTACAGGAGGAATAAGTTATACCAATTTTGAACGATTAGTTAGAGAAAAACTTAAAGATACAAAGCCAAATGTTTATTCATTTATTTCTCTTGATATTCATAATTTTAAATTAATAAATGATATTCACGGAGGTGGTGGTGGAAATGCAACTTTGGTACATATTCATTCAATGCTTAGAAAATATTTAGACAAAGACGATTTAATGTGCCGAGTTGACGCAGACCTTTTTAATATCTTAACAAAAACTAAACCTATTGAAGAAATAAATGCCTTCTTTGAAAAATTTGCCACCGACTTGAACAGTTTTAATGACAAAAAAAAGGACAAGTATTTTCTAAAAATAAAAGCTGGTATTTATATTATTCCTGGAGATCAGCAAAGTTTAATGGCAATCCGTGACAGAAGTAATATTGCTAGAAAAATGGCAAAAAATCAACATACAACAAAACTCTACACCTTTGCTATATTTGATGAATCAGAATTATTGCGACAAACTAGAGAACGGGAATTTGAAAATACAATGGAACAATCTCTAAAAAATCATGAGTTTAAAATGTATTTACAACCTAAAATAAATATTCAAACAGGAAAAATTGCAGGTGCAGAAGCCCTTGTTCGTTGGGATTCACCTGTCTATGGTATGATTCAGCCTAATTCTTTTATTCCAATGTTTGAAAGAAATGGTTTTATTATTCAAATTGATTTGGATTTGTTTAAGCAGGTTTGTATTTTCTTAAAAGAAAGAATTGACAATAACCTAGAGCCTATTAATATAAGCGTTAATCTATCACGAATTCACTTGTATAATCCAAACTTCTTAGATGAATTTATTAAAATTCAAAAGCAATATGATATTCCATCAAAATATTTGGAATTTGAAATAACTGAATCTGTAGCATTTGAACAATTAGATGCCATGGAAGAATGTATTAATAAAATACATGACGCTGGCTTTACTTGTTCTATAGACGACTTTGGAAGTGGATATTCTTCTTTGAATTCTTTAGGTGATATTCCTGCAGATGTTCTAAAATTGGATAAAACCTTTTTCAAAGTTGATTCTCACCAGAAAATAAGAAATAAACACATTATTACTTCTGTTATTTCTTTGGCAAAACAATTAGACATGAAGGTAGTAGCAGAAGGAATCGAAACTAGTTCTCAGGCTCATTTCTTGCAAAATATTGAATGTGACATTATTCAAGGATTTATTTATTCACGACCTTTACCTGTTGCAGCATTTAAAGAATTTCTTGAAACTTGGTCTGATGATATTTTCTGCCAAACAATGTAATTAGGTCTTTAATTTCGTTCTTTTTTTTGTAATATTTCGAAATAAGTGTTTTTTAAAAATAAACTATACCGTAACTGTCTTGGCTCTTAAACCCAGCCTTTGTATAAGAACGAATAGCAGGAATATTGTCTTTTCGTACAAACAAAACTACCCTTTGTCCAATATTACTAGCATTTGTAGCAATATAATTTACCAAAGTGGCTGCATATCCTTTGCCACGATAAGTATTATCTGTATAAACTCCACCTATTTGCGTATAACGACTACTTTTTGCATTAATCGACGCCTTTGCAACAAAATTTTCACTTCCTATATCTATGGCAAAAACTCGTTCCTTTTGCAAACTGAAAAATAATTTTTTTTTGCATAGTTTTTCATCAAAAGAATATGTAGCAGGCAACACTTCTATTTTGTCATATTCACTTTGAATAAAAAAAAGTTTATCTAAATCCTCTAAATTACATTTTTTAACAGGAAAAAAAATATTATTTTTAAATTTAGAATCAAAAATCATAAGGTTATAATCTCTAATTTCTACTGGTCTAGTATTTTTTGAACTAATTATAGCTTCGCAAATTAAAGTTGTTCCTGTTTTTTTACCGCTAATACAATAAACTTTACGATTAGCAAAATAATCCCCAAGAAGTCTTTTTACTACAAGCCTTTGGTCATCAGAAAACTCACCTAAAGAATGAAGAACCATTCCTGCTTTTGAAACAAAAATTACTCCAAGTAATTGCTTTTCAACAAAGCATATAAAATTTCCGTTACTTTTACCTTTATCAACAAATTCTTCCAGTCTTTCACATAATTGAACACAATAAGCTTCCTGTGGCTTTAAAAAACTCCATACTTCTTCTATACATTTTAAATCTAAAGGAAGCAGTTTAATCTTTTCCATTTTTTTGCTACTCTTCTGCCAAAGGAAATTTTCCTGTTACTTGATATTCTCCAGCTAAAGCACCAAAAGCCGCCATAAAAGAATATTCGGAATAGCTATAAGCCATAAGAATTGTATTTGCCCAAGATTTCATTCTCATAGATGGCACTGGAGACAAAACAGAAATAACAATTGTTTTAATATTTTTTGATCTTAACTTAGAAGCTACAGCAGCACTTGCATCATCTGCCACAGAAATTATTACTGTATCATAACTTGAAATAAGTTCATCGATGTAATTAGACATCCATTCTGTTTCATTAGGACCCATATTATAATTAAACTGTAGCATTTTTGCTTCTGGATACCTTAGCTTGCCTTCTTCAAAAAAAGACGGAAACTGTTTTTGCCCAGCTAAAAGAATTCTTTCCTGAGGCTTAGGTTTATATGGAAGTTCCCCCTTGTATAAGGTTATAGAACGGCAAGCCTGAGACAAAAAGAAATCTTTTGCTTCTGGAGCAGGAATATTTTCTGCAATTTTTGATGAATCTGGATACAAGGGAACAGGATTTTCACCTTTAAAATATTCCAACTTTGCCAAAATTACTCTTTTTGCTGCATCTTTTACCCTATTATAAAATTCTGCAGAAGTTTTCATTAAAGAAATATTCCCTGTCCAAAGGGCTTCGTTAAGTTTTGCTGTTGTTGAAGAAATAATTATATCATTACCTGCTTCTATAGCTAATCGAAAGGCATTAGAAAGTGTTCCTGCCCAACTAGTAGCACCATTCATCATCATATCATCTGTAATGATTAAACCTTTGTAACCTAGCTTTGTTCGTAAAATATCAGTTAATATAGTTTTTGAAAGAGAAGCTGGTTCTCCATTTTTAACTATTTCCGGGAAACTTAAATGTCCAGACATTATTGCTGGAATACCTTCTTCAATCAAATAACTAAAGGGAATTAATTCACGATTCATCAAAGTATCATAATCGATAGAAATTACAGGAAGCTGCCCATGGGAATCGATTCCTGTATCTCCGTGGCCTGGAAAATGCTTTGCTGTAGGAATTACCCCTGCTGCAATAGAACCTGCTGCAAAAGATGCCCCTAAAATTCCAGAATATTCTGCATTTTCACCGAAGGAACGAGGACCTATAACACTAGAATCATGATTTGTATACAAATCAACTGTGGGAGCAAAATTCATATTAATTCCTAAAGTTCTAAGTTCTTGGCCAATATAATATCCAGTGTACCAAGCATCAACTGGATATCCAGATGCTCCTATAGCTAAATTTCCTGGTGTATCGCTAGTATCTCCCTTTACGTGGCGAATCCAACCTCCTTCTTGGTCTGTAGCAACAAAAAGAGGAATTTTAAATCTACATTGTTGGGATTTTTCTTGTAAGGCTTTTACAGATTTAGCCACAAGATTAATATCATCTGTATTCCATCCAAAAACCTTTACGCTACCAAGTCCTCTGTCTAAAACCCATTGATTTAATAATTCAGAAGGTTCTTGCCCTGCCCAGCCAAACATAAAAATCTGAGCTAATAGTTCTTCTTCTGTCATTCTATCCACAATAGCTTGGGCTAAAACATCATGGGGATAATCACTCCAAAAAGTTATATCTTGAGGCAAACCGTCATTTGAAGTTAAGGAATTCACTTCTGAAAAAGCAGGAAAAAGAGACAATAGAATTATAAAATAAATAAATAACCTTTTACAATTAACAAAAAAACATTCCATTAGTTATAAGCCTTATTCTTTAAACTAAGAATGTATTTTTCTGCAGAATGAGCAGCAATAGCACCATCAGAAGCTGCAGTTACCACTTGCCTAAAGGTTTTTGAACGAACATCCCCTGCACAAAACAAACCAGGAATATCCGTAGCCATATTTTCATCTGTAATTATATATCCTTCATCATCATGTTTTATAAATGGCATTAATTCTGTTCTTGGCTTTGCCCCTACAAAAATGAATACTCCATCTACAGATATTTCTTCTTGGGTACCAGTTATTGTATTTTTTAAAATTACGGATTCAACCTTATTGTTTCCTTGAATCTGTGAAACCACAGTATTAAATTTAACATTTATTTTTGGATTATCCAAAACTCTTTGAGCTACAGCCTTTTGAGCTCGAAATTCAGATCTGCGATGAATCACTGTAACATTATCTGAAATAGTGGATAAAAAAGTTGCTTCATCACAAGCTGAATCCCCTCCACCTACAACCAAAATTTTTTTATTCTTAAAGAAAGGGCCATCACAGGTTGCACAATAGGACACACCTCTACCTGCAAATTCAATTTCACCTGGACAATCTAACTTTCTAGGACTTGAGCCTGTTGCCAATAGCAAAGAGGTGGCAGTTATTTCTTGTGTAGAAGTTTTAAGAACAAATACATCATTTTTTTTGTCTAAGGATAAAACCTCTGTATTATTAATTTCTGCACCAAAAGAAATTGCTTGCTTTTTCATATTTTCGATAAATTCGTAACCAGAAATAGCTGGGTATACTCCAGGATAATTTTCTAAAGATACAATATTTTGCGCTTGACCTCCGGAACCGCCAAGTTCAATAACAAGAACTTTTAAATTAGCTCTTGCTCCATATCCTGCAGCAGAAAGACCTGCTACTCCAGCACCAATTATTACTAAGTCATATTTTGCTGTATTCATATAGATATTATAACCTTTTTTTTAATAAGATACTAGACAAGAGCCTTTTATTTTGCTATATTAATCATACATCGGCGCCATGCCCAAGTGGTAAGGGAGCGGTCTGCAAAACCGTTATTCATCAGTTCGATTCTGATTGGCGCCTTTTGAAAAAGACTGTCTTAAGACAGTCTTTTTCTTTTTTCAGGGAAAGCTGTGGACGCAGGCTGGATTACAAAGTTTTGTTTTACGGTGTTATTATCCTTTCCCTTTTTTTATATAACAGGGAGCAAAAGAAGAGTTATTCTAACTATTGCTCCCTAACTTTTTTTTAAAAATCCAATTCTTTCAAAACTTCTTTAACTTCTGAAATATTTGGTAAAATTGTTTTTTTAGGAACAACAGGCTGAAATACAGCTTGAATATTTGCAGGTATTTCTGGAACTTGTCCGCAACATCTTTTTGCAAAATCTGTATTCAAAGCTGGATTATCCTTTACAACTAAAACTACAGTACTATCTTGAGAACCTACCACAGAAAACTGTTTTTTTAACGCCGCATAGGAACCAGATGTTTCTGCATCTGCCAATATACCGAATCTTGAAAATAATTCTTTACAGGCAATAACTCTTTCACTTTCTGAAACAGGATGGGGAAAAACTAACCCCTTAATCATTCCTGGATTAGCTAAAAAAACTTCTTCCATACGCTCTAAGTTAGAAGGGCTACTGGGATCAGAAGGAGCTCTTGAAGAAAAAACTCCATCTGTATGTATCATATGGCAACGATTAGATGAATCCACAGTAAGTTGTTCTGTACATTCTGTAACGAATCCGTTTACTGGCAAAGAAAAACGCCAAGCATACAAACCTGCCACAAGATTACTGTAGTTACCAGGAGCTAAAGCATAAAAAATGTCACCAAAAACTTTTCCCTTAAGCCTAGAAAAAGCGTAGGTGTAAAAAAAGGTCTGGGGCAGAAGTCGCCCAATATTCATTGTATTTACCAAAGTAAGTCCATATTTTTTTACAAGGTCTTTGTCTGCAAACATTTTTTGTACAAGAACTCCACAGTCTCGTAGAGACCCATCTACTTCTACAGGATAAATATTTCCTCCATTCCAAATAAAATCTCTTTCAGAAAGCCCCTTCATTGCACCTTTTTCAAATAACAGAACAGCCTTTAATCTTTTTTTTCCTCGCATCGCATACGCCACAGAAGAACTTAAAGATTTATTGCACACTCCTATTAAAGTAGCCTTTTTATCTTGCATAAGCAAGGTATATTCCAAACAAGCGGTCAAATATGAAATACCAAAATCTTTATGAGAACCAGTAGGACCAGTATATAAATCTAGCTCATAAAATGAATCATCTAGTTGCTTAAGCTTTGGACTGAATGGGAAAGCTCTAGTAGCAATAGCTTCTGAAATAATAGGGCTAAATTCTTCGTTAATCATAGCAGAGGTAAGAGACCCTGCCATTGAAGCAAAAGAAGTGGTTTCGTCTAAATAATATATCCAGGGTTTTAAATTTTCTGGGTTTGCAGGAACAAATAAACCCCCATCGTCACTAACACAATTTGTTATAGCTTGAGAAAAATTAATTATATTGTTGCTATTTCTTGTACTAACAAAACGCAAAATACCCCTCCTAAATAATTATTTATTGCCTACTCATTGATAATGGTAATGCAAGATATTTTTTTGTGAATCCACAAGGTCGATATGTCATTTTGGCTTGTCGCAACCCTGTATCCCCTAAATCTTGTTCTCGGTTTATATATTTTGTTGAAGGTAAAAGTGCTAAGGCCTGAGCTTGATTTACAAATTGATAGACACCCTTGTAGCTATTAATTCCTTTTTCAAACATTACAACAAACATTTCCTCGTTCAAAATGTATTCTCCTAAGGAAAAACCTACAGGAATTCCGTCTGCATATACAACAACACCAGCTAAGGGTAATTTATCAAATAAATCTAAGGCTTTTTTACACTGATAATAATCAGCTAAAGAATCTTGAGTTCTTGATAATTTCCAACTTTCTAAAACTGAATAAGCATCCGCAAGAGAATATACATCTAAAGTTTTTACTTGAGTTTCATAATTTGACTTAAAAGCATTTACTAAATTCTTTTTTTTATGAAAATTTTTACCCTGCAACATAGCCAATTCAGTACGTGAATATAAATAATCAAAATTATCTCTATCTTCTAAAATAATTAAACCCTTTTGACCAAGCACAGTACCATAATTTAAAAAAATTTCTTCTGACATATTTTTCCAATATTTAAAGTGACGAAACAACTGCAAAAGGATTTCTTGAGTAGGTAATTCCCCTAGAACTGAAAAAAAATCTCCAGATAAATCGTAATTAGAAAAGTGTCTCTCAGGATGCACACCTACGATTACAATAGAATTTTCTGAAACACATGATATTTTATAAGTATATTTTATTGAGTCAATAAATAAATTTACAAAGGAAAATTCACTTATCCCACATTCGAGACTATGGCAAAATTTTCCTAGTTCATCTTTCATGTCTAAAACGACAGGCTTAAAATTTGGAAACTGAGGTATTATGCCCATACTTGTTATTAAAGATACTGCTTTTCTAAGAAAAAGTCAAAGCAATATGAAAAGAATAAACTTTGTAGATAAAAAAACTTAATCAAAAGAATTATTTACTACGTCCTAATTCTTGAGATTTTTCAAAAGCAGCTTCGGCAGCATTTATTATAGCAGAACGGAAACCTAATCTTTCTAAAACTTTTACCCCTTCAATTGTGGTTCCTGCAGGAGAACAAACTGCATCCTTTAATTCAGCTGGATGTTTTCCTGTTTCTAATTGCATAGAAGCAGCGCCTTTTAATGTTTGGGAAGCGTATAAATATGCCTGATTTCTAGTCATTCCCATGCCTACAGCAGCATCTGCTAAAGCTTCAATAAATAGATAAGCATAAGCAGGGCCAGAACCACTTATGGCTGTTACAGCATCCATCATTTTTTCTTGAACAAATTCCACCTTACCGGCATAAGTCAAAAGTTCTGCAACCTGTTTTGAAGCTTTTGTCCTTAATTCCTGGGGTTGTTCAGCATCTGTTGAAAGTGCAATCATTGCTTCTCCAACCACAGCAGGAATATTTGGCATAAGACGAATAAAGGTGACTCCTTCTTCTGAAGATCCAGACATCATAGCACCAAAGGAAAACAATTCTTTTAATGACTTTATTGTAAGACCTGCAACAACTGAAACTACAATTTTACCAGCTAATTCTGAAGCTATTTCATCAAAAACAGAAGCCACAAAAGGAGGTTTTACGGCAATAAACACTATATCGGAATCTTTTGCTGCATTTAGATTTGATTTTGCCACTTTACATCCTGTTTCTTTAGCAAAATTTTCTGCTTTTGCAACATCGTTATCGGAAACTATTAGATTTTCTGAACCTAGGCTTTTTATAACCGCTTTCATTAAAGCTCCACCCATAACGCCGATTCCAATGCAAGATACTTTCATAATTCCTCCAAAATTATAGATAAAAGACTAAATTCCTTGAAACAAGGTTCCCCGCATCTGCCCCAAGGCTAAATTTTCTAAAGCTAAGAGATGACTTCCATTAGCTAAAATCATAGGGATTCCGTAAGCTGTAACCTTTTCTGCCGCTTCAATCTTAGTTTCAATTCCACCGGTACCAAAACTATTAGCACTACCAACTTTTATGTTAGAACGTAATTGATTTATATCTACAACCAAATCCACTAATTCTGCGTTGGGATTAGTTTTAGGGTTATCTGTGTATACTCCATCAATATCAGAAAACAAAATCAATAAGTCCGCACTCCAAAGAACTGCTGTTAAAGCACTTAAATTATCATTATCTCCAATGCTTATTTCGTCAAAAGCAACTGAGTCATTTTCGTTAATGATGGGAACTACACCTTCATCCACAAGGGTAAACAAGGTATTTCTCATATTTAAAGTTCTGTGATTATTTTCAAAATCATCTTTTGTTAAAAGAAGTTGTCCAATATGAAGGTCATATTCGCTAAAGGCATTCCTCCACTTATCCATAAGTTCCACTTGGCCAATGGCACAAAGAGCTTGTCTATAATGAATATCTTTTTTTCTTGCCCATCTGTCTAAGGTAGAAACTCCTGCAACCTGAGCACCAGAAGAAACCACTACAAGTTGCTTCCCTGTTTTAATTAAATCGTTACACTGGCGAGCAAAATCCTTCATAAATTGGAAATTAATAGTTCCATCTTCTTTTGCCAAAGTATTAGAACCTATTTTTACCACAATCTTTTTTGCAGCCTTTATGGCTTCTTGTATACTCATCTAATTTGACCTTCACCATTAATGAAATATTTCGTAGTTGTAAGTACTGAAAGCCCCATAGGTCCCCTTGCATGAAGTTTTTGCGTACTTATACCTAATTCAGCTCCAAACCCAAATTCCCCACCGTCTGTAAAACGTGTTGAAGCGTTTACATAAACACAAGCAGCATCTATCTTATTTTGAAACAAATTTGCATTTTCAAGACAAGAAGTTATTATGGTTTCTGAATGATGGGTATTGTGTTGATTAATAAAATCTATAGCTTCATTTATTGAATCAACAGTTTTTATAGCTAAAATATTATCCAAAAATTCGTAGCCGAAATCTTCTGGGGTTGCTTTTTCAACACAATTTTCCCTCCCCTGTTTACTAGCTGAATCTAAAACAATTTTATAAGAATCTTCATCACATTTTAATATAGCTCGCCCCTTAAATCTTTCTTCTAACTGAGGAAGAAAATCTGCTAGGATTTCTTTATGCACCACAAGGGTTTCAATAGCATTACATACACCAGCACGTTGCAGTTTAGCATTTTCTGCAATATCACAAGCCATATTTATATTTGCAGTTTTATCTACAAACATATGACATATCCCACTACCTGTTTCTATAACAGGAACTCGTGCTTTTTCCACAACCAATTTAATTAATTGAGAACCACCACGAGGTAACACAACATCCACAAGATTAACTGCATTTAATATAGCATCAACTTCATCTCTATTACCAGAAGAAGCAAGTTCTATGGCTTGTGGTACACCAGAATTATATTTAAAAGCTACCTCTAGCCCTTCTTTTATTGCTTTTACAATAGCCTTATTTGATTCTAGTGCCGAAGAGCTTCCTCTAAGTAATATGGAATTACCACTTTTATAAGCTAAAGCAAAAGCATCTGCTGTAACATTAGGTCTAGATTCGTAAATAATAGCAGCCACCCCTAGTGGAACACGTTTTTGCACAATGCGTAAACCATTAGGATTAGTCCAACCAGTTACACATTGACCAACAGGATCAGCTTGTTCAATAATAATATTTATACTATCAATAATTCCATCAATTCTTTCTGAAGTTAACCGCAGTCTATCTACTAGACTTTCTTTTGTGCCTACAGATATTGCTTTTTCAACATCGATTTTATTTGCAGCAAGGATCGCTTCTTTTGATTTTGAAATAGAAATAACCACTTCTTTTAAAGCTTGATTTTTTTGATTTGCAGTGTGTAATGCTAACTGATTTGCTCCTTGACGAAGACTTTTACAAATTTTTGTGATTTCATCCATAAAAAACATCCTTTACAAATAATCCATCATCTTACAGTTATGTAAAGAAAGGATTTTATAAAAAAGATAATATTAGAGCCTTTAATCAAATCTTATAGTATGAAACAAATTTATATTAATAATTTGCTAAGAAGAACATACCTAAAAGAACTGCAACTCGGCTCTTGTCATTGCTCCATCTTTTCTTTTTTGGTAAAGATTGTACATACCACCAAAAAATACCAAATTCTGGGTCAATTCGCAAAGCGTATTCATGAAAATCTGCACTTTTTGCTTGTGTTCCAAACATCAAATAAACCACATCTGTTAGCACATTTATAAAATCTTCGTAACAACCTGAATAATCACTTTCTGTTAATTGTTTGCAAAGTTCATCGATTCTGTAAAGAACCTGTTCTTTTACTGTAGCATCAGCAGGTTCAACCCAGGTTTTTTCTACAAGTAACTTTAAATTTTTATGAAAACTTGTTACCAACTTCAACTCTACATCTGTCTTTTGAGTAACAATCATATCTACAAAAGAATCGATGGAATTACCAGCACAAAAGGAATTAGCTATAGTGGAAATAATATTTACATCTGGAACAGTGTTTTCTTCCGAAGAAATAACATTAAAAGCTTGTAAAACATCCTGTTCCACAAACTGAGAAATTAAAGAAGTATTTTCTGAAGTATTTAAAGAATTCATATATTAGGTATATTCTTTTTCGTCAATTTAATCAAGACTGTTTCAATATATCCTATAAATGATTTTAGAACTTTAACAAAAACAAAGCGTATAAAGCAGAAAAATCAATGATTTACTAAGGAATTTAGAGTTAAATCTAAGCCTAATTCCTTTGCTAATTCAGAAGGATTATTTTGTTTTTTTTCTTTTAAGGAACGAACTGCTCTAATTAAAATATTCTTTGGAGTATGGCTCATATCAATAAACTCAAGTACTTGAACAGAATAACCCTGTTGCTCTAAAATTTCCACCCGTAAAGCATCAGTAACCAAAGAAGCAAATCTTTCTTTAATTAATCCATGTTTTAAAAGGGGCTTAAATTCTTTTTTACAACTTTTATATTCAAGTTGACTGTTTGCTTCGTGTTGGCAACATGGAACAGAAAGAATTGCTAAACAACCCTGTTTTATTGCATATTCTATTGCATAATCTGTGGCAGTATCACAAGCATGCAAGGAAACCATTAAATCAGGGGGTAAGGATTTTTTTTCCTTTTGGCTGTTTGCATACTGAGCTATATCACCTTTTATAAAAGTTATACCTTTTAAAGAAAGGGAGGTTGCTAATCTTTCGCATTCCAAAATCACTTCTTCTTTCAAATCTAAACCAATAATTTCAACAGGTAGATTATTTATTTCTGAAAAATAAAAATGCAAGGCAAAGGTAAGGTAGGATTTTCCGCAACCGAAATCAATAATTTTTAGTGGTCGCTCCTTTGAAAAACCTCCTGATAATTTTTTTAGTTCTGGTAAAATATCTGCTACAAATTCTAAAAATTTGTTCACTTGCTTAAATTTATCTCGCTTAGAATTTACAACTGTTCCATCTTGGGTCATTATCCCAAGGCGTACCAAAAAAGGAACAATTTTTCCTTCTTGCAAAATATAATTTTTATTTTTAAATTCTGCAAAAGAATTTTTTTCTAAATGTTCAGATTTTTTTTCTGTTGAATAAATTATACGTACTTGCCCCTTTTTATTACTAAGTACAGTTATTAATTCTTGTACAGAAGCGGAATTCATTCGAAATCGAAGGGCAATGGATTTGAACCAGATTCCTCCAGTTTGAATAATTAATTCTGCCAGTTCATCCACATTTATTTTTCGATGAAAAGTTTGTTTTTCAGTGAAAAACTCGGCAAAAAAAATCTGTTCCTTATAACTAGATTTTGTGGCAGAAGGACGAATTTTTATTTTAATACATTTTTTATCTGTAGGGATAGGAAAAGGACTTTGCAATAAATCCTGATCTTGAACCTTTGATATGGGTGCTGAAAAAATAACAAAAGCTAAATCCGAAGGATTATTTTTTATTTTTTCTACTAAATCTTGAATTTTTTGTATTTTTTTTGCCATATTTTCACCTTATTAATGATTTTCTCTTCATAGTTTCTTTATTTTTAGCCGATTTTAAATATATACTTATTTAAGGAAAAATGATATAGTAAATTTCATGGGCAAAGTATTTGTTTTTGTAAACCAGAAAGGCGGAGTAGGCAAGACGACTTCGGTTATTAATCTGGGTGCCTTTCTTGCAGAGGCAGGGAAAAAAGTCTTGCTAGTTGATTTTGACTCACAAGGAAATATGTCCTCAGGTGTAGGAGTATCAAAGGATAAGCCTACCATTTATGAATTAATGGCTGAACAGGCATCACCAGAACAGACAGTTCGTTCTTCTTGTGTATCCAACATGGATGTTATTCCAGCTTCCATCGATTTGTCTGGTGCAGCAATAGAACTTGCAAACCAAAAGGACAGGGACTATTACCTTAAAAATGCATTGTCCCCTCTTATTCCAAAATATGATTACATCTTAATTGATTGTCCCCCATCCTTAGGAATCTTAACGTTAAATGGACTAGCTGCAGCTGACCAAGTTCTTATTCCAATGCAATGTGAATATTTTGCACTAGAAGGAATTACTCTTTTGCTACAAACCGTAAAAATGGTTCAAAATGGTATTAACACAAAGTTGCGTATTGGTGGAATATTTTTTACCATGTACGATTCTCGTACCCGTTTAGCCCAAGATGTTGTTTCTCAGGTTAAGTCCTATTTTGGAGACACAGTTTATAATACAATTATTCCACGAAATGTAAGACTTTCCGAAGCTCCTTCCCATGGATTACCAATTTGTAAATATGACCCAACTTGTACTGGGGCTAAAAGTTACAAAAATCTAGCAGAAGAGGTTATGGCTCGTGGCTAAAGGTGGTTTAGGCAAGGGACTCAGTGCCTTAATTCGTGAAAGCGAAGAATCAGAACAATTTACAGAAAAAACCTCTTTGGCAAATAGCAACAAAGCTATAGACTTACCCACAGGTATTCAACTAGAAGAAAACGGAACTTTATCCTGCGACATTTCATTACTTGTGCCAAATCCTCACCAACCTCGCGTTGAATTCTCTCAAGATTCATTACAAGAACTAGCTGATTCAATAAGGCAACATGGAATTATTCAACCAGTAACAATAGAAACCACTGATACAGGAAATTTTTACATTATTGCTGGAGAACGTAGAACTAGAGCTGCAAAATTAGCTGGATTAAAGCGAATCCCTATTCAGTTAAAAAAATACGACGAAGAACATAAACTAGAAGTTGCCCTTATCGAAAATATCCAACGGGAAAACCTTAACCCTGTAGAAGAAGCTCAAGCATATCAAAAGTTAATGGAAATGAGTAATCTTAGCCAAGAAGAAGTTTCAAAACGAGTTGGAAAAAAGCGTTCTACTGTAGCAAATTCCTTGCGATTACTTAAATTACCAGAAGATATGCAAACTTCACTTGTAAATGGTCAAATTTCTGCTGGCCATGCCCGTGCTATTCTTTCAGTAATTAATCCCAGTGATCAAAGAATCTTGTTTGCTAGAATCATTGGCGGAAACCTTTCTGTTCGTGCAGCAGAAGAATATGCAACAGAATTAAATAATGGTAACAAAGTTGTGGCTAAAAAAACTACAGAAAAAAACACTGTAAACAAAGACCCTGATTTAGCCGACTTAGAGCAACAATTTATTGATAAACTAGGAACAAAGGTTTCTATAAAAGGTAATTTGCAAAAGGGTTCTATTGTTATAGAATATTTTTCCAGTGACGATTTAGACAGACTATATAATCTTATTAAAGGTGAATAATTTTTTCAAGGTTATTTTATGAAAGGTATAATTCTTGCTGGAGGTGCTGGCACCCGTCTTTACCCAATTACAAAGGCTGTATCAAAACAACTTTTACCTTTGTACGATAAACCCATGATTTATTACCCTCTTTCAGTTTTAATGTTAGCTGGAATTAAAGATATATTGATTATTTCAACTCCAAGAGACATTTCTTTGTTTAAGAATTTATTTTCTGACGGTAGTCAATTAGGAATGAATTTTCAATACGCTATTCAAGAAGAACCAAGAGGTTTAGCCGATGCCTTTATTGTTGGCAAAAATTTTATTGGTTCAGATAATGTAGCCCTAGTTTTAGGAGATAACATTTTCTACGGACAAAGTTTTACATCTGTTCTTGCATCTGCTGTAAAAAAAATCAATACTTGTGGTGGGGCTGTTATTTTTGGCTACTACGTAAAAGAGCCCTCTGCTTACGGTGTTGTAAATTTTGATAAAAATGGCAAAGTTCTTGGTATAGAAGAAAAACCCACTAATCCTAAATCAAAATATGCCGTACCGGGTTTATATTTTTATGATAACCAAGTTGTAGATATGGCTTCAAATATACAACCCTCTGCCCGTGGTGAAATAGAAATAACTTCAATTAATAATTTCTATCTTAATAAGGGACAACTTTCTGTTGAATTATTAGGGCGAGGAATGGCTTGGTTAGATACTGGCACCTATGACAGTTTTTTAGAAGCTTCAAACTATATTGCAACCATTCAAAAACGACAGGGACTTTATGTTTCTTGCATAGAAGAAATTGCTTTTAGAAACGGCTGGATAACAAAATCCAACCTTTTAGATATTGCAAACTCTTATAAAACAGAATATGGTGAATACCTAAAATTCATCGCTTCTGATTTAGCTTGATCTTATCTTTTAATTATCTGTTTAAATTTTATTTATAATATGTTATGCTTAAAATATATTAGTTTTGGAGAGGTAAT
The DNA here is from genome assembly GCA_017623685.1 of Spirochaetaceae bacterium. Classification (GTDB taxonomy): domain Bacteria; phylum Spirochaetota; class Spirochaetia; order Treponematales; family Treponemataceae; genus Treponema_F. Next base: position 46,588 of record JAGAOP010000023.1, read on the forward strand.
ATGGCTTTTATTTTTACTCCCTGTCCAATAAAAGGTTTATTTGAAATTCAGCCAAAAATATTTGGGGATAACCGAGGTTATTTTGCAGAAACATATAACGAAATAGATTTTTTTAATGCAGGAATAACAGAAAAATTTGTCCAAGATAATCAATCCTCCTCTGTTAAAGGAGTTCTTAGAGGGTTACATTTTCAAAAGCAACATCCTCAAGGAAAATTAGTTCGATGTCTACAAGGAAAGGTTTTTGATGTTGCCGTGGATTTAAGAAATGATTCTGTTACATTTGGAAAATGGCATGGAGTAATTCTTTCAGAGGAAAAACAAAATCAGTTTTATATTCCCCAAGGATTTGCTCATGGTTTTTTAGTTTTAAGCGATTCTGCAATTTTTGCATATAAATGTACTGATTTTTACCATCCAGAGTATGAAAGTGGAATTATATACAATGATGCAACCCTGAATATAAACTGGAACAATATCGATGGTTCAATAAATCCAATTCTTTCAGAAAAGGATAAAAATCATCCTGTTTTTGACCCCAAAGAAAAATACTACGATATTAATGGAAACTGGATTGGTTAATTTTTTGTAACAGTTTCAGTAAAAGATTATATTTTAACACTTGGAGGCAATATGGTTTGGGTAATTGGCAGTAAAGGAATGTTAGGTAGCGAAATCATCAAACAGTTGGAAATTAATCAAATATCCTTTATTGGTACAGATATAGAAGTGGACATTACAAATCCAGCGGAATTATCTACTTTTGCCACCCAAAATTCAAATATTAACTGGATTATAAACTGTGCTGCATATACAAATGTAGATAAGGCTGAAAGCGAAATTGAGTTAGCAGAAAAAATAAATGCCACTGGAGCAGAAAATATTGCAAAGGTTGCAAAAGAAATTAGTGCAAAAATGATTCATATTTCCACAGATTATGTTTTTGACGGCAAGGGAAAAACACCTTACACAGAAATAATGAAAACTAACCCCACTGGGATTTATGGTAAAACCAAAGAAAAAGGGGAAAAACTTGTATTACAAGAATTACCAGAAGCTTATATTTTTCGTACAGCTTGGTTATATGGCCCAAGAGGGAAAAATTTTGTATATACCATGGTAAACTTAATGAACAGCAAAGAGGAAATTTCTGTTGTAAAGGATCAAATTGGTTCACCTACTTGCACCTTAGACCTAGCACGATATATTATAGCTGTAATTTTAGGAGGCCAAGAAATACCAGGAAATCCTCACCCCAATGTTTACCCAGGCATATATCATTGTTCTGGTGAAGGTGAAAGTTCTTGGTATGATTTTGCTTGTGAAATATATAAAATTGGTAGGGAAAAAAGAATTATAACCAAGGAATGTACAATTAAACCATGCTCAACAGAAGACTTTGGCTCAAGAGCACCTAGACCAGCCTATTCTGTTTTATCTAAATCAAAACTAAAAAAAGCATTGCAAATTAAAATTCCCCATTGGAAAGAAAGTTTAAGAGCTTTTATGGCTAGTCCCATGTTTAAAGATAACTAATACAAAAGGATAAAATATGAAAAACAGAACACTAAAAAACGTACTGGTAACAGGTGGTTCCGGCTTTATCGGTAGCAACTTTATTCACTATCTATTTGGAATGTCAACTTCTGGAAACAAAAATTTCACCGACGCCGCCTTTGACGGAAAAGTTATAAATATTGATAATCTTACTTATGCAGGTAATCCAGAAAACCTATCTAATATTGAATCAACTTTTGGCAAAGGTTGTCCACAAGAAAGACGACGTTATTTCTTTGAAAAAGGCGATATTTGTGATTCATCCTTTGTAACTTCTGTCTTAAAAAAATATGATATTGATACAATAGTTCATTTTGCAGCAGAAAGCCATGTGGACCGTTCAATTCTTGGACCAGAAGCTTTTATTAAAACAAATGTGATAGGAACTTATAGCTTACTTGAAAGTGCAAGAAATTTCTGGAAGCAAGAAGATTCAACTTTTAAAGAAGGAGTTATTTTTCACCATATTTCCACCGACGAAGTTTATGGCTCTTTAGGAAAAACTGGATATTTTACAGAAACAACACCTTACGATCCAAGAAGTCCCTACTCTGCCAGCAAAGCCAGTAGTGATCATTTAGTAATGTCATATTTCCATACCTATGGTTTACCTGTAACCTTGTCGAACTGCACCAATAACTATGGACCATATCAATTTCCAGAAAAATTAATCCCCCTAATGATATTAAACATGGCAAAAGGGGAAAAATTACCAGTATACGGAGATGGAAAAAATATCAGAGATTGGATTTATGTAGAAGACCACAATCGAGGAGTTTTACAGATTTTAAGACATGGTAAAATTGGCGAAAAATATAATATTGGTGGCGAAAATGAATGGGAAAACATTAAACTTTTAGAAAAACTAATTGAGCTTGTGGCAGAATCCTTAAAAAAAGATGAGCAAACTATTCGTAAAACCATTACCTTTGTAAAAGATCGCCCAGGACATGATAAACGATACGCTATCGATTGCTCAAAAATAAAAAAAGAACTGGGTTGGGAACGAAAAATGACATTTGAAGAAGGCTTAAGAGCAACTGTAAACTGGAACTTAAACAACAACCAATGGATTCAAAATATACTTTCTGGTTCCTACAAAAACTGGGTAGAAAAAAACTATAACCAACGCTAGTTTTTTTTAATTATTAAGAAAAACAGTTAAAATCCTAGCTTTTTCGTGAAACAAAAGTAAGTATAGAAAAAATAAATAAACAAATAGATACACCAATTGAAATGGGCAAAACCGCAGTTCCCAGTAGGCTAATCATACTGTAATTAAGTAGTTTTTGAATATAGTGCAACATATTCAAAAATGCATACAGCATTACTGACAAAAATGGTAAAATAAAAGCCCAAGTTAATCTAAAACGGCTACCAGGAAGTAATCTGTAGTTCCAACCAATTCCAGCAGCAAGAATAAGAATAGCAACATATAAAATTGGTAAATTAATCCTATAACATAATGCTTGCAAATAAGTTTCTTTCGGGTAACCGTAATTTACGGTTTTTCGGGTAAACAAAAACAAATCCGACAAAGTCATTTCATCTGGGTCATTAGATACATTTTTTAGCAAAAGAAAATCTTCATATGCCATAGGCAAAATCAAAAAACTAAAAGAATTATTTCTTCCAGAACTTATTACTTCTGAACTAAAAGTAAAATCAGGGCGACAAATTTCTTGATTTTGGATTCTATCTGCTGACTCTAACATCATCATTGGAACTGAATCAATAGAATCTAAATTACCTATTTGTTCTTTAGTCTTTTCGTCTAATGAAGTAACTGGCAAGGCTAGCATTTTTGCATATGGGACATAAAAAGACATTTCAAAATTACCATTTCTAGTATATTGATAAACAGAAACATCCCTTAAAAGTTGAACCATACCGCCTGTATCTTTAACTGTTGCAGTTCCTTTTATATAGACTACATAAAAACTGCCATTGGGTCGAGTAACATAAAAGTAAATATTAGAATCATCTTCTAACATTCCTGATTCAGGAAGTTCATCAAAAAAGAAATAATTTTGTTGCATTTCGTAAGAGGCAATGGCGTAAAACCGTTCAATATCCCTATCTTTTGGATATTGTTTAGCCAAATCACCAAAGGCATAATAGGCACTTACAATATCTCCATCCACCAACATTTCATAAGCCTTCATTTTAGGTTTATACAATGTTTCAACTTCTGAATCTTGATAAACACCGATTTGTTCTAATTGATTCCAGGCTTCAGCAGCTAAAAATTTTGCGTCTAATTCATTGGCACTTCCAGTTTCTGCTGCAGAAATAGCTAACATTGAATAATAGTGAGCATCTATCCAATTTTCTGAATCAAAGCAATTTTTTGCCCTTTGCAATAGCTGATAAGAAGTCGCATTATTCATCATTAGAATTTCTTCTTGTGGCAAAGCAGGAATATCTATTTTTACATCAGGTACTGCTGTTTCTAGTAAATGATCAAATGAAACTTCACATTTATCGATTAGAATCGCTGCTTCTGGGGAATTAGGATATAAATTTTCAGCTGCTTTGGCATATTGATATGACACTGTATAGGACTTATCGTTAAAATATCTTTCCGCAGATTTTATATACTGAGAATACAGGGAAGGAGCTTCTTCCATATATTTTAAAGATTGTCGCAACAAGGGCATTGCTACTTCGTAAGTTATAGTTAAAAATGCAGAACCACAAAGTGCAGCAACTAAAATTTTTCTAAAAAACTTCATCATCGTTGGAGAAAACCTAACTAAAATCGGTTTATCCAAGGAATTAAACATAAAAGTGTAGCCAATGACAAAGGCGCTAATTAATACACAGGGTAAAAGAGAACAAAACTGCAACAAAGAAAGTTTAATTTTGTAAGCAAATTCTGAGTTAGGTAACAATTCAGGTATTTCCGTTTGAAAAAAAACTAAAAATGCTGAAAAAAGAAAAACACAAAAACAGTATATTATTGTAATGGCTACGACACGTTTCATTTATCAGCCTCCAAATTAGGATCTTTTCTGAACAAAGCAAAAAGAATACCTATACATGATAATAACAAGGCAATAATACAGTTCATTAGCCAAAAGGATATATTAAAATTTCCAAAAATATTTCCATTCCAACCAGAAAAATACAAAGCATTAACTGTTAGAATTACAAAAAAACCAACAAGAACAGAAATACTGTTTAATAGCCTCCATCGAAACAAACGTCTAAGCCCTAATAAAGAACTAAAAGCTAGCCCAATTGAAGCAAATACTAACCATTTAAAAAATCCTTGTTCTATTGTTTCAAAAGCAAATTTTCCAATAAGACGATAAAAACTTAAAATTTTTTCTAGCCCCATGGGGATGTCCATGGTATCTTTAATTAATAAATCAGAAAAAGGCGTTGCAGCTTCTAGATTTATAGGTGCGTTAGAAATTTTCACAATACCATCTTTAGAACTAAAATCGTTGTTCAAATCGATATATATTCCGTCACTACTAACAGTATCAGGATAAATTGAAGAGTAAAAATAAACTCCCCCACTGTCTAACCTAAAGTATCTAGCACTAGGCAAATTGTGTATTTCGCTAGAATCTTTTGAATAAAAATGTCCTGCTCCATACAAACAAGAAGGAATAATTACAATCCAAGAAAGTAAAGAGGTAACTACTATTGATAAGATATGATATAAAAGCTTACTGGGATGTCGAATTGTGTAATTGATTAAAAAAACAACAGAAACACTGGCAGAAATAGCACAAGAATATAATAACCAAGACAAAGGGGAACTTTCTGAAGATGCAGTTAAACGTTCCCCAGCCACAACCATTGTTGTATGGGTATATAACATATATACTGCAAGCCCCAATAAGGAGCCTACAATACATATAACAAAAAAAACTAGTAAAGAAGAAACAAAAGTTCTCATCTTTTATAGAATACCTCAAACAAAAGACAAATACACTAAAAGGCAAGATTTAGAAAAGCTTTATACAAGCAAAAGTCTTGCAAAAGAATTGAACTAACCTAATTGAATCTGCCCTTGAATATCCACAGCTATTATGGATTTACACTCTGAACATCTGAACCTACCAGCACAAGATGCTCTAAGCTTTTTAGAACACACAGGACATGAAAAAATCTTTGGGAAAACACTAATTTCTGCCCGTTGTCCTTGATGGAAAAAGGCTAACCCTTCTTCCAAACTATTTTTTATATTAAAAAGTTGCGAAAAACCTAAAAGCTGAAAAACTTCTGCTACTGTAGGCTGAAGTCCAAACAACACAATGTCACCATTTTGTTTTTTTGTAGTTTTTAACAGCAAAGAGAAAACCCCAATTCCTGTGGAGCTAACATATTTTAAACCTTCACAGTTAAATATTAGGTTCACGAAACCTGATTCAAAAACCTTTTCCACTTGTTGTTGAAAAAAAGAAGAATTATAGGTATCAATGTAACCAATTAAATGTAACAAGATGCCTTCTTTAATATCATTGCATTCTTGTAAAACAATTTTCAAACTGTCATTTACCGAGGAATCAAAACCCTGCACTAAATCATCATTTCGCATAATAAATCCTTTTAAAGGGCTCAACAGAACCATAATGCAATATTCTTATATGATATACCATAAAGTCCTTTTCTGTCAAACAATTTTACTTGAATCTCAACAACTTACTATAAAATCACCTTAAATGCAACTCGTTAATAATTCACTTTGATTAAAAGAGATTGCATCTTCCTGAACAAAATATCGACTGTATATTTTGTTTAAATATTTGGGTGATTTGTCCTGTTTTATTCAATTCAAACACCCGAAAGTCGAGGTTCGGGTGTTTTTTTTGACCTTATAGGTTTTTGTAAGTTGGCTTCTCTCATCGACTTACACAAGGGTTCGAGTCCTTTGAAGGTCTATAAAGGGTTAAGTGATAATGCAACTA
>JAGAOP010000024.1 GCA_017623685.1 Spirochaetaceae bacterium
TAACTATCCAAGAAAAATACTTAATGGCTCAACGCCTGAAATGGAACTTCAAAAATATATGGGCAAAAAATTTAAGATTCCCATATAAAAAACATCATCAGTTCATTGAAACTGGCGACATTACTATTTACAAGTTACCTAAAGATTTCATATAAAATAATTATATTGACAAAATAAAACTTTATTGATATATTTTTTTTGCTGTAGAGTTTTTTGATTTGATAAATCTCTTTTTATATTTCTAAAAGCCCGGATGGTGGAATTGGTAGACACGCTAGTTTCAGGTACTAGAGCTCGTAAGGGTGTGCAAGTTCAAGTCTTGTTCCGGGCAAACCGCTGTTTATCAGCGGTTTTTTTATTGTAAAGGATTGAAAATGCCCACATACGAATACGAATGTGAAAGTTGTAGCAAACGATTTGAAGTTTTTCAAAAAATGTCAGATGAGCCTATTAAACAATGTCCTGACTGTGGAAACACAGTTCGAAAGGTTTTAAGTGCTGGAATTGGAATTTCTTTTCAAGGAAAAGGTTTTTATGTAAACGATTCCGCAAGTACTTGCACCAAGAATTCTTGTTCAGGATGTAATAAATCTAATGGATAAAAAACCACGTTTTTTTTGCGAAAATTGTAATGCTGAAGTAAAAAGAGATGACAGATTTTGCAAAAAATGTGGTCATTTTTTTGCTTCTGTAAAATGTCCTGCTTGTGGAAAAATAGGTAATTCTGACCTATTTAAAAAAGGATGTCCTGTATGCGGTTACGCTGTAAATGGGTCTCATAGTTCAACAGAAGATTCTTTTGTAGCACATTTTCCTGAAAAAACTTTGTCAAATAAAAATAAAGAAAAAAATGATTTATTCAAAAAATACAAAAAAAACACAGCAAAAGAAGAAAGTTTACCACTTTGGATTTATGTAGTTACAATTTCTTTTCTAATTGCTGTGATTTTCGTTATTTTATATAACTTTATTTAACTAAAAGAGTTAAATTCGATTCATTTACTTTTGAAACTTCAGCCTGGATGCATTGAATTCCCTGAGAAGTTTTTAATGCTGCATCACTTAAAACATCTCCAGGACACAAACTTATATTTCGATCTAAGTTTACAATTAATTCTTGCTCATCGTTAAAATTTCCACATCCAGAGCAAATAGTTCCATCCTTAGGATTTAAAAATAAAATTTTTGTTTCACCTTCTTTTGTCTCTTGACTTATTTCATTTTCCTCAGAATCAGATAACAAAAGCATTTTAAGATCTGAAATATCTTGATTAGTAAATCCTTTGATGTAACCTAAAACATTTAAGTATTCAGCTTTTTTTTGTTCTTCTTCAGTTATATCTTGTACGTATAGAACTATTTTTGTTGAAAAAGAATCTTTTATATACTGAGCAAGAACCTTCCAATGACGAGGATAATCAACTGCATTCAACACAATTAGGCTAGGGGAAATCTCTTCCAAATTATCCAATGCTTTCATAAACCAATTATAGGTTATTGTATCATAACCTATTTGCTTAATGTAGGTTTCTAAAAGAGCGGTTTCGTGTTTAGAATCTGATATTATTAATGCTATCATTCTGTCCCCAAATTTTCTACAGTGTAGTCATAAATTTGCCATATTCCATCACGCTGACGGACATAATAAACATATCTTTTCTTTTCGTAGAAAGTATTATATTTGAACCATTGTGTTGTACTTACAGTTCCTTCTGTTTGGGTATAAACAGTTTTATCAATTGTAAATCTTTCTGGAATTGCAACAACGTCACCATCAATTCTAGATTGCATTAAATCAGTTTTATAATTCTCCAACATTCTGGTTCTATCTGCTGCAGATGCAGTTCTATATTTTCTATTTCGAACTGGGTCACGAAGCAACATTTGTTCTAAATCCATATACAAAAAGAACTGATCCCACAAACTTCGTTGTCTTGCAATAATAGTTTGTTCTACCACCTTATCTGGTGAAATATGTTCTGGCTGTAAAATTTCTGCGGTAACAGGTGCTACAGGAATAATATAAGAGGCTGCTGCATTTGGAGCAGGGCGAACTTCAAGAGTAAGTCTTTGGGATTTTTCTTGTGCAAGAACTTTTGCCTTGTATAATTCCGGATATAACACTACATCAACATAATATATTCCAGGTTCAGCAATTTGAACGTAATCTTTTAAATTTTCAACAAATGAATATTCTTCGCCACTTTCAAGTGAAATCTCACGAAAATATACAGTTTGCTGAGTTGTTCTTCTTCGGATTAACTCGTCAGTATATGGTAATTGTGTATTTTTTACATTCACCACATTAAAATCAATGCTAAACATTCTATCGTCAGCTAACTTAAACCGTAATGTTTCTGGGCCTCTGTTTGCTACAGTAATATGAACATATACTGGATTATCTACCGCTGAATCAGGATAGTACATAGTTTTGTTATGAAACTTTGCTGATACTTCAATATCCTGTGCAAAAGACTGGGCAAACAATGCAAAAGCGGTTATAATCAATGCTAGTGTTCGTTTCACTTTAATACTCCTTACGAGGGTTAATCCCTTGATAGTTATATTTTACTATCTTTGGGATAATATATCTATATTATTATCGGACAATTTATATGAATACCTTACAAACAAATTTTTTACAAACCTTTTTTTATGAATGGAAAGCACTAAAAGAAGGTTTATTAAAACTAAATCAATCTTATCCATTAGAAGTAGAAGGTATTCATGGTAGCCTTTCAGCTTTTTTTATTGCAGAAAAAATAATTCAAGATAAAATTCCTGTTTCTTTAATAGTAGTTCCCAACGAAAGGGATGCTCAGGATTTATTATTGGATTTTAAAGTTGCCTTACCAGATATAACAGTACAATTAATGCCTTGGTGGGGAACAGTTCCATATAGACCTTTGCAAACTGGATCCACCGTATTTGGAGAAAGAGCCTCGGTTTTAGCCCATTTAACCTACAGAGGTAATGAAGAAAAAAATAATTTTAAACCTAAAATTATTATTGTACCACAAAGGGCTTTTTTAGCGCCGGTTCCACCACCTGAATATATAAAATCCTTGCTTTTTACTGTAACAAAAAATGATAAATTCGACCCCATAACTTTAACAAATCAATTAGTTCAGCAAGGATATACTAGAGTACCAAGAGTAACACTTCCTGGAGAATTTACTCTAAGAGGTGAAGTTTTAGATATTTTTATGCCAGGGGAACAATATGCTCATCGTATAGTATTTAATTTTGATTCTGTTGAGCAAATAAAAACTTTTCAACCTGAAACGCAGAATTCTTTGTATACTCAAGAAAAACTTTTAATATATCCATTAAAAGAAGTTATTTGGACAGAAAATTTTATTGAAAAACTTGATAATAATTTAAATAAATTACCTGAATATAATTCTTTTCAAAAAGAAGAATCAGAAAATAGAGAACTAGTTTTAAGTTATCAAAAACAAAAAGAGCAAATTATAGATAAACTTTTATCCCATAAAGAATTTTTTGGCGAAGAACTTTTTTTCCAAGAAATATTTGATAAAAAACACACTTTAATAGATTATTTACAAGAAGAAGATGTTGTTTTTTTTGTCGATTTCGACAGACAAATTAATTCTCAGGAAAGTCTTGATAGGGAATATTCTGGTTTGTACAGAAAAGTTCGTAAAGAAAAACCTGTTCCGCCACCACAAAAAATATTATTTAAATTTGATTCATTAGCACACATTCATCCAAAAAGAATTTTGCTTAAAACTTTACATACAAAAGAAGAGGGTAGCCAAGAAAATTCTCTAGTTCTAGAAGTAGATCCTCCTAAAAGTTTTTTTGGAAATATTCAATACTTAAAAGAAACATTATCTTCGCTATTAAACCAAGAGTGGAGAATTTATATCTTTGCAGATAGCGAAAATCAAGCTTTGCGAGTAGGGGAACTTTTAAAAGAAATAGCTTCTACAAATTTATTTATTTTACCCCTTGCAATTTCTTCTGGATTCGGTATTCCAGAAAGTAAAATTCTAGTAATACAAGAAAATGAAATTTTTGGCAGACGAAAACATATTCCAAAATCAATAAAACACGCTAAGAGTGCAATTATTGACACCTTTGTAGAATTAAATCCAGGAGACTTTGTCGTTCATGTAAACTATGGAATTGGTTTGTTTAAGGGAATTGAACGAGTTAAAGCCATGGGTAATGAGCGTGATTACATAAAACTAGAATATGCTGAAGAAGAAATTGTTTTTATTCCCATTGAACAGGTAAATTTAGTTCAACGTTATATTGGAAACGAAGGATTACCTCCCAAACTTGATCGCTTGGGTTCTAAAAGCTGGGAAAACAGAAAAAACAAGGCAAGGGCTGCTGCAGAAGATATTGCAAAAAAATTAATCGATTTATATTCAAGAAGAAAGGCAGCAAGAGGATTTCCTTTCCCAAAAGACACTGAATGGCAAACTGCTTTTGAAGCCGCCTTTCCATACACAGAAACAGAAGATCAACTTGCAGTTTCATCAGAAGTAAAGGCTGATATGGAAAAACCCATCCCCATGGATAGATTAGTTTGTGGAGATGTAGGCTATGGAAAAACAGAAATTGCCATGAGAGCAGCATTTAAAGCTATAATGGGAGGAAAACAAGTTGCCTTTTTAGCACCAACAACAATTTTAGCTGAACAACATTACGAAAACTGTTTAGAAAGATTTGAAAATTTTCCAGTTAAGATAGCTCACATGTCCAGATTTGTTTCAAAACAAGAACAAAAGAAAATACTGGAAAAACTACAACAAGGTCAAATTGATTTATTAATCGGAACTCACAGAATAATTCAAAAAGACATTGTTTTTAAGGATTTAGGGCTTTTAATAATAGATGAAGAACAAAGATTCGGAGTAAAAGACAAGGAAAAACTCAAAGAATTAAAAGCTAATATTGATTGTATGGCCATGAGTGCAACTCCAATTCCTAGAACCCTGCATATGAGTCTTTTGAAGATTCGAGATATGAGTCTTTTAACTACACCACCTCAAAACCGAAGACCAATAGAAACTGTAATTGACAGCTACAATGATGAAAGAGTTGCCATGGCTATCCGTAGAGAAGCAGATCGAGGTGGACAAGTTTTTTATCTTCACAATAGAGTTGAATCATTAGAAGAAGTTAGACTAAAATTACAGCGATTAGTTCCTGAAATGTTAGTTGACACAGCCCATGGACAAATGTCTTCAACAGAGTTAGATGACATATTCAGAAGATTCAAAATGGGAGGTTTCCATGTACTTGTTTCAACAACGATTATTGAAAATGGTATCGATATCCCTAACGTTAACACAATAATAATAGATAGAGCCGATATGTATGGAGTTTCCCAGCTATATCAGCTACGAGGAAGAGTAGGTCGCAGCGACAGAAAAGCATATGCATATTTACTATATCCAGAAAACAAATCCCTGTCAGAAATTGCAATGAAAAGACTTCAGGTAATTAGCGACTTTACTGAACTAGGTTCAGGATTCAAAATTGCAATGAAAGACATGGAAATTCGAGGTGCTGGCAATCTTTTAGGAAAAGACCAATCCGGTGAAATATATTCAGTTGGATTTGATTTATACTTAAAATTACTTGAAGAAGCAGTTCAACGTTTAATGGACCAAGAACATGAAGTTATAAACGAAGTTCTACTTGAACTTGAATACACAGGATTCATTCCAAACACCTATATAACTAATCCACAAACAAAAATGGAAGTATACAAAAAAATTGCCGCAGTATCTGATAAAGATGGGCTAGAAAGAATTTACACAGAACTAAACGATAGATTCGGTCCAGTTCCAGATGAAGTATACAGTCTTTTATCCTTAGCTGAAATTAGAATCATTTGTAAAAAACTTTGTATATCTACATTAAAAGAACGTCAGGGAAAAGTTACTGTGGAATTTGCTAAAGTATCTATAATATCTGTAGACAAAATAATTCGTCTAATAAAAGAAAGTGGCGGCTTAGTTAAACTGGATCCTAAAAAACCAAATACAATTACTCTTGAAACAGGAAAAATAGGTCTAAAAGAAAAGAGTGAATTTATACGAGAAAAATTAGAAACCTTAATTACTTCTTTTTGATGTATAAATAAAACAACAACTTAAGAAGATTTCTAAGTATTCCTACGAAAAATAAAAATAGGGAAGTTTTTTTAATTAATATAATTAAGTATATAATATATATTTTACTTCCTATAATGTATATTCTGTCTACCAGAATATACTATTTGAATACCTGTAAGCGTCAATTTTTAACCACCTACGTATCATTTTTCCAAGTTCCTTCTTCATGAAATTCTGTAATTTTGATATTCCATGGAAGCAATTTTTCAAAATCTTTTTCTGTTTGACAATAAGGAGCCTGATCAAAAATACATCTTAAATATTCATATGGATCTAATTTGTAGAGCTTTGCATTTTCAATTAGTGTAAAAATAAAACATGAACTTTCA
>JAGAOP010000025.1 GCA_017623685.1 Spirochaetaceae bacterium
GGGCTTATAAAAAATTCATTCAGGACTATCCTGAGTATGATATTGATGTTCTGCTTTGTGCATTTACTTCCGCAGAATATAATGCTGCAAAAACCATATTTAATAGTATAGAAAACAAATAGAAGAATAAATGATTGATTAAGAAGATTTACACAAAACTTGGTCCATAATCGAGAAGAACAAATACATGAAAACTGATGGTCAGATAATTAATTTTTATCGGGCAGTTCAGCACGGAAAAGCTATTGTCATAGATGCCTCTCCAGAGATGCTTGCAGCTTTAACAGAAGACGATGCTGACATTGTAAATAGAATTAATTTGCTGTTTGATATGATGGCTGAGCACAGGAAAAGGCTTTTGGCAGCTCGTCGGGCTCATAACCCGGAGGTCGTAGGTTCAAGTCCTACTCCTGCTATAAAGCACTTTCTTTTGTAGAAAGTGCTTTTTTTATTTTAGCCCAACTGTTGGACTTGAAGCGTAATGAACGCCGAGCAAGTGCGAGGAAAAGCAGACAGGATGTCTGCGTCAGTAAATGAAGCCGGCCTGTAAGGAGTAAACAGGACGTTTACGACTGTAAGGCAAGTCCTACTCCTGCTATAAAGCACTTTCTTTTGTAGAAAGTGCTTTTTTTATGGGATTTAATGCTGAAAAAAAAGACTGATTGTAAAAATTTATTGATAGAATCATGATAAAATAACATTAACAGATTTTTAAAAAAAATAAGATTGAAATGTTGCTTAAAAAGTGTTAGGCTATAAAAAAGAAAATTTATTTAAAAGAGTATGTTGTTTGGAGTACATAATGTCCAAGGAAATCCAAATATATCATTCAATCCAAGAAAAAATTATTTTGCGTTACTTAGATAAAATGTGGAAAATTCTTCCAGTTGTTTTTGTAGCTGTTTTTCTTGTGGAAATATTTTTATTTCTATTTGTTAATTTTGAAAGCATAGCAAATGAAGGTACTCAGTTTATATTTAGTAATTGCTATAGATTACTTTTTGCTTTTTTACCAACAATTATTTCATACATTTTTTATTTTCCTTGCTACATTATATATAAAAATAAAAAATGTAATTTTCATATAAAAAAATCATTATATCAAGTTATTTTGTATTTAGCCGCTACTTCTTATGCCTTTATTCATCCAAATTATCCGGTTTTATTGGCATTATATATAATTCCAATTGTAACAAGTAGTGCATTTAGTAAGAATGCTGTGGGTCATGCTTTTAGCGCTTCAACTATTGGAATAATTGGTTATGCTATTGTGCAAACTACGATTTTTGAATCAGGCTTTTATATTCAAGTGGCAATCGTAACAGAAATGATAGTTGTTTTTGCAACATTAATTATTTTGAAAATAAATGATCAAATACAGGAAGCTTTTGAAAAAATGATTGATGCACTACAGAAATCTAATGAACTAAGAAGTAAGCTTCATACTGACAGTTTAACGGGAGCTTTCACTCGAGAAAAACTAGAACTTGATATGAAAGAATTGAATTGCAAAAGTAATTCAATAGCCTTTGTGGATATGGACAATTTTAAAACAATAAATGACAACTTTGGACATGGAATCGGGGACGAGGTTTTGCAAAAGTTTGTTCATGTTACAAATGACGAAAATATCTTTATATATAGATTAGGTGGCGATGAATTTTTAATTGCAAGTTTTCTTTGTGCAGAAGAACTATATAAAGCTCTTGTGTATAAAATTCAAAATTTTAAATATGAAACAAAAAACTGTTTCGGTTATATTGTAACAATTTCCTGTGGGATAGTTCATACAAAAACTTTTTCACAAGAAGAAATTAACCGTGCAGATAGAATGATGTATACAATAAAAAATTCAGGTAAAAATTTAGTTAAGATTTTAGACGAATAATTTGTCATTCAAGGTATAAACTCTTTTGTCTTCCATAGCTATATAATTAGTACTTCAACATATATTGATATTTATATTCATTCACAGCTTACATAAGAATTTCCGTAAAAGATAAAACATTGACAAAACCTATTTTGGAGTATTATAATTAAATGTATTTCTTCCGGCCTGTCGGATGTTTTTGGGAGATAAGATAAAACTGTCTGCAAATTTGTCAGTTTTTATCTTTAATTTGTTTGCGTTGCAAACTTTATATTTATTGCTGTTTTTCACTATGCCTGTTTTCCGACAGGTAGATTGCAAAGTAGCAAAAAAGTCAATCTTGAAAATTAATATTTTCTTATTGATTTTTTATAGGAGAAAACTATGGGTAAGTTTGTCATTAAGAAGTCAGCTTCTGGGGTTAGGTTTAACCTAAAGGCTAGAAACGGTCAGATTATTGCTGTTTCTGAAGTATATTCTAGCGAAGATGCATGTCGCAACGGAATTGATAGCGTAATTAAAAATGCAGCTGTTGCAAAAGTAGAAGATCAAACAGTAGAAAATTATGATTCTGTTACAAATCCAAAATTTGAAATTTATAAAGATAAGGGTGGTGAATTTAGATTCCGTCTTAAGTCACGAAACGGAGAAAATATTGCTGCTTCTGAAGGTTATGTTTCAAAGACTTCTTGTAAAAATGGAATTGAAAGCGTAAGAAAAAATTCTCAAGACGCTACTATTGTTGAAGAATAATATTTTGCCGGTTTTTTGGGAGTGTGCTTTTGCTTCTTTTTGCATCATAAGCATGTCTACCTGGGATTCCGGCTGCAATTCTTTCCTGTTCAGCCTGTAACTGAAAATTCACCATTTTCTTAAAAACTTCCATTAGGGATTCAGCTTTAATTCCTTTGTCAATAATTCCAGCCTCTTTTAGTTCTAGTATCAAATAATAGCAAGATTCAATCGTAGAAATGTATCCTTCTGCAGGTTGATGTTTAAAAATAAATTGGGATTTGTAGGTATTGGCAAAAGATAATTTAGGCAAATTTTTTATGCAAGGTGAAAGTCTTAATATCTTTTTTGCAAAAAACCAAGTAGCATCGATTATAAAAATTAACAGTTTTTTTTCTTTTTCTATATTTTCTTTTATGGATTTGTCCTTTGCAAAAATTGCCTGTGAATCTGGATAAAGTACCATATGGAAGTATTTTTCGTCTTGAAGTAATTCTTGAACTCTTTTGTTTTGAGTAAAATCAATGCCTACAATTATCTCTGAAACAGGTAGCGAAAGGGAAGCTAATCTGCCTGTTCCAGTGTGTTGGTGGTAGGCTTCTTTTGGATGCATTAAAAATACAAATTTTACAGGTGTTTTTATCGGTTGTATGTAAGAACAGTAGCAAGTATGAATTGGTCTAAAACATTTAAGACATTTTTCAGCCATAATTTTTCTCTTTAAATGAAAATATATTTTTTCGATTATATACGTAAATTGATTTTTTGTTCAATAATTTTTTACAGGTTCGCTTTTTTCATGTTTTTGTCTTATGTTTAAAATACATAAAGCATAAACAAAGGTGACTCAAGGTTTAAGTGAAACGTCCCTTGACCGCCTGTAAAGTTTGCGTTGCAAACTTTCTTATTTAGGGTTTAATACAAACCCTAAAAACGGACGAGTCAAGGCCTTGAGCAAAGCGTGCCTTGACCGTACGTATTATCTGCTGTTTTTCACTTTGTTACAAAACAGCGTTAAAAAGTCAACCTATTTTGTCATTGACTTTTTTTTAGGAGAAAATATGAAAGATATAATAATTGAAAAAATTGTAGGACGAGAAATTTTTGATTCTAGAGGACAACCAACTGTAGAGGCCGTGGTTTATCTTTCCGATGGAAGTTATGGTAGAGGTAAGGTTCCAAGTGGTGCTTCTACAGGCAGATTTGAAGCCTTAGAACTTAGAGATGGAGATAAAAAACGCTTTGATGGTAAGGGTGTAACTCGTGCTGTGTCAAACATTAATTCTATTTTAAATAGAACCCTTCAAGGTATGAATGCTTATGATATATATACTTTGGATGGAGCAATGCGGGATGTAGATGGAACAGAAGATAAATCTGGATTAGGGGCAAATTCTATGTTGGCAGTTTCCATCGCCGCTTGTAGAGCTGCTTCAAATTCTTTGGGGATTCCTTTGTTTCGTTTTTTGGGAGGAATAAATGGTAATCGCCTACCAGTTCCTATGATGAATATTCTAAATGGAGGAAGCCACGCTACAAACAATTTAGATATTCAAGAATTTATGATTATTCCCACAGGAGCTTCTTCTTTTAAAGAAGCTTTACGTTCTTCTGTAGAAGTGTATCATGCGTTAAAGAATATTCTTGAAAAAGAAGGTCTTTCCACTGGGATAGGTGATGAAGGAGGATTTGCACCTAATCTAAACTCAGAAGAAGAAGCTTTTCAGTTGCTTGTGGCTGCAATAAATAAGGCAGGATACAATACAGAATCAGATTTTGGGATAGGGATAGATGGTGCAACAAGTCAGTGGCGTAATGAATCAAAGCAAAAATATGTATTGCCGAAAAGTAAAAAAGTTTTTTCATCAATGGAATTGATAAATTATTGGGAAAATCTTTGTTCAAAGTATCCGATTCAATCAATTGAAGATGGCATGGCAGAAGAAGATTGGGATGGATGGCAAAAACTTACAAAAAAACTTGGAAATAGAATTCAGCTTGTAGGGGATGACCTGTTTGTAACAAATACTTTTAGGCTAAAAAAGGGAATAACCATGGATTGTGGCAATTCCATACTTATCAAAATGAACCAAATTGGTACAGTTACAGAAGCTATGGAAGCTGTAAAAATGGCTCAAGAAGCAGGATATTCCACCATTGTTTCCCATCGCTCAGGAGAAACAGAAGATACTACCATTTCAGATTTTGCAGTAGCTATGAATTCATGCCAAATTAAAACGGGAGCTCCCTGTAGAAGTGAGCGAGTTGCAAAATATAATCGTTTACTGGAAATTGAAGAATATTTAGGCTATTTTTCTTTTTATCCAGGGGTTACTCCGTTGAATAATATATAGATTTACAAAAAAATGTTTTTTTTAGTTGATTTTACTTCAATCCTTTAATATCATAAATATATCAATTAATTTAATTAATTGTGCAAATTTTTTTTTGGGATTAACTATGGATTCAGGAGTTTTTGAATATATAAAATGGCGTGGAGATTTAAGCTTTAAAGTTTCTGCTTTTAATGAAATTGATGCATTAATATTTTGTGAATTATCTTACCTCCATCTAAAAGGAATTGTACCAAGTGATTTTTCCTCAAAAGGCATTCCTTTGCATAAAGTTGTGGAGTTATTTTTTTCTGCAGAAGATTTTTCCTCTCGTTCGGATACAGGCTTGTTTTTTAACAAAAATCTTTTAGACTTGCTAAAAGCAGTTGGAGAAGTTCCTCGCTATAAAGATGTCTCTTTAATTGGCTTTGTCGAAAGTACAGATTTAGTTCAAGAAAAACAGTTTGCCGCTTTTACAACAAAGTTAGATGATGGTTCTTTTTTTGTAGCATATAGAGGAACAGATGATTCTATAATTGGTTGGAAAGAAGATTTTAATATGGTTTTTGTAACTCCTGTACCGGCTCAAACAGAAGCATTAAATTATTTAATACAGGCATCAAAGTTAAAAGGGAAAATTAGAATAGGTGGTCATTCAAAGGGCGGAAATCTTTCTGTATATGCTGCAACTTACTGCCCTTCATCAATTCAAAAACGCATAATTGAAGTATATAATAATGATGGTCCTGGTTTTGAATACAACATTACTGAATTAAAAGAATTTCGTCCAATTTGTGACAAGGTTCATACTTTTGTTCCTCAGGATTCTATCGTAGGAATGTTATTAGAACATGATGAAGATTACGTAATTGTGCAAAGTGTAGAAAATGGTTTAATGCAACATGATCCATTTTCGTGGCAGGTTTGTGGTACAAATTTTATTTTGTTAGACAAGGTATCCAAACAAAGCGTATTTATTGACCATGCGATAAAAGATTGGCTTAAAGGAATGGACAAAGATCACAGGGAACAATTTGTCGATGCATTATACGATTTGCTAACAAGCTCAGAAGCATCAACCTTTTCTGAATTGTCCGAAAAGTGGACAAAAAATCCTATTGCTGCAGTTCGTTCTTTGTTGGCTCTAAACGAAGAAACTCGAAGTATTGTATGGAATTCTATTCAGCAATTATTCCGTTCGGCTAGGACGCAAATTCCAAGTATAACTGATTTATTCAACAAGCAGACTTAGGCAAAAGGTTGGGTTATTCAAAAGAAAATTGTCTTTTTTGAACTGTATGTTTTGAGCCTAGAATTATGTGTTGCTCAACTTTCATTTTGCCATTTAATTCATCAAGTTCAAAGTAACACCAGCTTGATTTATCATCTCCATTTTGAATAAAGCTAGGCAGGCATAATTCAACGAAACTTCCGTATTCGTATCCACCACCATAATGGTAATGGCCAGAAATCATAGCATCTACATTTGTTTTATCAAATAAATCTATCAAAATTGAAACTTCGCGACTATCAGATAATTTGAAAATCATAAAACTACTTGTGTCTTCTGTGTTCATGGGGTAATGACTGAATACTATTTTAGGATTTTTGTCGTGAGTTAAATTAGTTTGTAGTTGATCAAGTTGATCTTTCCCAAGAGTTCCACTGGCAGTGTCTAAAAAATACCAACTGCGAGTAAATGTTTTGCCACTTGAATATATATTTGTGTGGAATTTATAAAATGTTTTTCCTTTAGATTGGTTGAAATTTAGTGATTCCCAGTTTTCAAAGCCTTTTTGGTATAAATCGTGGTTTCCGATAAGAGAAAAAATTTTTGGAACAGAAAATCCTGCATTGGAAAAACTTTTACTTAATTTGGCAACAAAGGCTTCGCATTGTTTATAATATTTTTTGTCACCTACTTCAACTAAGTCCCCTAGTAGAAAAATAAAATCCTGTTGATATTGTAACTTAGATACTGACTCAAACAATTCGGATTCTGCTCTTTTTTTGTCACTTCCAAAATGTAAATCTGTAATTACTAAAAATCGAATGATTGAATCAGAAACTTCTTGTTTTCCGAAATCTTCTAGGGAACCCACTCTGTCGTTTGGGGTAGGGTCGCGGAAAAAAAAACGACCTAGGTTAATGTCGCAACTTAATACTAAAAATGAAAAAATAAATACATTTGTCAAAACAAAAATTTTATTTTTCATAAGTTACCACCTATATGCAACAAATAATTTCCCTTGGAATCCATTTATTGTACCTGATAAAACAAATTGGTCAGTGTATAAAACTTCAACCAATGTTCCCATAGTAGTATTTTTTGTAAGGACATAGGAATATCCAAGTTGCCACCATGTACTTAGTAAGGTGTTGAAATAAAGAGGGTCGTAGGTAGCTAGCCGAAACATTATTTCGTGTTTTTTTGCAAAAGATTTTATCAGCTGGATTTCAATGAGCATATAGTTTTTTTTCATTTCCAAAGTTCTGGAAGATAATTTTTGCCAATGATTTGAAATGTTTATGCCTAGCCCAATTTTTGTAAAAAAAGGTTCAACTTTTGCTTTGTTTTCAAACTTAAAGTTACATAAAAAAGCGTTATCCAACTGAATAACCTTTGGATTAAATTCAGTTAGGATGGTTTTTGCTATGTGGTTGTTATAGGCCAATTCTAAAGAAAAGATTCTAAAGGAAAGAGGAATAACGGACAAGTTTAAAGCAGCGTCAAAAGAGTAGCCGTCTAATGCTAAAATTCCTGAAAAACCAAATTTGTTGCCTTGAAATTTTCCACCTAAAGAACATTGCAGCGGGATAGTATCTTCTGCTGCAAAATTAGATGAATAACCAAAATCAAAAAATAGACCTTCTCCCCAATATTGCATGGAATAAAGTCCACTGGTGGAGAATATTATAAAAGATAAAATCACCACCAGTTTTGAGAAGCTGTTTTTTGTCCTTTTCTCAAATCTTTTTTTTGAAATTTTTATACCTCAATTTCACCAGTATATACTAGTTCTGCGGCACCAGTTAAATAAACTGTGTCTCCTGTATATCGAACAATAAGTTCTCCGCCTTTTACTTTTACAGTAATGTTTTCATCTAGTGGGCAAAAGCCATTTAGAACTGCAGCCACTGCTGCTGCACAAGCTCCTGTTCCACAGGCAGGAGTTTCCCCATTTCCTCGCTCCCAAACACGCATCTTTAAACTATTGCGACCAGAAACTCTAACAAATTCAGTATTTACACGTTTTGGGAATACTGGATTATTTTCAAATAAAGGACCTAGGGTTGGAATATCAATTTTGTCTACAAAGCTACTGAATACAACGCAATGAGGTGAACCTACAGAAAGAACTGTTGCAGAATAGTTTTGCTGGTTTACATTTATTGTTGCATTTACAATAGCTTGTTTTGGCAATTTTCCAGAAGCAATATTACTTTCTGAAGCACAGTTTTCTGGAGTCACATCTCCACCAATTATAGAAAACCCCTGAGGAGTTCCAAAAACTTCTGTCATTTGCAAAGTTGTGGGCAATGCTTCTGGTTGGAATTCGGGCATATCCATGTCTACCCGTACAGATGAAACTTTGCCACTTTGCTTGTATGCCACAAGGTGTTTTACCCCTGAAGCTGTTTCTATCGTTATGGAAGCTGTGTGGCTTGTCTGTTCGGCAGTGCGATCTGCAATACCGTTAATATTGTTATCATAAAGATATTTTGCAACACAACGAATGGCATTACCAGCCATTTTCCCTTCTGAACCGTCTCTGTTAAAAAATCTCATGCCAGCATCTGCAACATTTGATTTTGTAATTAAGACTATGGAGTCTGCACCGATACCTTTTCGTCTGTCGCAAAGGCGAACGCTTAAGCCCTCTGGATTCATTATTTCCTGTTCCATTGCGTTGAATACGATAAAATCGTTTCCTGTACTTTGCATCTTTGCGAAAGAAAGTTTTGTTTTGGTTTTTCTCATAGAATTTATGTTTACCAATTCAAGACTTTCTGAAGAATATCGACTTTGCAAAGAGTTAGCGATTGCATTGGCTGTATCTATCGAAGTTAAACAAGGTATGTCTCGTTCTACAGTTTTTCGTCTGAGTTTTACACTGTCAAAGGTAGGAATTCGTCCCTTTGCAGAAGTTGAAATAACGTAGTCAATGTTTCCAGTGTCTAACAATGTAAGAATATTGTCTTCTGAATTTTCGTGGATTTTGTTGACCACTTGAACTTCCATACCAAAATCTTTAATAACCTTAGCGGTGCCTTCTGTGGCATAAAGCTTAAATCCTAAATCGTAGAATTTTCTTGCAGTGTCAACAATTTCGAACTGGTCAGTTTTTCTAACAGAAAATAATACGCCGCCTGTTTTTTTCATTCGGTAACCTGCAGCTACAAGTCCTTTGTACAAGGCTTCGTCTAAAGTTCCTGCTAAGCCAAGTACTTCACCGGTGGACTTCATTTCTGGTCCCAGGTGAGTATCCACGTCGATTAGCTTTTCAAAACTGAAAACTGGAACTTTTACTGCAACATAAGGTGGAATTCTGTATAAACCTGTGCCATAACCCATATCTGATAGGTTTTCTCCTAGCATAGATCGAACAGCCAGTTCTACCATGGGAACCCCAGTAACTTTACTGATGTAGGGAATAGTTCGGCTTGACCGAGGATTTACTTCTATGATGTAAAGTTCATTGTCATAAATCAAATATTGAATATTTACCAAGCCTTTTGTACCTAAAGCCAAAGCTAATTCTCTAGATTGATTAATAATTTTTTCTGTAAGAATATCGTTTATGTTCCAAGCTGGATATACGGCAATAGAATCACCAGAATGAATTCCTGTACGCTCAATATGTTCCATAATTCCTGGAATTAAAATATCTTTTCCATCGCAAATTGCATCAACTTCAATTTCTGTTCCCATAAGATATTTGTCGATAAGAACAGGGTTTTCGATATTTTGGGAAAGGATTATTTCCATGTACTCACGAATATCTGCTTCTGTAAAAGCAATAATCATATTTTGTCCACCAAGAACATAGGAAGGCCGTAACAATACAGGATAATTTAGTTTTTCTGCTGCTTGAATAGCTTCTTCCATGGTAAGAACCGAAAACCCTTTTGGGCGTTTGATGTTAAGTCGCTCTAAAAGCTCATCAAAGCGTTCTCTGTCTTCTGCCATATCGATGGAATCAGCACTTGTTCCAAGGATTTTAATTCCCTGATTGTGAAGGAATTTTGTAAGTTTGATTGCAGTTTGTCCACCAAAAGCAACAACAACTCCCAGGGGTTTTTCAGTGTTGATTATTCCCATAACATCTTCTGGTGTTAAAGGTTCAAAATATAACCTATCTGCAGTATCAAAGTCTGTAGAAACAGTTTCTGGGTTGTTGTTTACAATAGCAACTTCGTAACCTAGGCGTTTTAATGCCCAAACGCATTGAACTGAAGCATAGTCAAATTCAATGCCTTGACCAATTCTAATGGGACCAGAACCTAGAACTAAGATTCTACCTTTGCTAGTTTTTCCAGCCAATTTGTTTTTTTGTTCAAAGGAATCAAGGAATTGTTGAGCTTCGTTTTCTTTGTCGTAGCTAGCATAAAAATATGGAGTTTCTGCACTGAATTCTCCGGCACAGGTATCAACCATTTTGTAGCTGGCTGGAATATGAGCCAGTCTTCCTGCTGAACGAGCAATAGAGGCAGCTTCTGCATCTGCAAGAATTCCAGAAGCTCCTGGAATTTGGTTTCCTGTCATGTTCTGAATTACAACGTCGGGATAACCTAGTTTCTTTAGTTTCAAATAAAGTTCTGGAGTAAGGAGTTCTCCTTTTTCCTTTATGGATTCCATTTCTTTTTCTGCATTCACTAGATTTTGCAGTTTTGCAAGGAACCATGGATCAATTTTTGTTATTTCGTGAATTCTTTCGATAGAAAGAAGGTTTCGTTTAAGGGCTTCGAATATAGCGAAAAGACGTTGGTCTGTACATTCTCCAACCCGACGAATTATCTTTTCTGGGGATTCTTCCGCAAATGCAGGTAGCCTACAAGTAGAAATAGAAATTTCTGCTCCTCGAACAGCCTTCATTAAAGCTTGCTCAAAACTTGTACCGATGGACATAACTTCGCCAGTGGCCTTCATTTGAGTGCCAAGGGTACGCTTTGCATAAACAAATTTATCAAAGGGCCACTTAGGGAATTTTACAACGATATAATCAACTGTGGGTTCAAAACAAGCAGTAGTTGTTTTTGTTACAGCATTGGGTATTTCATCTAAGGTGTAGCCGATGGCAATTAATGATGCAACTTTTGCAATGGGATAACCTGTTGCTTTTGAAGCTAGAGCCGATGAACGGGAAACACGAGGGTTTACTTCAATTACAGCATATTCAAAACTATCTGGTTTTAAAGCAAACTGACAGTTGCATCCACCTTCTACTTGTAAGGCAGAAACAATGTTTAAAGCAGCATGTCTTAGCATGCTGTATTCTTTGTCTGAAAGTGTTACAGCTGGAGCAACAACAATGCTGTCTCCGGTATGAACACCTACAGGATCAAAGTTTTCCATGGAACAAACTGTTATAGCGTTTCCTTTACTGTCACGGATAACTTCAAATTCAATTTCTTTCCAACCAGAAATACATTTTTCAACTAGAATTTGATGTATAGGAGAACGATGTAGCCCGTTTTGTCCGATTTCTTGTAATTCTTCTAGTGAATTGGCAATACCCCCACCTGTTCCTCCAAGAGTAAAAGCAGGTCGTACAATTACAGGGTAACCAATTTCATCTGCGAAAGATAAGGCACTTTCTAAATCTGTTACAACCTTAGAAGGAATACAGGGTTCTCCAATGGATTCCATTGTATCTTTGAACATTTGCCTGTCTTCTGCCTTGTCGATGGTCTCTGGTCTTGCTCCTAAAAGCTGAACCCCATGTTCTTGCAAAAAACCTTCCTTTGCAAGTTGCATTGAAAGAGTTAAGCCTGTTTGTCCCCCTAAAGTTGAAAGCAAACTATCTGGTTTTTCTTTTTCTATGATACGTTTTATTGTTTCTGGAATAAGCGGTTCTATGTAAATTGCATCAGCCATTGTGTGGTCTGTCATTAATGTTGCAGGATTTGAGTTTACAAGAACAACTTCTAATCCTTGTTCTTTTAATGCTTTGCAAGCTTGAGTTCCAGCATAATCAAATTCCGCGGCTTGTCCGATTACAATAGGACCAGAACCTATAACCATAACCTTATGTATATTTGAATTCAGTGGCATAACTTTCTCCTTAAGCATTTTGCAGTTGTTTAACTGCATCAATCAAGTCAAAGAATGAATCAAAAATGGTTCGTGATTCTAACGGAGCATGAGCTGATTCCGGTTGAAACTGAACAGAAATTCCAGGAAAATCTTTGTAAACAATTCCTTCGTATGAACCATCGTGGCAATTTTTAAAGGAAAGTTCTGCGTTTTCTGGTAGTGACTCTACAACATATCCTGTGTTTTGGCTTGTAATGTAAACCTTTCCAGTGGATAATTCTTTAACTGGTTGGCTAGAGCCACGATGACCGTAAAGTAATTTTTTAGTTTTAGCTCCTGTCGCTAGTGCTAATAGCAAATGACCTAATCCAATTGCAAAAATTGGAACACCTGTTTCAATTAAGTTGCTTATTTCGCTTATTGCAGCAGTGTATTCTTCTGGATTTCCGGGCCCATTGGAAATAACTATTCCATCAGGACAAGAATCCATAATGTCATCGCAACTGGAATCAGCAGCTAAAACTTGGACTTCAAAACCTCGTTTTAACAATTCTTTTTTTAGGGTTGCCCTTGATCCAAAATCCCAAAGTGTTATTTTTTTTCCTGTTCCTCTCCAAGATGCCTGTTCTAAGGTTGTAGCTAATTTTCCTTCTGAAGTTAAGGGAACCGCTTTGTAGCTTAGGGCTTCTTGGAAAGCCTGTGTAGCGGACTTTGCAACCTGTTCTGCACTTTTTGAAACAGAAAGAGAAGCTTTGGCTAATTTATGATTTGCAAGTTCTTCAAAAAGACGAATATTGCTTGCATGAGCTACGAATCCAGAGTTTTTTGTTAGGGAATATTGCACAGAAGCAAGCTCTTCTGCTGCTTGGACATCTTTTTCTTTGTCGCCACTAAAGCTAATTAATCTTGCATTCATTGAACCTTGTTGACGAATAATTTTTGTTAAAGCCCTAGTATCTACATCATATACGCCTACAATTCCTTGGGACTTCAGTAATTGGTCAATAGTTCCTTGGCAACGAAAATTGGAAGGAGTTGCACACCATTCTCGTACAATATAGCCGGCTGGGTGTATTTTGCCACTTTCAAAATCTTGTGGAATAACACCATAGTTTCCAATTAATGGGAAAGTTTGCAAAACGATTTGTCTGTGATAACTAGGGTCGGTTAGGGTTTCAAGATAACCTGTCATACTAGTTGTAAAGACAACCTCTCCGGTGACACAACCTGTTGCACCGAAACTTTTTCCTTCAAAGACCTGTCCATTTGCTAGGACGATATATGCTTTAGTATCCATACTAAAATTGTATTATACTGACTTTAGAAAAAAAAATTAAGGGGTTTTATAAATGTTTTGTATATTTATTCAAATTTTTTGAATAAATATACATTGATAGACTTGCAATGAAAAATAATAATGGAGAGATTTAAAGAAAATCTTATGCGGCAATCTTTAATTGACTGTCGCATAAGTATTCAGTTTTTTAAGTTAATTCATAAAAGAACATTTATAATAACTCTAATTTTTAAGTTTTAATCTCTTTTAGAACCAATATTTCAAATAAATAGGAACAGAAAAGCCTACTTCCATATCAGAAGTTGCAGTTTCAACAAATAATAGTTCTGTTCCAACACTTATTCGGTAATTATCTTTTTCAAGAAGAAGTCTTGGATGTAAAACCATAGTGCGTACACTACTATCAAAGTTTTTTGCATCAGAAACATTATACATAACCGTCATTTTTGGAATTATGCTGTCAAAAATATTTAGAGCCACTTGTATGCCGTTGTACATTGGACTTGCATTGTTAATTCCTTTAAAACCTATTTCAAAGTCTGTGCTTATATCTATAAAACCAAGGGCAAAGTTTGTACTTGTATCAATATAATGATCTGCTGGAGTTAATCCGTCTACACTCTTTCCTTTGTATGTATAACCTGCTACCCAGGAAATTCTTGAGTTTGCTCCTCCACTTACAAAGGCTGCCATGGAAAAGTCATCTATCCAGTTACCATAAAATCTTGTACCTAAATTAATACCAATAGGGGATTCGTAACAAACTGCGCCGTTCATTTCAATAACGTTGTCATTGGAAAACATCTTGTTTTGTAATGGAATATTCATGGCCATAGTTAATCCTAGTAAAGATTTTAACCCTGTGTATTCATAGGTAAAACCTGTATTTCCATAACGAGCATTAGGAATTACGTCGTTATAAGCGTACATATAGCCACCGGGTAAAATAGAGTCATAATCTGTTCCAAGTGTAAAATCCATGCTTTTAAAAGGTCTAAAACCTGCATTAATATGGGTTTTATTGTTTATCAAATTGATTTCTGCTGTTTCCCATTCATTCAAAGAAAACAAATCCATTCTAACTCTAGCATCCACCCAAAACCGTTCAAGATCTAGCTTTACACCGGTGTCATTATATACACCTCCAAATACAACTTCGCCGTTTTCTACTGGGTCTCGAGTTATGGCATTAACCCCAATTTCATTAAAAACTTCATTTGCTTCAGAAAAGCCAACTCCTGCGGCAAATAAAACCATAAGCCCTAGAATAAGTGTTTTTAGGGTAAAATGTTTAAAGGTTTTCATTTTTTTTCTCCTTCATTTTTGAATCTTTTTTTTTACTTTTGGATTCATTTAAAATGTTAAGATTTTTTTTTCTGGAATGCGAATTTTTTTTGATATTATTTAAAGTATTTTTACGCTCTGGAAATTAGGCAAGTAACTTTTTTTATGCAAATCATTGTGCTATGTTGAAACCTTCTGATAAATTTTATATACTTATTTGACTTTACGAGGTATAAATATGAAAGGAATTGAACTAGAAAAAGCTTACAATCCAAAAGATTTTGAAGACAGAATTTATAACGAATGGAACGAAAAGGGCTATTTTAAGCCAAAAAGCGATTCTGATTCCCCAATTCACAAAGATGAATGTTCTTGTTGTGGTAAGGGCGATTCCTATACCGTTGTGATTCCTCCACCAAATGTTACAGGTGTTCTTCATATGGGGCATGGTTTAAACAATACTTTACAAGATATTGTTGTTCGTTATCACCGCATGAAAGGGGACAA
>JAGAOP010000026.1 GCA_017623685.1 Spirochaetaceae bacterium
AACTATCCAAGAAAAATACTTAATGGCTCAACGCCTGAAATGGAACTTCAAAAATATATGGGCAAAAAATTTAAGATTCCCATATAAAAAACATCATCAGTTCATTGAAACTGGCGACATTACTATTTACAAGTTACCAACTGCATTCCAAAAACTGCTCCAACTTTACCTGCAAAGCGAAATTTGTAATCTTCGTCCGCATCTCCTTGTTCTTCGCCGTCATACATAGTTTTTTCGATAAGTTTGTTCCAACCAAGATCGCCCTTGAGACCAACAGAAAAATCTACAGCAAACATAGAAGCTGCAACCAACAAACATACTAGAGTTAGAATAATTTTTTTCATAGTATACCCTCTCTGCATTGAAAAATATGTCTTTTATAGGAAACAACGTTTCTGAAAATAAAAAATCTTTTTTTCAATGCAACATGAACAAATATAACACAATTATCTGTTTTGTCAATATATTTACTAAGATTTATGATTTTTTTTGTAAGCAGTAAAAAATGTTGAACAAAACTGTGTTACATTTTGCCGTCCCTATTGTGCAAGCGAGAGAGGTTCCAATGAGAATCACAACAGAATGTTCAGATGGTTTTATCCTAAAGGCACTGATTTTTTTTAAACTACTCTCTGCTTTATTCACGGAAGTTCAAGTTTAGATGAATAACTATCCTTAGAAAAATCTTGAATGGTTTCACTCCTGAGCTTGAATTTCAAAATATATAGGAAAGACTTTAAACTGCCCATATAAATATATTTTCAGTTTTAAGAAACTGGTGACATTACTATTTATAAGTTACCTATCTTATAAAGAGCAGATTTTTTGTTTTCGTTTTTGCAAAATTTTAACTTGTAGAAAAAAATAAAGTGTACTAAGATAAACAAATGAAAAACATAAAAAAATCTTTTCTCGCCGTTTTTTTTCTATTCGTTAGTCATACCATAACAAGTCAACCATATTTTCTTAATGATTATATTACTAAAGGATGGAATACAACAGATGGAGTTCCTGGAACTATAACTGACATTATTCAATCCTCAGATGGATATATATACATAGGTACTTACGAAGGCTTAGTCCGATTTGATGGTTTTAAATTCATCACATTTAATAAACATTCAGGGCATGATTATTCCTTTATGTCTGCTCGCTCAGTTTTTGAAGACTCCAATAAAAACATATGGGTCGGTTCTAATGATGGTGGTGTAGAAAAAATTTCTGGTGACGAAAAAATTTTATTTACAACAAATGACGGGTTACCGAATAATTCAATTCGCACCATAATAGAGGATTTAGAAGGAAACATTTGGATTGGAACTGCTGGAGGAGTTTGTTACATAGATGATTCGAATAACATTATTCTTCCAGATATTTCAAATGCTAAAGATTTGAATAAAACAATTATTGAAAGGCTTTTTTGTGATACTTCTGGACGAATTTGGATTTTAACTGCAAACACAAATGGTATTTACCATTACACAGGCGGAACAATTTCTCGATACACAAATTTTGATGAATTAGGTAGTTTCCATGCCACTGCAATTAGTCAAGATTCCTATGGAACTTTATGGTTTGGGTTGGGTCAGCT
This sequence comes from Spirochaetaceae bacterium, assembly GCA_017623685.1. Taxonomy (GTDB): domain Bacteria; phylum Spirochaetota; class Spirochaetia; order Treponematales; family Treponemataceae; genus Treponema_F. The sequence continues at coordinate 1,592 of JAGAOP010000026.1, forward strand.
AGGAATTGTAAAACTACAAGATAATATAACAAAAAAAATTATCACAAATACGAAACTTGATACAGTTCCAACCTGGACAATATGCCATGATTCATCTGGTGGTATTTGGTTTGGAACAGAAAAAGGTATTTCTCTTTACAGAGATGGAACCTTTGCAGATTTTACAAATGATTTTACTTTTAGACAAAGTAATATTAATAAAATCATCGAAGACCGAGAAGGAAATATTTGGGTTGCAACAGATTCCTCTGGCTTAACAAAAATCAGTTTAGGAAAATTTAGAACCGTATCTTTGGATTCTCCTGTAAATGCTATCGCTGAAGGATTAGATGGTCTTGTTTGGGTAGGTTGCGATAATGGATTATATTGCTACCAAAATAATGTTCCTATTACAAATCAACTTACAGAATATTGTAAAGACCTTAGAATTCGACATATTCAAGTTGCCTCTAATGGTGACATCCTTTTAAACGCATATACAAAACCAGCTCATATTCGATACTCCAAAAATGGAATAAAAAGTTGGTCAACAGAAGATGGCTTAGCTGGAGATAAAACCCGTGTTTCCATAGAAACAAAAAATGGAGACGTATATGTTGGAACTACCACGGGTTTAAGTATAATTAAACCTGATGGGACTCTTACTACATTAACAAAAAAAAATGGCTTAGATATTGAATATATAATGTGCCTTTACGAAGATACAGAAGGTTTTGTTTGGGTTGGAACAGATGGTGGTGGCATTTTTATAATGAAAGATGGCAACATAGTAGATAAATTTACAACAGAGCAAGGTCTGTCTGGGAATGTGGTATTCAAAATTACTCAGGATAAAAATGGGGTTTATTGGATTAGCACCGGCACAGGTTTGTCTCGCTACATAAAAAAAGAAGGTAAATTAGTTACTAATTCACCAGAAAGCAAATTTATTAATTACACTAGAGCCGAAGGTCTTGGTACTGATTCCATCTTTCAAATCCTTTTCGACAATTCCAACATTGCTTGGATGACTAGTAACAAAGGTATTTCATCTGTTACACTTAGCGACTTAGATAACTATGCACTAGAAAAAATAAATAACGTTGATGCAAAATTCTACAACCAAAACGATGGAATAAACACGGCAGGAGTTAATTCAACTGCACTTAGCATGATAGATCGACATGGCAGGGTTTGGTTTACTTTAGTAGACGGCTTTGCAATTTACGATCCTTTAAAAAATAAAAATACAACCCATACTCCCATTGTTCATATCGAAAAAATAGTGTTAGATGGCAAAGAAATTCCTGTTAAAAATAATCTTGTTATTCCTTCAGGTGTAAAACGGGTAGACATTGAATTTACCGGTTTAAGTTATACTGCTCCAGAAAGAATACGTTTTAGACATAAATTGGTGGGATTTGATACAGATTTTTGTCAACCAACACAAACAAGGGTTGTGTCTTATACAAACTTAAAACCTGGAAAATACAAGCTATTGATTTCTGCCATGAGTTTTGACGAAACCATGAGCAGTGACCCAACAGTTTTAGAATTTGAAAAAGAAGCGTTTATTTACGAACAACCATTTTTCTGGGTTATAGTTGGAATATTTGTAGCTATTTTATCTCTTGTAATAATTATGATACGAGAAAAAATCAACAAGATGCTTCAACTTCAACTTGAAACTCAGATTCAGCTAAAAACCATAGATTTAGAAATTGAACGGGATAAATCCGAAAGGTTATTGCGAAATATCCTTCCAGAAAATGTTGCAAATAGATTGAAAGTTCCTGGAAGCAAAACTATAGCTGATAAATTTGAATCTGTAACAGTTTTATTTCTTGATATTGTAAATTTTACCCAAATTTCTGACCGTGAAACCCCAGAAAATATTGTAAATGCACTAAATTCCCTCTTCTCGCTTTTTGATGAAAGAGCTGAAAAAATGGGTGTAGAAAAAATAAAAACCATTGGGGATGCGTATATGGCAGTTGCTGGGGCTCCCACCCCAAATTTAGACCATGCAATAACCATGTTTAACTTTGCAAAAGCAATATACAAAGATTTAGAAAAATATAATGAAACTGCAAAAATAAAATTTTCAATTAGGGTTGGTATAAATTCTGGCTCTGTTATTGCTGGTGTTATAGGCAAAAATAAATTCATCTACGACATATGGGGGGACACAGTAAATATTGCTAATCGCATGGAATCTTTATGTACTCCAGGAAAAATCAGAATTACTGAATCCACAATGGCTTTGCTAGAAAAACATATTTCCGATAAATCCTACGATGTACAAAAATGTGAAGTAAAGGGCAAGGGTGAAATGAAAACCTTTGAGCTATAAACATACCTAAGAATTACAGCTGCCTATTCTTTTACGAAATAGGCAGTTTTTTTTTCGATAATATGTTATATTTTATGTTGAATATGAAACATAAAAAAAATTTACCTAACATTATTTGTTTTTGTTTTACAATTTATTTTTCCTTAACTTTTTTTTCTTGTAACAATACAGTTCCGAGTCAAAGTCAGCTCTGTATGGGAACAGTTTGTTCTATTAATTTGTATGAAGATGGAACTCAAACTTTGTACGATAAAATGTTTCAAAGGCTAAAAGATATTGAAAATTTGTTCAGTACAAACTTAGAAAATTCCCAGATTTCAAAAATTAATCAGGCGGCTGGAAAAAATCCCGTAACTGTTCATCCAGAAGTTTTGCTAGTTTTAGAAAAAGCCTGCCAAATTGCAGAAATTACATCTGGTGCCTTTGAGCCTTCAATTGGACCTTTAGTCACTTTGTGGAATATTGGTAGCGAAACTCCTATCCTTCCTTCTACGGAAAAAATAAAAGAAAGGCTCCCCTTAATAGATTACAAAAAAATTCAGTTGGATTTTGAAAATAACACTGTATTTTTACCCCAAACTCATATGGCCCTTGACTTAGGGGGAATTGTTAAAGGCTACGCGGCAGATCAACTGGCAAAAATAGCTACTCAAGAAGGGGTAAAAAAAGCACTTTTCGATTTAGGCGGCAACGTTTATGCCTTTGGAAAAAAAGAAAAAAATCAACCTTGGCGTGTTGGAATTAAAAACCCTTTAAACCCTAGAGATGAACCTATATTAATTGTACCTGTAGAAAATAAATCCGTAGTTACATCTGGTGGCTACGAAAGATTTTTTGTTCAAGATGATATTTATTATCACCATATTTTAGACAGTAAAACTGGTTATCCTTCAGAAAAAGATATTTTGTCTTCCACAATTATTTTTGAAAATTCAATGGTGGCAGATGCATTATCTACAGCCATTTTTGTTCTTGGAGCAAAAGAAGGGTTTGATCTCCTAAATAAATTATCAGTAGACGGAATAATTATTACTAAAAACAAAGAAATTTTAGCAACTAAAAATCTTATTCCAATAATTGAACTTTGGGCAAAGGATTTTGTAGTTATTCAGTAGTTTAAAATTTTTCAGAAATTTCTATGTAAAGGGCAACTATTTTTTCTTCATAATTTTTTATCATCGTGATACAATAATATTCAAAGATTATTGGAGGCAACATGAAAAAATATGTGGTAGCTCTAGACCAAGGAACAACAAGTAGCCGTTGTATTATTTTTGATTATAACCAGAACATCATTTGCCAAGGACAACGAGAGTTTACTCAATATTATCCAAAGCCAGGATGGGTTGAACAAGCTGCTATGGAAATATATTCATGCCAGTATGGGGTTATGATGGAAGTAATTGCCCAAAGTGGCATTCAAATAGAAGAAATTGCAGCCATTGGCATTACAAATCAAAGAGAAACAACAATTCTTTGGGACAAAGAAACTGGGCAACCTGTTTATAATGCTATAGTTTGGCAATGTCGCCGAACCTCTAATCTTTGCGAAGAACTAAAAAAAGACGCAACTTTTGTAAACCTTGTTCAAGAGAGAACAGGTCTTTTAGTTGACGCATATTTTTCTGCCACAAAAATACAATGGATTTTAGAAAATGTTCCAGAAGCTAGAGAAAAAGCAAAAAAAGGTAACCTTTTATTTGGAACTGTTGACACTTGGCTTTTATGGAAACTTTCCGGAGGAAATCTTCACGTAACAGATTATACAAACGCAAGCCGCACCATGTTGTACAATATAAAAGATTTATGTTGGGATAAAGATATTTGTAACCACTTAAATATTCCTATTTCTATGTTACCTGAAGTTCATAAATCTAGCGAAATATATGGTAACATAAATATCCAAGGAGTCCAAGTTCCTGTAGCAGGAATTGCAGGAGATCAGCAAGCAGCACTTTTTGGTCAAGCCTGTTTTTCAGCCGGTGAAGTAAAAAATACTTATGGAACTGGCTGCTTTTTATTAATGAACACAGGGGATAAACTTTTCCGAAGTGAAAATGGGCTATTAACAACTATAGCTGCCAGTGCAAATAACAGCATCCAATATGCCCTAGAAGGTAGTGTTTTTGTAGGTGGGGCAGTAATTCAATGGCTTAGAGATGAACTTAGGTTAATCACAGAATCCAGAGATGCTGAATATTATGCTCAAAAAGCCCATGATTCTGGAGGAGTATATCTAGTTCCCGCTTTTACTGGCCTAGGAGCTCCCTATTGGGATATGTATGCAAGAGGTTGCTTAGTTGGATTAACTAGAGGCACAAAAAGTGAACATATTATTCGTGCCGCTCAAGAATCTATCGCTTACCAAAGTTACGATTTAGTTCGTGCTATGGAAAAAGATACGGGATTTAAGCTGAAGGAGCTAAAGGTAGACGGTGGTGCAACTAGAGATAGCTTTTTAATGCAATTTCAAGCAGATATTTTAGATTGCATAGTACAACGCCCTGTTACTCGAGAAACTACTGCTTTGGGAGCAGCCTTTTTGGCAGGATTAGCCACAGGCTTTTGGGAAAATACAGACAAAATAAAAAAACTAAGACAAATTGATACTGAATTTCATCCTAATATTTCTTCAGAAGAACGCAATCATCTTTTGAAAGGATGGCATAAGGCAGTAGGTCGTAGTTTATGCTGGGCAGAAGATTGCTAATAATGATTTTTATTGATTATACTGTTACATATAATTGATATAATTGTTATATTCAATATATGAAGACAATACGTAATTTAATTATTATTTCAATAATAACCCTATTTTTTAATTCCTTTATTTTTGCTCAAGTTCCAGCAGCCGGTACAGTAACTTATCCAGAAAAGTATTATTCTTTTAGAGATAATATGTACAATAGCCGTGGAAAAACTGCTGCTGAATTTGAAGCAGAATACAACGCTCTTATCGACGAGATAAATAACACTAAAACAGGAAACGAAAAGCAAGTTTTAATTGCACGATGTGATTATGTTTTAGGTCGTGCCTATCGCTATCTTGGACTGAATGATAAGGCAATAACATATTTCGACAAAGCAATAAATATTTGTAAAGCCATTTTAAAGAATTCAGAAATGGTAGAAGCGTATGTAATTTACGCTGATTGTGTAAGCCAAAATTGTTCAATAAAACCAAAAACCTACAGCATGAGCCAAGGTCCAAAAATAAAATCCATGGCAAAAAAAGCTCTAGAAATAGATCCAACCTATGGAGCTGCTATGTATTTGTATAATTCCCAGAATATTTTCACACCTGCTCCTTTTAATAATTATAAAGAAGGAATGGAAATATTAAATCGGCTTTTAGATACTAAGGAATTTCGCATGGATAAATCTGACAGATATAATGCCCTAAGTGCTAGAGCATACTGTTATCTTCAACAAGGAAAAAAAGCTGAATCAGATTTTTGGTACGAAAAAGCTTTAGAAATTTACCCTAAAAACGAAGCTGTTTTATCCCAACTTGGTCGTTGACCCTAACCCTTATAGGCATTTTTAAAATATAAGGCTTTTCCCTGTAACTTTATTTGACGCATTAATAAAGATGTGGTATTATTTTATTCATGAATAATCACAAAAATCTAGATAATGTATATGTTCCAGAAACGGGTCTTGTTTATCCTGAGCAACCAGATCAACCAATGCTAAACCCAAAAATAATTCGTCAATTAAACATAGATGAAAATTATCCCTACCTTGATAAATCTCTTAAAGCAAGAATTTGGCATGTACTAATTTATGCTGGTATTTTTTTAATTGTATTTCCTTTGCAAAAAATTCGTTACGGGTTAAAGGTTGAAGGCAGAGAAAATTTTCGCAACAATAAAAAACTATTTAAAGAAAGAGGTGGTGCATTAACAATTTGCAACCATGTTTATCGTTGGGATTTTCTTGCCGTTCTTCAAGCAATAAAATTTAGGCGAAGTTGGTTTCCTGCCCGTGCAGACAATCTTTTAGGAAAAGATGCTGCTCTTATTCGTGCCGCAGGAGGAATCCCAATTCCCGAAACCATGAGTGCAATGCGAAAATTCAACGAAGCCTTTGATGAACTTCATGCAAAAAAGAAGTGGATTCACTTATTTCCTGAATCTTGCCGTTGGGATTTTTACCAACCAATTCGACCTTTTAAAAAAGGTGCTTTTACCATGGCTTATCGCTACAACTTGCCTGTTTTGCCACTGGCAATTTCCTATCGTGAACCTGGAAAAATTCGCAAAGCCTTTGGTGTAAAACATCCTCTAATAACAATTCACATTGGGAAGCCTCTTTTGATGGATACAGAACTTTCTAGAAAAGATGCTTGTGCGAAAATTCGCTTAGAATCCCACAAAGCTCTTTGTGACCTTGTAGGAATTGTTACAAACCAGTGGCCTGCTGAAGGGGATTAATTTTTCACAATTAAAAAATCACTTTTTCTATTTTTTTCTCTACTAAAAAAGTCTAATAACTGTAGTATCAATATTATAATAGAGGACTTGGAAATAATTGCGTTTTTCGCTACAATGCAAAATAAATAAGAGGTGATATATGCTTTTTTCAACCAGAGAAATACAAGAAACTGTAAATATGTTTATGCACTACAAATTAGATGTTCGTGCAATTACCATGGGTATTTCTCTTCGGGACTGTGCTTGTGAAAATGGAAAAGAAAGCCGTCGTCGTATTAGAGAAAAGATTCTAAAACACGCTGAACATTTGGTCAAAACTGGTCGTGCTATTGAAACAGAATTTGGTGTTCCCATAATTAATAAACGAATTGCCGTTACTCCAATTTCTATGGTTGCTGAACCCAGTGGTGAAAAAGACTACACTGAATGGGCAATCACCTTGGATCAACTGGCAAAAGAGCTAGAAGTAGATTTTATCGGTGGTTTTTCCGCCTTGGTTCAAAAAGGAATCACCCCTGGGGACAGAATCCTTATGGAATCTATTCCTAAGGCTTTAACTGTTACTGAAAGAGTTTGTTCTTCTATTAACTTAGGAACTACAAAAAGCGGAATCAATATGGATGCTGTAAAAGACATGGGTAGAATCATAAAAACAACAGCCGAAAGAACAAAAGATGCCGACGGTCTTGGTTGTGCAAAATTAGTTGTATTTTGTAATGCCCCAGAAGATAATCCTTTTATGGCAGGAGCTTTTCATGGACCAGGAGAAGGTGATGCTGTTCTTTCAGTTGGGGTTTCTGGTCCAGGAGTAATTAAAGCTGCTTGCGAAGAGTACAAAGGTAGACCCTTAGACGAAGTTGCAGATGGAATTAAAAAGATGGCATTCAAAATTACACGTATGGGGCAATTGGTGGGAACAGAAGCCGCCCGTCGCCTTGGTGTAGATTTTGGTATTCTAGATTTATCCTTAGCACCAACCCCTTATGTGGGAGACTCTGTAGCACGTATTTTAGAAGAATTAGGTCTTGAATCAGCAGGAGCTCCAGGAACAACCGCTGCCCTTGCAATGCTAACTGACATGGTAAAAAAAGGCGGGGTTATGGCTAGTACTAATGTAGGTGGTCTATCTGGTGCCTTTATTCCTGTATCAGAAGATGAAGGAATGATTTCAGCAGTAAAAGCAGGTTCTATCAATTTAGAAAAACTTGAAGCCATGACCTGTGTTTGTTCCGTTGGCTTAGACATGATTGCAATTCCTGGAGATACTTCAGAAGCAACAATTAGCGGTATAATTGCTGACGAAATGGCAATTGGAATGGTGAACAATAAAACCACCGCTGTTCGTGTTATTCCAGTTCCAGGAAAAACCGCAGGTGAATGGGCTGAATTCGGCGGCTTGCTTGGTGGAGCTCCAATATTACCAGTTAGTAAATTTTCTTGCCAAGACTTTATTAATCGTGGTGGAAGAATTCCTGCTCCAATCCATAGTTTCAGAAACTAAATACGTAAAAATACTGATATTTTAAGTTTTTGGGTTTTTTTTCGTATATTTGCGTATTTACCCATAAATTTCTCTTTTCTGTCATATGCTAGGTTAGCATATCTTTTTTTGAAAGGAGATTTTTATGAAGAAGATTTTATTGGGTGGGTTAATCGTTCTGTTGGCCTTGTTTGCTATCAGCTGTGCTCAAGATCCAGAACTTAATGTTGAAAACCACAAAGAAAACAGCAGATGGGAACATGTATGGGAAGATTCAAACGATGATAATAGATACATTCGTTCTCTATTAAAGTTCAACATCGGTAAACTAAAGTATGATTCTGTTGCTGGTGCAGATACAGCTGTTATCGACATCAAAATGGATTACCCACAGAATGGTAAAGCAGGTTTAGCATTTGCTTTTACTACACGCAAATTATATGGTGAAACTAATCCTACAACTGGAAAGCAAGAAGATTGGAATGCTTATAGCTACTATGTAATCGGTTTGGGTGCAAACAACACAAATACAGGTTATGAATACTACATTGACTACAACCAAGACATGACAAGTAGCACAGGTGGAACAGAAGCTGAAATTACTACTAATGCAAAGTTTATTGAAGAAGTTCAATCATTAACAGCTATTCCAGGTGCATCTAATTTTGTTGCAGATAAACCCGTAACATTCCGTGTTGCAATTTCTGCAGGTGATGTTGGTTATACAGTAAAAATTATTTCTGTTACAGTAGGAAATTCAACAATTGGTAATGATGCAGATCCTTTAGTAACAAAACTAATTACTCATGCTGACTATGTAAATACATATACTTCAGATGGAAATGAAAAAACTCCTGAATTAACTGGAGAACTATATTCTTACGGTATGTTAAGCGGTATGAATGCTGGAACAAAGAAAGTTAAAACTACTTGGACAATTGATAGAGAAGCTTCAGAAGGTGTAACTGCTCTTTCTGCAGACGAAAACTAAACCTTAGTTTATGACTTGAATACCCCTTCTCTTTGGATTAGGGGTATTTTTTTATTTTTGGCAATTTCTTGAAACAAAAAACTTTTGCTTACAATTATTAGTAGATTTTACTTCCATTTAAGCAAGCCATCTTGCTCTAATAATTCAAACACTGTAGGGGAATAAAGCCAATGTGCAGCCCCTGCGAAAACAAAATAAGTTTTATTTTCTTCTTGAAGCATTGAAGCAAATTTATCTGCCCAGAGTCTATTTCTTTCGTCAATCAAAGTTACTAAAAACTGATCATTATATTCTTGATCTAAATCAGTTATTTCATCAGAAGCTGTCAAAACTTTTGTTAAACCTTCTTTGTCATTTGCAAGATAATAGTTCAAGGTATCGTTTATATTCTTGTCCCAATCATCTTGTTGCAAGTTTTCAATATTTAACTTTAAAAGTGCAATTTGATCTTCGAGAGAACCAAAAGTCAACACATCAATTTGAGACTCAACTGTATCTAAACCTAAAACTTCAAGATTATTTTCCATAGCTTTTGAATAAAGAACCATATCAACACCCAAAGATGAATTATAGCCTGCAACTTCTGTTGCAATAGAATCCAACATATTATTCCAATACCAGGGTGGCAACAATGATAAAGTAATAAAAACTTCTTCACTATATTCTTCATCTAAATATATTTTGCAAAGATTAATTAGGAATGCAGTTTCTTCTTCTGTCAAAAAATAATATACAGGTACATTTTTTCCTTCTTTATCTAAAACTAGCGTATCAGCCACAACCTGCATAATATATTGTTCCATGGAAAGAATATCTGTTAAACTTAATTCTCCATAACGGCAATCAGCAGTTAAAAATGCTTCCATTACAAGAGGGTCAATCTTGGCAGTTTCTTCGTTTCCTACATGAACACTGCCTAAAACATAAATTTTAGTTCCTGTGGGAGAATTTATTTCCCAAGACATTCTTTCTTCACGTTCTTCAATTACAGATTTTTTTATTTTAGGAGTAGAAGCACAAGAGCAAATCCCGATAAGAAGTGTTAATAGACACAAAATAGAAACAATACTATTTTTCATATAGCCTCCAAATTTTTTATTAATTATAACAATTTCATTTTTTATGTCAATAAAACAAAATTCCCCTTGCTAATTTCAGCAACCAAAAAATTACTCTTATTGACCTATTCTACATGAAGTAATATAATTAATATATACTGATTTAATTTTAGTATTTATTAAATTTGCCGTTATTGCGGCTGTTGAGGTTACATTTTATGGAAAAGACTATTGCTCTTATACCCGGAGACGGAATCGGACCAGATATAGTTCGAGAGGGAGTTCGTGTCCTTGATGCTGTAGCAGAAAAATTTGGACACAAGTTCACTTACAAAACAGTATTAGCTGGAGGAGCCGCCATAGATGCAACAGGCGAACCTTTACCAAAAGAAACTTTGGACACCTGTTTAGCTTGTGATTCAGTTCTTTTAGGTGCTGTTGGTGGACCAAAGTGGGATAATGTTCCTGGAAATCTTCGTCCAGAAAAAGCATTGCTAGGTCTTCGCGGGGGAATGAAAGTATATGCAAACCTTCGTCCTGCTCTTATGTTTAAGCAACTCTCTGCAGCTTGCCCACTAAAAAGCGAAATTGTCGGAGAAGGTTTAGACCTTCTTATTGTTAGAGAGCTAACTGGTGGAATTTACTTTGGTGAACGAGGCAGAAGCGAAGACGGTAAAACCGCTTGGGATACTGAAAAATATACTGCCCCAGAAATCGAACGAATTGTTCGCCTTGGTTTTGAATCTGCACAAAAAAGACGCAAAAAGCTATGTGTCGTAGACAAGGCAAATATCCTTGAATCTAGCCGTTTGTGGCGTGAAGTTTCTGAATCCATAAAAGGTGATTATCCAGATGTTGAACTATCTTTTATGTATGTAGATAACGCAGCTATGCAGTTAGTTCGTAATCCACGCCAGTTTGATGTTATTGCCACAAGTAATATGTTCGGCGACATCTTATCTGACGAAGCAAGCCAAATCACAGGTTCCATCGGAATGTTGGCTTCTGCTTCTCTTGGGGACGGAACAGGTCCTGGACTTTACGAGCCTATTCACGGATCTGCACCAGATATCGCAGGTCTTGATAAGGCTAATCCTTTGGCTACAATTCTTTCTTGTGCAATGCTACTTCGCTACGATTTTAACCTTGCAGAAGAAGCCAATGCCATCGAAGCCGCTGTAGAAAAAGTTCTTGACGCTGGTTGGAGAACAGGAGACATAGCTGGTACTGGCGAAAACTTAGAAGCTGTAAAAAGCAGCGGCAAACTTGTGGGAACAAAAAAAATGGGTGACCTTGTTATAGAAGCCTTATAAATAATTTTTACTTTTTATATAAATGCCAACAGTAAAGGTTTCCCTATTATTGTTGGCATTTTTAATTAATAACGTTTTTTTTCGTTTACCAAAGCTTTAATTTTTTCAGTAAAGGCGGCTTGGCTAAATTGTGCAACATGATCTGAAAAATCTTTTCGGTTTGAAAAAGTACCCTCTGGTAATTTTTCAAAGGCTTCTATAGCCTTTGCTAAACTTTCCGCTGTTTGTTCATCAAAAAACATTCCCGTAACACCTTCTTTTATTGAATCCAAGGCGCCGCCTTTTCGGAAGGCAATTACAGGACAACCAGCGGCATTTGCTTCTACAGGTATAATGCCAAAATCTTCAACTCCAGGAAAAAGAAGGGCTTTTGCTTCTGAAAGATATTTTGATATTTCTTCGTCGTTAACTCTTCCTGCAAAGTTTACAAGACCTGTTTTTTCGTATTTTTTACATTCTTTAGCAGAACCACCTTCGCCAACCACCACAATTTTTTTTCCTGCTTTAACACAAGCCTCCAATGCCAAGTCAGCCCGTTTGTACCCTACTAATTGACCGAAAAACAAATAATAATCCTTTGGATTTCGTTCTACCTTAGCAAACTTTTCTATGGCTACAGGAGGAAAAATAATCTTTGCTGGGCGATTATAATACCGTCCAATTCTCTTTGCCACATAATTTGAATTTGCAACAAAACAATCAACTAGATTGGCGGACATCACATCCCACAATCGTAAGGAAGGAACTAAACGCTTCATAAAAAAACGCACAAAACCAGATGCACCTCTAAAATATTCATGGTACATATCCCACAAATATCGCATCGGGCTGTGGCAATAACAAATGTGATATGCATCAGGATTTGGAACTACGCCTTTTGCTGGACCAGATTCACTGGAAATAATCAAATCATAACTTCCTAAATCCAGTTCTTTTAGTGCATTAGGCATAAGAGGCATGTATTTCTGATACATTTTCTTTGCAAAAGGTAATTTATTTATCTTAGTTGTATAAACATTGTGGCTACGAATTTTTTCACTCATTGCCAAAGGGTTATAAACATGGGTATAAATATCTGCCTGAGGAAAAATATCCAAAAGTGCCTCTAAAACTTTTTCCCCACCTCTCATATTTACTAACCAATAATGAACTATAGCAACCTTCATGTAATTCTCCCTTTTAATTAGTTTCTAATGTTTTTTTCACAATATTTGCAGTTTTTTCGTAAGTATATTTTGTTTTTTGACTATCAGATAAATTTACTCTTTGAGGAATGCCATTTTCAAACAACTTAATTAATCTTTTACTTAAATCTGTTGCATTTCCCGCTTCAAAAAAGGTAACTGGAAAGTCAGCATAGATTTCTTTAAACACAGGTATATCTGAAACTAAAACTGGGGTTCCAAGGCTCATGGCTTCTAAAGGAGGAATTCCAAAACCTTCGTACAAAGATGGTTGAACCAACAAAGCAGCATTTTTAATATATTCCCGCAAGACTTCTTCGGAAAGAAAACCAGTAAATGCAACATTTGCTTGTTTAGCATCCAAAGTTGAATCTTTTGTGCGAAAATTTTCACCATTACCAACAATAAATAATTTTAAATTAAGTCCCTGTTCTTTACACAAAGATAAGGCTTGTAACAAAACCGATAAACCCTTGTGTTTTTTAATATTTCCTATAAAAAGTAAAAAAGGCTTATCAAAAGCAATTTTTTCTTTTTCTGGATGTTCTTTAAGTTGTGATAAATATTCTGGAATTCCATTATAAGTTACAACAATGGGCTTTTTAGATCCAAAATAATGTTGAATTCGTTCTTTTGAAAACTCAGAAACAGTAAATATCAGTTTTGATTTTTTTACTGCTCGCTTAAAAAAACACATTCGTATTTTTAAGCCCAACCAAGAAGTTAATTCGGGCATATCTGGAAAAACCACATCATGAATTGTAGAAAAAATTGGCTTTTTTATTCCCTTTGGAATGTTAAAAAATGGCGTATAATATAAATCATAAGAATTGATTAATTTTCGAGTTTTATGTGGCAAACCAAAAAGCAATTCATCGACAGAAAATGTCTTTTTAGGATAATCTAGGATTTTAATTCTTTTGTTAAGGCTTTTAAAATTTACATTTTGTATTATTTCAGAAGAATAACCTAAAAGCAAGAATTCATGGGTGCTATCCAAAAGGTACCTTAATATTTCTTTTAAATAAACACCTACTCCACTAGAATTAATCATTCTACAATCTATTACAATCTTCATCTTATATCCTTATAAAAAGTCTAACATAAATAAAACTTATCAACAAGACACAAAAAACTAGGTAAATAAATCCATATTAAGTATTTTGAATATTTTTTCTTTGTTTAATTGCAAAAAATTGACTTTTATGCCTTTAGACTATAGAATAATAGTATAGTTAGGAGGAATCATGCGTCCAATCATTGCAGTAGACCAAAACAAATGTGTGAACTGTCATAGATGCCTAACTGTATGTCCCGCAAAAATGTGTAATAATGCAGTGGGAAATTATGTAAGCATAGATCCTGATTTGTGCATTGGTTGTGGCGAATGTATTAATGCTTGTTCCCACGATGCTCGCCACGGAATTGACGATACTTTTGAATTCTTTACAGATTTAAAAAATGGTCAAGAAATTATTGCACTAGTAGATCCTGCTATCGCGACAAGTTTCGATGGATTATACTTGGAGTTTAATGCATGGTTAAAATCTTTGGGAATAAAAGCTTGTTTCGATATTTCCTATGGTGCAGAATTAACCGCTAAATCCTACGTTGAATTCATAAAAAAAACTAAACCTAAATTGGTAGTGTCGCAAACTTGCCCAGTTTTAGTTTCTTTTATCGAAATTTATCGACCTGAGCTAATTCCCTATCTTGCTCCCCACGGAAGCCCACTGCAACACACAATTACTTGGATAAAAGAATTTCGTCCTGAATATAAAGACATGAAAATTGCTGTTATTTCACCATGTTTTGCTAAAAAGCGCGAATTTGATGAAATAGGCATGGGAGACTATAACGTAACAATTCGTTCTGTTGCAAAGTATTTTGAAAAGAACAATATAAACCTTGCTGATTTTCCCAAATCAAACTACGACAATCCACCTGCAGAACGAGGAGTTTCCATTAGTACCCCAGGTGGACTTTTACGAACAACTCGCCGATTCATTCCTGACTTAAACAACGTAACCCGTAGAATCGAAGGACATCCTCAAATTTTCGATTACTTAGCTCACTTGTCAGAAGCTATACAAAGCGGAGATTCTCCAGTATACCAGTTAGTAGATTGTTTGAACTGCGACATGGGTTGCAATGGTGGACCTGGCACAATGAATAGAGGGCGTCACAGAGATAAGGTTGAAGGTTTTATTGAACGCCGTATTAAATCGCAACAAAACCTGACTGGAAAAGAAAAACCACTAAAACCCAAAGCAATGAATAAATCTTTGGAAAAAATCTGGCGCGAAGATTTATATACTCGTTCTTATAGCAACAATTCAGATACTTTTACTCTAAAATTTAAAAAACCTTCAGAAGAACAAATTAAATCTGTTTACAAAAAAATGAGAAAATACGAACCAAAGGATTTGCTAAACTGTAGTTCCTGTGGCTACAAAAGTTGTGAACAGTTGGCAGTTGCCATTTACAATGGTTTAAATAAACCAGAAAATTGCAGCCATTATATGCAACAGGCTTTAAAGCAAATGCAAGAAAACCATGCAGAAGAAATAAAAAACACAATTAGCCTTACTATTACTTCTGTTTCAGACAAGGTTGTTACTACTGGTGATAAAGTTCAAACTTTAACACAAATTGTAAATTCCATGGCAGAATGCGTTGCTCAATCCTCTGATTCTATTGAACAGATGGTTGAAAATGTTAATTCCATTAGTGCAGTATTAGACCGAAATGCCATTGTTGTAGAAGATTTAGCAGATGCATCTCAGCGTGGGCGAGAAGGTTTAAATGACGTAGCAAATATGATTGCAGACATAAAAGCTGGTTCTAACGGTCTAGAAGAAACAAACTCTGTAATACGAAATATTTCTAGTCAAACTCGACTACTTTCTATGAATGCAGCTATCGAAGCAGCCCACGCAGGTTCCGCAGGTCGAGGGTTTTCTGTTGTTGCAGAAGAAATTAGAAAGTTGGCAGAAAATTCAGGTATTCAAGCAAAAAAGATTTCTAAGGTACTTAAAAATATTAAAAGCTTAATCGATTCCACATCTGATGCTTCTGGAGAAGCACAGCAACGATTTGAACAAGTTGTAGACCTTTCAAGACAGGTTAAACAACAAGAAGTTTTAGTTCAGCAATCAGTTTCAGAACAAGCAAGAGGTGGAAAAGAGTTACTTCACGCTTTACAGCAAATGAATAATCTTATGTCAAATGTAAAAGATAATTCAGATCAGCTGAAAGAACTTTCTTCCAAAGTAATCGAAGAAATAAATGCTCTAGCATAAGTCGTGAAGTGTATTTACAGCAAATCACTTTTAACTTTTGGGATACACTTCATACTTCTTTGTGAATAATTTTTTGGTGGCAAAAATAGTATTTTCTAAAAAAAGATAATTCCTAAAATTCCTAAAGGAATTAAATAAAGGGAAAACCATTCCAATTTGCCTTTGCAAATTATTTTCATCAAAAAGAAAAGAGCCACAAACCCTGAAATAAACGCCGCTGCACAACCAGCTACAATAGGTGCAATTCCCACCGAAGAACCAATTTGGCCAATATCCTTCACTTCAAGTAAAAATGCCCCAAGAATAGCAGGGATTGAAATTAAAAAAGAAAATTCACCAGCTGTTTTTCGATTTACTCCGCAAAGCAAGGCACCTGCTATTGTACTTCCAGATCGAGAAATTCCTGGAAACACACCGAAACCTTGGGCTAAACCGATAAACAAACCTTGAATTGGTTTAACATATATATTCTCTGAATCTTGTTCCGAACTTGGAGATGTTTTATTTGCGAAATATTTTTTTTCAATCCAGGCGGAAAGCAAAAGTAAAAAAGCTGTTATAATAAATCCACAACATATAATTTTTATTGAAATATCAGAAATAAAATCAGAAAGAAGGATTCCAAAAACCCCTGTAACTCCAGTTCCTATTAAGAAAGCAATTATTGTAGAATGGGCAGAAGAATCTTCCTGCTTTGAACGTCTAGTAATCCATCTACAAAATACACAAAGCAAGTACCAAATTTTTTTCCAAAAGAAAATAATAACTGCCAATAAAGTTGCTAAATGTAAAAAAATATCAAAAAGCAAAGGAATATCTTGTAAATCAAATAAACGCTGTACCACAGCCAAATGTCCTGAACTAGAAATAGGCAAAAATTCTGCCACTCCTTGTAATAAACCTAAAATAATACCTTGAAAAATTGTCATAAGAAAAATATATCACAAAAGTCCTTTTCTCTACAAGTTTAACAAACCCACTAAAAAAGTTGCAAATAAATTTTTAATTTAAATTTTAAGGCTTTTTTCGTATTTTTTTTCGCAAAGTTGCCATTTTTTTGAATTTGCTCCTAATTAAAAATTAATTGTCACTTTTTTTTAAGAGGTTTTATGGAAAATCGCAACTTCAAAGATGACCGCAAGCTATCACTTGCTATCAAGAATGTACCCGATATTTTTTTGTACATTTTTGCGACTTTTTTGCAAAATATATTTTTTTCAAAAAGAATTATATTTCTCTTTGTAACACTCTTTATCAAACTAATCTTGACTTTTACTGCTTACAGCAAAAACGGAAACAAAAAATCTACTCTTCAAAGTAATAAATCAAGTATTGCGATGAAATCTATTTCTTATTATAATAATAAACATTATGGAAGCAATGAAACGTACCGTCACTTGTGGAGACCTTCGCAAGGCTGACGCAGGAAAAACAGTTATATTAAATGGATGGATTCATCGGAAGCGAGACCACGGTGGAATCTCTTTTATCAACTTGCGTGACCGTTACGGATTGACCCAAGTTGTAGTGGATTCTGATTCACCTGCAGAATTGGCTGAACTAGCATTGGATTTACGTATGGAATATTGTATTGCGGTAGAAGG
>JAGAOP010000027.1 GCA_017623685.1 Spirochaetaceae bacterium
AAAAGATTTGCAGTATATTGATCAAGATAATGGTGCAGAAAAATACATTCCTTACATCGTTGAAACTTCTGCAGGTTTAACTCGCAACCTTCTTATGTTCCTTTGTGATGCCTACGAAGAACAAAATGTTGCAAAAGAAGGCGAGGCAGAAGATTACCGAACAGTACTTCATTTCCATCCAAAAATTGCACCTATTACTGTTGCAGTATTACCTTTGATGAAAAAAGATGGGCTTGCAGAGTTAGCTCGTGAAATACAAGGTGAACTAAAAGAAGAATTTGTTACTGACTACGACCAGTCTGGAACAATCGGCAAGCGTTATCGCCGCCAAGACGAAATAGGAACCCCCTTCTGTATTACAGTTGACCACGATACAAAAGAAGATGGAACTGTAACAATTCGTTTCCGAGACAGTATGGAGCAAATTCGTGTTCATAAAAGCGAACTTGTAAACCGAATACGACAGGAAATTAAAAACTATAAGCGTGTTTAATTTTTATGGAATACATTGCACTTGGTAAATCAAATTTGCTTGTAAGCCGTACTGCTTTTGGGGCATACGGTTTACAGCATATTGAATCTGATGAAGAAGCCTCTTCTTTGGTCTTACAAGCATACGAAGGTGGAATTAATTTTTTTGATACCTCTCGTGCTAAGCCAGAAAGTGAAAGAAGATTAGGTTATGCAATTCACCAAATACGCAAAGATTTAATAATCGCTACAAAAACCCAATCTCTTTCTACTAGTCAAATTCGTTTGGATTTAGAAGAAAGTCTTGTGGCTTTAGATTGTGATTATATTGATCTTTATCAAATAGAAACATCTTCTTTTGTTCCTCAAAAAAACTCTCCAGATGGAATATATAAAGCCCTGTTAAAGTTAAAAGAAACAAAAAAAATACGACATATAGGTATTGTTACTGATTCTGTGAATATAGCAAAAGAAGCCGTTGAAAGTGGCTTGTATGAAACAATTCAGTTGCCATTTAATATGCTTACTTCTTCTGACTATGAAGAAGTTGTTAAATTATGTGAAGAACGTGATGTGGGATTTATTGCAATGCAACCATTATGTGGTGGCGTAATACGCAATATTCCTTTGGCATATGGCTTTTATAAACAATTTGAAAATGCAGTGCCTTTGTGGGGATTTCGATCTCAAGAAGAATTGCAACAAATTTTGTATTTTCAAGCACATCCTCCTGTTGTTGATGAAAAATTTATGCAAGAGACTGAGCAAACTAGAGAATTTTTTTCTTAAGAAATTGTTTTTTCGGTTTATTCCGAAGTTTTTGTTTCCCCAGTTGCCTTAATTATATCCGCAGTTTCTTCTTTGTTTAAAACTCTTAGGATACGAATGGTGGTTTCGTTGGTTTCAATAACAGTGGGTTCACCAGATTTTGATTTTTCTCCCACAATTTGAACAATGGGGTTTTTAGGATTTTCTGGGTTTACGTCTATTACTCTTCCAATCCGTTCATCAGAAAGATATACATAGGAACCGATTGGAAATAAAGAGAGGCTATACAAAAGAGCTTTTATTACAGTTCCGTCGTATTGTTGTCCACTGTTTTTTAACATTTCAACCATTGCTTCAAAAGAACCTGCGGCTGCTTTGTAAGAACGTGGAGCTGTAATAGCTTCAAAAGAGCAAACTACAGAAATAATCTTTGCATATAACGAAATTTGTGAGCCACTAATGTGTCTTGGATACCCAGTTCCATTTTCTTTTTCGTGATGCTCTAAAACTGCTAGACAAACATTTAATGGAGCATTAAAGCCTTTTAATATTGTGTAAGAAATAATGGGATGAGTGTTAAGTTGATTTTTTTCTGTTGTTGCAAGAGGTCTATCTGTTAAATAAAGTTGAGGAGGAATTCTTAACATTCCAATTTCATGCAAAATACAGGCTGTACCTAATTCTTCTAGTTTTGTTAAAGGCATTCTAAGTTGCAAACCAATAGTGATGGCATAAACTGTGGCTCTCATGGAATGGCTAACAAGAAAGTTTCTATTGTTTGCATTTAAATCTGGTTCAACACGAAGGACGTAACGTCTATTGTCTTTTATAAAGACGCACAAATCCCTAACTTTTCTAGCCATTTCTTCTAAGTCTAATTCTTTATGGGTTGCATATCTTGTGTAAACTCTATTTATATAGTTTAAATATTCATTATAAACAGTTTGTACCACAGCCATACGTTTTTGTTCGTTTTCGGCAGCTGAAATTTCAGGCTTCCTAACTGGAGGAGTTCCTAAAATCGCTTGTTTTACAGACTCACTTACAGGAGAAGATTGAGCTACCCCAAAGGAGCCTATATCCACCGTTTCAGAATCTCCAATAACTTCTCCAGAATTTGGTTTATGTGTAGTGGAAGAATTGTCTACTTCTATTTCATTAGAGAACATTTCTGTAATTTGGGTTTCTTTTATTACACCTGTACCAATGGAACCATCAGAATATACTTGAGTGAATTCCCAATCATTTAATGCTTTGATTAAATCAGCTGTAAGGGGAATAGTATTGTTTAAAAGTAAAAAAGTTTTGTCCAGTACGACATCAGCTGTGAAAAAAGTATTCTCTTTTAGTTCAGATACGTTATATGAATTCATTATTACCCCTAAAAAAACAAAACTTTACAATTCATTATCGGCATATTTTCTATAATCTTCAACCTATTTGCAAAAAAAAGAGGTGTTTCCCAATCGGAACACCTCTAAAAATAATTGCCACCTAGTAAGGAGGTTTTTATGAGCTATCAATTTGGACGATTGCTAACTCTGTGACACATATACAATATCTGAAATCAACGGCGTCTGGATGTCGATACCGCCGTTAATTATTTTTACTGTACATTAATAATATCGGAGGTAGGAATTTAAACTTTAGTACTTTGGAAAAAAAGTTAATTATTTTTTTGCAAATATGATATACTAATTTTAGAGAATAAATATGCAAGAGAAAGAAATGAATCTTCCTAATCAAAGTGTTTTTTTTCAAAAACAAGAGTTGCGAAAAAAAATAAAAGCTTTGCTTAAGGATTACTGCAAAGATAAAGAGCAAATAAAAAATGACGCTATAAAAGTTAAGAAATCCTTTTTGAATTCCAAACTGTATAAGGATTCAGAAATAATATTTGCATACAGTTCTACAAATTTGGAACTTTCTCTGGATGAAATTATTTTAGAAGGGATGAGGTCTGGAAAAAGAATTGCACTTCCCAAATCTAATCTCTCTCCTTCTATGAGTTTTTATTTTTTAGATAATCATATTGAACTTCAAAAACAACTTGTTACTGGAGCCTATGGTATACGGGAACCAAGGGATTATTTACCCTGTGCAGATAAGGCTATAATGTCAGAACAAGTGGCTTTTATAGTTCCTGCATTAGCTTTTTCGGTAAGTGGTGAAAGGTTAGGGCATGGAAAGGGATACTATGATTTTTATTTTGATAAAATTCTAAAGGGGCAGAGATTTCATCCTTTGTTGAAGTCCCTTGTGGGAATTTGTTATGATTTTCAGCTTTTAGATTTTGTTCCTGTAGAAAGCCATGATGTTCCAGTTTCTCAGATTATTACACCAAAGCAGATAAAAAAAATATATTAATGAGTTGTTTTATTGTGTTAATGTATTGACTTTTTTTTAGTTATTTTATATCATTTATTTTATTGAAGCTCCCTTAGCTCAGTCGGTAGAGCAATGGACTGTTAATCCATGTGTCGCTGGTTCAAGCCCAGCAGGGGGCGTTAAGCCGGCTAGTGCCGGCTTTTTTTTTATGCAATAAAACTTTGAATTGCTATTTTTATTATTTTTCTTTAAACTCAGATTATGTATGAAAAAATCAATGTAACAATTAAGAACTATTTGCAACTTTGGGGTCTTTTTTTTAAAATTGGTGCTATGACCTTTGGCGGTGGATTAGCCATGCTGCCAATTTTGGAAAGAGAGTTATCCGAAAAGCGAGATTGGGCAACAAAAGATCAATTATTGGATTATTATGCCATAGGACAGTCAACTCCTGGGATTATAGCTGTAAATGTAGCAACTTTTATCGGTTTTAATAGGGGAGGAATTCTAGGTGGAATTTTTGCTACTTTAGGAATTGTGACTCCTTCGATAATAATAATTACTTTTTTGGCTAGTTTTATAAGTTCTTATTCAGATATTTCTTGGGTAAAAAAGATTTTAGCTGGAATAAATGTTGCTGTAGCTGCAATTCTTACAAAAGCGGCTTGGGACTTTGGCAAAAAAACCATAAAAAATATTTTGGGGTTATTAATTTTTATAGCTTCCTTTGTTGCTGTTTATTTCCTAAAAATTGATACTGTAATTATAATCGGTGTTAGTGCTATTATTGGTGTAATTTTTCACTTAATAAGTTCAAAAAAAGCTTTGAAAAATAAAGCAGGCGAGGAAGATACTTAATGAGCTTACTTGAACTTGCTTTTGTATTCTTTTATATTGGCTTGTTTACGATAGGTGGTGGTCTTGTTGCAATTTCCTTAATGTACAAACCCATCGTAGGTGGCGGTCTTATTTCTGAAGAATTATTTTACAATATGGTAGCTATTTCTGAATCTACACCGGGACCTATTGGTATAAATATGGCTACCTACATAGGTTATGAATTACATGGCGTTTTCGGTGGAATAGTAACAACCCTAGCCACTGTTTTGCCTTCTTTGATAATAATAATTATTGTTGCAAAGTTTTTTACCCGGCTAAAAGAACAACCTTTAGTTCAATCTGTTTTTTCGGTACTAAGACCTGCAGTAAGTGGTACAATTTTGGTTGCTGCACTACAGATGTTTTCATTGGCTATATTGAATATTCCAGAATCAAAAGAAAATTTTTCATGGCAGCAGGTAATAAAAATCCCTGAAATAATTTTTTATGCTTTTGCATTTTTTGTTATTACAAAAACAAAAATTCATCCTATATTGATTATTATTTTGGGTGCAATTTTTGGGATATTATTCTTATAGATTTTCTCCTTGTCACCCTTTCTTGTTTATGATATTCTGCAAATATGAGTAAAAGAACTATTGGATTATTCTTTATTTTAATTTTGTTGGTAACTGGATGTTCTAATCGGAAACTTGGTTATGGTGTTTTATTATGGTCAGATCGGGAACATGGTTTATTAGATGGAGAAATTGTTCCTGTATATGTAAAATCTAATATTTCCAATTCATATATTATTGGAACTGATAGTTCAAAAGAAAAATTTGAAGTTCCTTTGTGGCAACTTACCGAGCCTGAATCTAAGCGGAAAGTAGTTAAAACTGCAGAAAAATTTTTAGATTATCAGCATCAGTATGCAAGAGTTGTTTTAGATGGTCTTCCTATTCGGGAAGAACCTGTAAATCTTTCTAAACAAGTTTATAGGTTAAGAAAAGACGAAGTTATCAAAGTTTTGTACAAGGGTAAAGGCTCGGATGTTATGTCTGGTTCCTCCAAGATGGAAGGAGATTGGCTTCGGGTTCTTACTTCAGATGGAACGCAAGGTTGGTGCTTTTCCTACAATTTGAGGTTGTTCGATATTAGAGATTCTCAGCAGCAAGAACAAAATGTGGAAAAAGAAGAAGAAGTTATTGATGAAGCCTTGGAATCTGCTTTGTTAAAAAAATGGTATCCTGAAAGTTATGCTTCTATGATAGATTCTAATAGGATTGATTTATCCTTCTTTGAAAGACGATACGGTTTTGACACAGGCAAAGAAAGTAATACTGTTACGCTGAAACTTCCTGGAATAACAGTTTCGTTCCCCTTTGCAGGAATAGAATCTATAGGAACAAAACAGTATAAATTTGTTGGTACACCTATCGAAATGACAATTAAATCTGAAAATTATATTGTTGTTAGCTACACTGACGAAAAAGGTAAACCTACGTTTTACAATCTTGTAACTATATCTTCGGAAATAGAAGAGATAATTTCTGAAGAAGTTGGTCGCCGAGAACAATTATATGCTCAGCTTGAAGCTTTTGGTCCTAGTTTCTCTAGTTCAAACTATGGAGATTTAACTTTCACAGGTTCAAATTCTTTTACTTGGAGTGGATTTAAGCAACTGCAACCAAGTGTTATTCCCAATTCAGTGTTAGGAAGAGGTATAATATCTTTTGATTTATTCCTATCAAAGTCTTTGCAAATGAACTATGATGGCGTGATTTGTTTTAATTTTGAAAATAGCACTAAGGGAATAAACTTTTTGTACAAGATAGAAGAAAATGGGTTACGACTTGAAACAACAGAAGGTTCAACAATTAGAAATGGAATATTATCTTCAAGAAGTTCCAGCCCAGTTGTAATTTTCTTTGGTAAGTAGGCCTAGTATGACCAAAGTGCAGTTTTCTCAAGTTTCCCTTGCTTTTGGGGACAGAGATATACTAAAAAATGTGACTATTAATCTTTCCCCTGGTACACGAGCAGCTTTGACAGGGGCAAATGGTTCAGGGAAAACCACATTGTTAAAAATTCTTGCTGGTTTAGTTGCACCTGATAGTGGAGATTGTGTAGCTCAAAAAGAAGCAAGAATAGCCTATTTGCCACAGTCTGGAATTGTTCATTCAGGGTGTACTTTGCGACAAGAAGCTGATAGAGCCTTTGAATATGGATATGACTTAGAAGCAGAAATAGAAAAAATAGGAGATGTTTTATCTACTAATCCCAAAAATCCCACACCCCTTCTTGAACGGCACCATCAGTTATCAGAAAAACTGGAAAACTCTGGGTGGTACCGTCGTGATGTTCTTGCAGAACAGGTTTTGTTAGGTTTAGGTTTTTCTCGTGAAGATTTAAATCGTCCTGTAGAAGAATTTTCTGGTGGATGGCAGATGAGAATTGCTTTGGCAAAGGTTTTGATGCAAGGTCCAGATATTTTGCTTTTGGATGAACCTACAAACTATTTGGATTTGGAAGCTAGAAACTGGTTAGAACAATTTTTGCAAAGTTTTGCTGGCGGATTCCTTTTAGTAAGCCATGATCGTTATTTTTTAGATGTAACAGTTACAGAAGTATATGAATTATTTAACGGGGAATTAAAACGATACTCTGGAAATTACACAAATTACGAAAAAATTAGAAAGGTTGAATTAGATTCTTTGGTGACTCGTTATCATCAACAGCAAGAAGAAATCCACAAGCTAGAAGATTTTATTCGTAGGTTTGGAGTAAAGGCAACCAAAGCCGCCCAAGCTCAAGAACGGCAAAAGATGTTGGATAAAATTTTAGAGCAAAAAATTGAAATCCCTGAATCTTTAAAGAAAATACATTTTTCTTTTCCGCCTGCTCCTCATTCAGGGCGGCTTGTAGTAACCTTAGAAGGAATTACAAAATCCTACGATAACAAGCACAATGTTATTAATGATTTAAATCTTGTTATAGAAAAAAATCAAAGAATGGTGGTGGCTGGTCGTAATGGTTCTGGAAAAACAACTTTGCTAAAAATTCTTTCTGGTAAAGATTCTCAGTTTTCTGGTTCAATAAAGTTTGGTTCAGGGGTTTCCATAGGTTATTTTTCTCAGGATAGTGCAGAAGTAATTTGTGGTAAGCAAAGCGTTTTGGAATATATCGAAAAAGATGCTCCATTAGAGCTGATTCCAAAAATTAGGGATTTGCTTGGTGCTTTTTTGTTTAGAGGTGATGATGTTTACAAGAGTTTAGACGTTTTGTCTGGTGGTGAAAAAAGCCGGCTTGCTCTTTTGGAATTACTTCTTAGACCGGTGAACTTGCTTATTTTAGACGAACCTACAAACCATTTGGATTTGAATTCCAAAGATGTTTTATTGGAGGCATTAAAAGATTTCGGAGGAACAGTTGTTTTTGTTTCCCACGATAGAGGTTTTATCGAATCCCTTGCAACTTTTGTTTTAGAATTAGTTTCTCCGAAACCTGATTCTTTAACTGGCACAGTACGGTATTTTCCTGGGGACTACAACTATTATCTTGATAGAATAGAGGCGGAAAGACAAGAGCAAAGTGAAATTGTTAAAAGTCAAGTGGTAACAAAAAAAACACAAGAAAAGATTTCAGATTCACCTTCTGGTGCCATGCAGCATGAAGAGCAAAAGCGATTAAAAAATGAACGCCGCCGTCTTGAACGCAGAGAGGAACAACTATTAGAAGAAATATCTATTCTAGAAGAAAAAAAACAAGTACTAGAAAATGAATTAGCTAATCCCTCTGTGTACAGTGATGCAACAAAAAGTCGTTCTATAATGAGAGAAATCGATGAATTAACGAAAAAAATGGATGATTTAGCTTTGGAATGGGAAGAGGTAACGGCTCAACTTCAATAGTAAAGAGGTTTTACCGTTACCACCAAGTTATAAATTTATATTTGAAAAAATTTATACGTTGAATTTAAAGAATATAATGTCCCCATCGGTTACTATATATTCTTTTCCTTCGACACGGTATTTGCCAGCGGCTTTGATTTCTGCTTCTGAGCCATATTCCACCAGATCATTGTAGTGGTAGACTTCGGCTTTAATAAAACCTCTTTCAAAATCAGTGTGAATTACACCGGCAGCCTTTGGTGCTGTGTCTCCTGTGTGAATTGTCCAAGCACGACATTCATCACTTCCAGCAGTAAAGAAAGTTGCAAGTCCCATTAATTTGTAAGCAGCTCGAGCTAGTATTGCTAGTCCTGATTCTTTTAGTCCGATTTCAGCAAGGAATTCAAGTCTTTCTTCTTCGCTTTCCATTTCTGCTAAATCTGCTTCAAACTTACCACAAATAACAACTACGTCACTGCCTTGTTCTGTAGCTATTTTTTTTACTTGTTCCACGTAGGGACTGCCTTTCTCCATGCCCTCTTCATCTACGTTGCAAACGTACATCATTGGCTTCATTGTAATAAGATGACAGTCGTAAATTGCAGCCTTTTCCTCATCGGTTAAGTCTGCATTGCGTGCCAGCTGCCCATTTTCTAAAAGGGGTTTGATTTTGTTTAAAGCTCCAAGGACAACAGTAGCCTTTTTTTGTTCATCTTTTCCCATTACACGGGCTGAACGCTGGGCTTTTTCAATTCGCTTTTCAACAGTATCTAAATCTGCAAAAGCTAATTCCATGTTTATAGTTTCAATATCATCTACAGGGTCGATTTTATTGCTTACATGAATGATGTCTGGATTTTCAAAACATCTTACTACATGGGCAATAACACCAACTTCTCGGATATGAGCTAAAAACTGATTCCCTAAACCTTCCCCCTTTGAAGCTCCTTTTACAAGTCCAGCAATATCCACAAATTCAACAGTGGCAGGAACCCGTTTTTTAGGTTCAAATGTTTTTACTAAAAAATCTAATCTGGAATCAGGTAAATCTACTATTCCTACATTAGGATTAATTGTACAGAAAGGATAATTAGCAGCTTCTGCAGGAGCTGATGTTAATGCCGAAAAAATAGTTGATTTACCAACGTTTGGTAAACCAACAATACCACAGTTTATAGCCATAGTACTAGCCTCTTGTTTGTATTTATTTTGGATAACTATATCATGGAAATTAGAGTTAATTCAAGGCATAAAAAAACTACCTAAAAGAAGAGAACAGTTAAAATATTCCATCTTTTAGGTAGTTTAAATGGCTAATTATTAATTTAGAATTCAGCAGTTTCAACCATATAGCGAATTGAAATTCCTGTGGAATCTGTAATTGTTTTTTCTACAAGGAATACAAAACCAGTTCCATTGCTGTTTGTAAATATTCTGTCGATTTTATAACCGGTAACTCCTTTCCGTTTAATGTCAGGATTTCCAATTACGTTTTTAGACAAAATATTTCCTTCTTCATCGCTTTTTTCAACTACAATGTAAAACGAAGATTTTGTGGTTTCTCCTTTTCCTTCATAAAGTGGCATTAGACGAACATTGTAAAAAAAGGATTTCCCGTCGGTAGAAGATTCAAAGTCTTTAAATTTAATTTCTTTGATTTCAGATTCTTCGCTATCTGCACGTAGATATAGCAATTTTTCGGAGTTTGAGGGACAAATATTGAACTTATCAAAAAAAGATGAATGTTTTTCTTGTAGTTCCTTAAATAAAGCACTTCCCTTTGTGGTAGAACCACTTGATGATTTGAAGATACCATTTTTTACAAAATCATTATCTTCCACATCTACAGTATAAATCTCTGCATATGCTTCAAAGGTTTTATCTTTTCTACCGTATTGACCAAAAAAATATGTTTCCCCATCTTCAGAGAAACCCAAATCAACAAAAACGGCAACGTCACCTGCGTAAACTGCAAATAAGCAAAAAATTGTGGTAATTAACAGTCCTAAAAGTCTTTTCATGGCCATTTTCCTTGTTATATTTAAAATTATGAATATCCGATAAAACTAGATATTCTTACATATTAAATTTCGGTTTTAGATTCGCTATCTTTACATAAATTTGTGTTCAGGTTATGCTATCTTTATGACACTGAATACAAGAAACAAAAGCCTAATTGGTATTTTTATTTTTTCCATCCTCCTCCTCCTTGGGATTTCTGCAATAGTAATAATTTCTATGGTTAAAGGGAAATTTTCTATGCCTATGACTGTAGATCGGATGATAAATTTTAGTTGGGAAGTTCCAATTTTTCAGTATAATCCTATTCCCTCTTTTGCAGCTTCTGTAATGATGCTTTTTTATGCAATAATCTTAGTATGTGTAGTTTTTATTAATTTTGAAAAAACTCAATCTTCGGAAATAATATATTTTTCACTTTTTTTAGTTGGTGTTGTTATTGAAAGTGTAAGAATCCTTTTCCCAGCTTGGAATATTTGGGGAACATATTCCAAAATATATATTTTACTTGGTCACGTAGTTGTTTTTGGAAAAATTTTACAAGTATTATCCTTAATTTTAATGCCTATGCTTTCTTTTACTGCAAAGGCAATACAAAATACAGAACGAAATCTTCTTGTAATTTTAGCAGGCTCTTGGATACTAACTTGGGTTACTCCCATAGATACAGGAATTATTCCTTCAAATTGTTCTATTAGATTTGGTTATGAAGGAAGTTTTATGTTGATTACTTTGTTTTGTTTTATAGCTTCCTTTTTTTCTTTTGTGCTTCATTCTGAAACAAGTATGAGCATAGAATTTAAAAAAATGGCTTGGGGTTATTTATCCTTGGTACTAGGTTCTATGTTGATGAATCAAGCAGATTGTTTTTTTATCCTGGGAGTAGGCTGTATCTTGTTAATTTTAGGTTCAGTTTTGTTTTTATCTAATCTGCATAAATATTATATGTGGAAGTAAAATTGACTAACTGCCGCAATTATTATAGGAATGAACAGATTATCAAAATCTTTAAGTGGAAGAATTTCTATAATCATTCCAATAAAAGCTATTGCAAAAGAAAGAAAAGCCTTTTGGGTTAAGCAAAAGGTAGAAGAAAAAATCGCTACAAAACAGGTTAAACTGCCTGCCACAGTTTTTCCTGCCGAAAAGGGAATATGGATTCTTCCAAAGAATTTACCTACAAGGCTAGCAAGTCCATCCCCAAAGGCTAGTGCAAATATTCCAATGGCAGCATAAAGTGGTTGAAAAAATAAAGCTGTAATTAATATTCCTAAAGCCAATGTGGCAGGCCCTAAAACAAAATGGTTTTCATCTCTTTTTCTGGCTGCTGCTGCCGTAATAGCAGATATTACAGGAATAGTTTTTCCCTTATACCTTAGAAATTCTGCTATGCAATAAAAAATCAACACTAATGACAATAAAATTATTACTGGCCAGTATGCAATATCTAAAAGAAAAGGAACAATGGCTGCACACATATGGATAGACTTTCGAAATATTTCTTTTGAAAGCGCATTTATTCGCTTTTTAATTTCAATCCCTTCTTTGTAGCAAAACCATTTATTCATTAAGATTTTCTCCTATAAAAAGGTAAACTATAAGTACCAACTTCAATTTTTGCTAAGTCTTTTATGCCGATTAGGCTAAAGATTATTCTTTTGAAGATTCATTTTTTAGTACACGAGGAATATCTGTATAAATTGCAGGTTCATACTCTGCCAAAGGATGTGTCATGTAGGAAATATTTCGTTCCGCTAAATTACTTCCTGGTAGCCTTATCATAGTTTCTTGGTTGCGAGTAAGTGCGTCCCAGGCTCGCAAAGAAGCTGAAAGGTTTGCAAGAGCTTCTGCATTTAGTCCACTGTTTCCAGTTTGCTTTGATAAACGATATTGAGTTACACCTAAGTTATTTGAGGCTTTTAGATATAAATCTACAATATCTGCGTGATCCTTATTTACATGTGGAAACATAATTCCATGTTGGCTTCGTTCCCCTTCTAGGATTTCCATAAGCTGTTCGTAGTAACCTTGTGCTGCATAATTGTCACCCTTTAAAGAAAGGACGTTGCCTAGAGATAATAGAACATGGGTATCTAAAGGTTTAGAATCTATAGTTTTTATAAATGAACCTAAGGCTTCGGAGAAAGAATTCTTTGTGTATTGAATATATCCAACCCGATATCTAATGGAGGCTGTATCATTTTCTGTTTCTAATGCAGATAAATAATTATCTAGTGCTTCATCTAAATTAAAGGAAATAAAGTAATTCAAATCTCCAAGATCTGCATATAGTAACCCTATGTCATGGGTGCCTTCCAAACCGGCTGCCTGTTCTTTTTCAAATAGGTCGATACCTGTTCTGTAATTTTCTTCTGCTAAAATATATTCTTTATCTTCGTAATATAGTTCACCCAATAACCTATAGGTGTTAATGTGGCATAGTAATCGTTTTCTTGGCATATGCTCTACCTTTTCAAAAACCTCTAGAGCAGTTTCTAAAAGGCTTGTGGCAGCCATGTTGTTATTTGTGTGAACAAAATACATTGCTAAGTTGTAATGACTTTCGGGAATTTCTGGTGCTGCACTTACCGCTCTTTCCAGTAATTCTCTAACGTCTTCGATAGAAGAAAGTAAATATTCGTCTGTTGGAGCAATATATCCGTAAAGTTTATCTAGTAGATATCCACTAAGTTCAACTAAATCTTGTCCATCAAGTGCTTTTTTTCGTGGATAAAAATATTCTTTGTATTGTAATACTTCTCTAAGATTATCTACACGTATATTGTAGCGCATCATTCTAGATAGATATATGTCTTCCTGACCATATAACTGAATCAAGTCGGAATATATTTCATAAGCGTCTTCGTATTTTGAAGAATCTTTTTCGTCTCCCCACTCTAAGAAAACGTCGCCAAGTAAGAGTAACCCATCTTTGTCGTTAATGTGGTAGTCTAAAACCTCTCTGCGAAGGATCTTTTCTGCTTCTTCAAAGTTGCGAAGGTCTTTTAACTCCATAGTTGCATATTCAAGACCGATTTTTTTGTCGTTGTTAAATCTTTGCAACCCAGCTTTAAACATTTGTCTAGCACGAGCGTATTGTTTGTGTTGTCTGTAACCATCGGCATACCGCAAGAACCAACGTTTTTTTTGCTGATAAGTCAATGCTTCGTTGAATTTTAGTTCAGACTGAGGATATGAATCATTTTCTAACAAAGCAAAACCTTCTTTATAAAGGATTTCAGCTTTGATTGGTCGATAAATTACATTTCTTCCGAACAAGAATAACAAGAATAGGATACAACCAGCCATAATTGTTAATATTGCAGCAGGAAGAATCCTATTCTTTAACTGATATTCAGCAGATTTTTTATATTCCTCGTATTGTTCAAAAGTACGACGTTCATAATCTCTTGGAACAGGAATACTCTTGTCCAAAAGTTTTTCTAAGTGTTGTGCTAATTGTCTAGCAGGAGCTTTTTTTAGTACATTTTGAATTACTTCAAATACGACATTATCTTTAAATTCATCGTCTACAATAAATTCTTGTATTGCGATTCTTAGGTTAAGAGGATATTCAGAAAGATTTTTCTTGAAGGTTTCGTATTCTTCGTCGGTAAGAGTATTTTTTTCCCTTTTGTTTTTGTCTACAGGAGTTGGTTTTGCCTTTGCAGCTCCTGCAGCTTGGTCTGAAAATCCTGGTATATCAAAGTCATCAAAGCCTTCATTAAAAAATCCATCATTTTCACTAGATGTAGGAGGATTTCCGTCAAAGGGATCTTCTGGAGCATCAAATATTTCATGAACAGGTTTTTCATCTGCTGGATCTGGAACATCAAAGGCTGCAAAGTCTATGTCTGAACTGTTGTTTCCTGAAGAATCTGGTGTTTCAATAGAAAAATCAGGAATTTCGTCCAAACTGTCTATATTGGAAATTGTAGAAACCCCTACATTTGAAGAAAAATCACTTTCCTCAGAAGGAAGTTCATTTAAAGAAGGTATTTGGTCAAAATCAGGGATTTCTGGAAGGTCAAAGCCACTTTCTTCTGTGGTTGCTTCTGGGATTTCAGATTCACCACCAGAAATGTCTTCGTTAAAGGAATCAACTGCACCAGTGTCAAATATTTCAGTTTCAGAAGATTTTTGTTCAGGAATTGAATCAAAATCTGGAACATCAAAATTTTCAGAAGAAGCATTAAGGCTTTCAGAAGGAAGTTCATCTAAAGAAGGTATTTGGTCAAAATCAGGGATTTCTGGAAGGTCAAAGCCACTTTCTTCTGTGGTTGCTTCTGGGATTTCAGATTCACCACCAGAAATGTCTTCGTTAAAGGAATCAACTGCACCAGCGTCAAACATTTCAGTTTCAGAAGATTTTTGTTCAGAAATTGAATCAAAATCTGGAACATCAAAATTTTCAGAAGAAGCATTAAGACTTTCAGAAGGAAGCTTAGATAAATCATCTCCATTGTTAAAGTTTGCTGTGGCATTTAAATTTTGCAACAAATCATCGTTAGGAATTAAATCTTCTTCCGAAAGGTCGAATTCAGTTGAAGTTGGTTCTTCAATACCTATATCACCTTGTAATAAGGCGGAAAAAGCAGGGTCTTTAAAATCGTCCTGAGGTTGTGATATAGGTTCTGGGTTTAAAACTGAATCTAAATCAGGGAAGGCACTAAAATCCAAATCAGCGTCATCAACTGGATTTAAAATGCTTTCTAGTTCTGGGAAATCAGAGGTGTCTGTATTGGTTAATAAGGAATCCGAGTTTTGAGAAACAGATGTTATGGTTGAACTATCTTCTGTTTTCTCTTCTTTAGATGATTCAACATCTGGCATTCCAAGCACAAAATCGTTGGAATCATCTGTTTCGGGAACATCAGGTAAAGCCACTTGAACAGGAGCTTCTCCTCTTTCCTCTCGAATATTGAGTTCGTTTCCTAAGTTAGCTACATCTTCGCTGAATTTTTTCAGCTGATTTAATCCAGGCATTCAGTTTATTGTACTCCACAATGGCAGAAAATAACAAGTGTTTGTCTTGTTTATAATCGGCTTTTTTGTTCATGTGCTTTAGTTTTCTGATTATATTGCCGATAAAATATTGTAATGAAAAGAATTTTTGTTTTGAATATATTATTTTTACTCTGTGGCTATTTTATGGCACAGGATACATACACAAAGAATCTTCTCGTTTCAGAAATAAATCAGGTACAAGCTCCCTATGTTGTATCTGATTATATAATTTTTACTGCAGAGGATTCAGCAAGACACGTAGGAATTGCTTTTGATTTTGAATGATTCAAAAAGATTCACTCCTTTGAAAAACTTGTTGCCAGAGATTTAGATGATAATGTAACTGGTAGTTTGTTTTTTTATATTTTAGAAGTACCCAAAGATATATCTAGTGTATCATATCGATTGATAATTGACGGACTTTGGACAGTTGATCCTATGAACGAAAAAAAGGTTTTAGATAAGGATTCAAACATTACAATGTCTAGAGTTGATATGTTTCGGGAGGAAATACCTTCCACATCTATTCCTACAGAAAATTATGTGCGTTTTGTATATCAGGGAAAACCAGGGCAGCAAATCAGATTAGGTGGAACATTTACCAACTGGGATTCTTCTATATATAAGTTGAAAGAAACAAGTCCTGGATTTTATGAACTTCAGCTTTTTTTGCCAAAAGGAACTCATTACTATGTTTATTATAATGGTATAGCTTCTTTTGTTGACCCCACAAATCCAGAACGAGCTTTTACTATTGATGGTAAAAACGCTTCTGTAATTACTGTAGAATAAGATGTCTTTAAATTGCAAAGAAATTGATGCTGTTTTAGATGAATTGAATTTGGAAGGTTCATTTATTCAGCAGATTGTTCAACCCGGTTATGATAGTATTGCTTTTCACACATATAAAACAGGGGAAGGAAAACTTTTGCTTGTATGTCTAGCCGCCGGGGCTTGCAGAATTCATGAAACAAAACAAGCTGTCCCCAAAAATGATAAACCTTTGCGTTTTATGGAATTCTTAAAAGCAAGGATAAAAGGGGCAAAAATTGAAAGTGTAAAACAAATTGCCCATGAACGAGTTATAAAAATAATTCTTGTCCATTGCGGAGAAAAATTTTTTTTATATATTAGATTGTGGAGCGGTGCCGCAAATATTTTATTAACTGATACAAACAATAAAATCCTAGATTCTTTTTATAGACGCCCCGGTCGTGGGGAGGTAACAGGAGGAATATTTGCAGTTCCCCAAGAAAAAGAAGAGTTGCAACCCCAAAAATGGGAAATCCGAGATTTTAGTCAGTTGCCAAATGGGGAAACTCTTTCTTTAAACCAAAAAATAGATTTATGGTACAGAGAACATCAAGGTCAACTTTCAAGAGAAGCCTTAATTGAACAAGCTACAAGATTTTATAACTCAAAGCACAGCAAAATGGAGCAAGCCCTTAAACGATTAAAAGAAAAGCGGCAAAATTTTCTTCAAGCTGAAAAATGGAAACATTACGGAGATTTAATTTTATCTTATGGCTATTTAATTCAAGATGGGGAACAAGAATATTTAGATTGCCAAGACTATGAAAATGGTGGCACTGTTAGTATTAAAATTGATCCCAAAAAGAATGTTCAAGAAAATGCTGCAGAATATTACAATACTTACAAAAAAGCTGTTTCAGGTTTGTCAGATTTAGAATATGATATTCAAAAAGCCCAAAAAGAATTGTTGGATTTAGAAGCTAGCTATGAAAGTCTTTGCAAAGAGCCAAATCCAATAAAAATGCAACAATTATTGCGAAAGCAAACAAAGCCTAAGCAACAAATTGAAAAAAAACGACCAGGAATAACATATCAAATTGAGGATTGGACTATTTTTGTAGGAAGAACAGCTGCCGAAAATGATGAGTTATTGCGCCATCATGTAAAAGGTTTAGATATGTGGCTACATGTTAGAGATTTTTCAGGGGGTTACGTATTTATTAAAAATCGTCCAGGAAAAACAATTCCTTTGAATATTTTGCTTTACGGTGGGAATCTTGCAGTTTATCATTCAAAGGCAAGAAAAGCTGGGAAAGCAGATTTGTACTATACTCAAGTAAAGTTTTTACGTCGAGCAAAAAACGGACCTAAGGGATTAGTTCTTCCTACTCAAGAAAAGAATTTATTTATTGAACTTG